>DATITN010000400.1:0-2176 GCA_035467795.1 Arachnia sp. | reverse complement strand
CTGGGCGTCAAGGCCGGCGCTGCGGACCCGTTCCACCAATCCCGGCAGGTTCGACAGGCCGGGCTGGGGTGTCAGGGCGTCAGCGCTGTCACCCGTTCGCAGGACCGCAACGAGTCGGCGCATCTCGTCGAGCCCCTGCCTGCTCTCCCGCTCGATTTCCCCGAGGGCGGCGGCGGCCGCGTCACTGTCGTGCCGTAGCACCGTCTGGGCCCCCTGTGCCTGCAGATTGATCACGCTCATGGAATGGGCAACCAGATCGTGGAGCTCACGGGAAATGCGAGCTCTCTCCTCCGCCACCGCGGCCTGTGCTACCTGTTCGCGTTCGGTCTCGAGTTGGTGGGCCCGGGCCTGAAGGTCGGCCGCTTCCCGCCGACGTGATCGCACCCACCTCCCCGCACCCCACACGAGCGCTGTCACCGCCCACACCGGGACCACATCCTCCACGGGCGCGCCGTTGCCCAGCCGCGGAATGTCGACTGCGAGCAGCGCCGCAGCAACGGGCGTCATCCCCACCACGGAGAGGGGCATCCCAGCGTGAGCGGCGAGCGAGTAGCTGGCGAGAAGGATCGCGAACCACGGTTGCGGCAGGCCACCACCCAAGGAGTACTGCAGCCAGGTGGCGGCCGAGACCACGATCACGACCGCCACCGGATAACGGAGCCGAAGGAGCAGCGGCAGGGTGATCACGACCGCCAACACGGCGTGCAACCACGGCCCACCCTCGAGGCCGTTCACAGAAGCCGCGGCTCCAGACCAGACGTCCCACTGGGCCCAGGAGCCGAGCAGCACGACGACAAGGATGTCGAGTGCTCTGGCGAGTCGGTCCACGAGTGGCGAGCTTACGCTGCTCCCTGTTCGCGGGCATCGTCCGCAAGGAGGACACCTGAGGTCGTCCGGGCGGCCGACGACCTGCTGCAGCCGGCTCTCTACCGTTAGGCGCAACCCACCAACGAAAGGGATCAGTCATGAGCACCACAGCTCCCAACCTCCCGACCGAGACCACCACCGAGCGGCCCGCTCACCGGCGGGGACTTAGACCAACGCTTGCGACAGCAGGCTCGCTGCTGGCGGCGACCTCCGTCGCCGCGGAACTCATCCACCCCATCCAGGCACCTGACGGCTCCACCACCCAACCGCTCGTCCTCGCGCTGTATGTGTCGGCGTGGACGATCGGCTGGACCCTGGTGGCCGTCGGCGGACTCCTCCGACAGGCCCAGCACACCACTCGCCGGCGGAGTCCCGCCACGGGCCGTCGACTGGTCGCAACCGGCGCGGTTGCCCTCGCACTGTCGGGAGCGGGTCAGGTCATCACCATCCTGACGGGCACGCCCACTGACGCGATGTTCGCGCTCTTCCTGCTCGGGCTGCCTCTGCTCATCGCGGGGTGCGTGGTCTCGAGCCTTGCATTGCGCTCGACCTCCCGCGCCGCGGCTGTCAGCTACGCGATCGCTGCCCTCGGCCTATTGGTAGCGCTGGTCTCAGAGGCCGACCCCTTCCACGACATCGGACTCATCGGAGGCCTGATCGCGCTGGCAACAGTCCGCGTGCCCCCGGCTACCCGCTGACCACTCATCGTCAACGCCGCAAAGAGCGGCACTGTCGCGTCGAACAATCCCTGCGCCGTGGCAAGCGACGAGGAAGCACTCGCCGAGCGGATCGGCCCGCACACCGACCACCACGATGCGATGGAGGCGGGCGCCGCGAACATCCGCAAAGCCGCGACGGGTTCCTCGAAGCTCGTACCATCCCTCGACAAGTTCCGGGCCGGCGGTCGGGTCGAAAGCGTCGCAATGGTCATGGTTGTTCGATCCTGATCTCGCCCTGTCAGGCGGACTTGCTATGAACCCTCTGGTCTCACATCACCCTGACAGGCAGGGGTTGAGCAATGGTTGGGACCCGATAGCACCGCCACCCGGCCGCCCGTCTATCGAGCCTGATCGACGCCACGCTCGATGCTGCCGGACACCTCCTGTACTGCTTTCACGTGGTCCTTGATGGCGCCACGAACGTGGTGCAGGGAGCCATCGGGCGCATCCCGAGCCTCCCGCCACTGGGAGATGTCTATCTCAGTGGCAAGTACGGGTAGAGGGCCGTGAGGGCCGTCGCCTCCGATGCGAACCGTGCACAGCTGGGACGCTTCGCTGGCGAGAAGTTCGCGGCCCACACCGAGGGTCCA
>DATITN010000399.1:0-1690 GCA_035467795.1 Arachnia sp. | reverse complement strand
CACGGGCGCCGCGTCCCGGTTGCGCAGTCGCCGTTGCCTTACGTCGCGACGCCTGCCATGGGTCGCGACGCCTGCACTACAGCGCTGGCGCGGGCGAGTCGCCAGCCGAAAGTGCCGCCGCCTGTTCTGTAGCGCTGGCGGCAGGAACCACGGCTGGCGCGTCCGGCCAAGCGCCGACGCCCGTGTCACGATTCAGCGACGTTTGCCGCCCAGGGGGTGACCCGCGGGGGTCGCGGTGGCACCCTGGAGGGATGAGGATCAAGGCGCTCCTGGTGGTGGTCGCGATGCTCGCCACCACCCTCGTGGTCAGCTGGCAGCAGGCTCCCCGGGCTGTCGCGTGCAGCTGCGTGGCGCTCACGCCCGCGGAGCAGGCGGACATGGCCGACGTGGTGGCACGCGGCACTGTGGTGTTGGTCGAGCGGCCCGCGAGACCGACGTCGAGCCTCGACGACGCCACCTACACCGTCGAGCTGACGCAGGCCTGGAAGGGCGACCCGCCGGGCACCGTCGAGGTACTGTCCGCCGTCGAGGGCCCCAGCTGCGGCTGGGAGGGCATCGACGAGGGGATGGAGATCATCCTGTTCGCCACCTCCGACGGCGGCGCCTGGCGCTCCAACCTGTGCAGCGGCTCCGGCCCGGTCACCGAAGGGGTCGCGGCCGAGCTGACCGCCCACCTCGGCGAAGCCTCACCCGTGGAGCCGTCGCCTGGCGCGCCGTCGGCCGGGGTCAACCTGCTTGCCGACCCCGCCGTCGCAGCCGGGCTGATCGCCGTACTGGTGGCGGTGGGTGTCGCGGTGTGGTTCGTGAGGCGGCGCTAAGCAGGTGTGTCCGCCGCGCCCCACCGGGCCTTCAACCACTCCCACCCGCGCTTGATCCGCGACATCAACGTCCACGCCAGCCACATCATGATGATCAGCAGGATGCCCGCGACGATCGCGGCGACCACGGGAAACAGCACAGCCAACGTGGCCACGCTCACCACGCCAACGTCGCCCGCCACGGAGGCCGCGACATTGGACACAGGCTCCGGGGACGTGTTGACCGCCAGCCGGATCCCGGCCTTGGAGAGGTGGCTGAGCAGCGCCGTCACTCCGCCGACGGCGGCCAGCGAGATGGTGAGCAGGTCGCCTTGGGCGCCGGCGATGAGCGCCCCGATGACGGCCCCGGCGATGGGGCGGATCACAGTGGAGGGCACGTCCCAGATGGAGTCGACGACGGGGATCTTGTCCGCCACCACCTCGAGGAGTGCGAGGACACCCATGATGATCAGCACGTCGGTGCGCATGAACCCCTCGGGGACGCCGCCGGTGTCGGCGTACCGGCCGAGCAGGCCGAGGATGAACACCGTCGCATAGGCGTTGATGCCGGAGGCCCACCCGGAGGCGAACGTCATGGGGAGCAGTTCCATGCGGCTCATTATGGGGGTTTGGCTAGTTGTCACGCCCAGAGTCGAGTACGACCTGTCGAGTACGACCCTGAGCGTGACACTTAGGCTCCGGGCCCCTGGGGAGGGGGTTAGCAGGGCACCGGGCCCGACGCGGGGTGGCGCCCGGGCCGACGGCGGGTCAGGCGGCGGAGGGCTTCCACCCGGCGGGCATCATGACCTGGAGCGCCTTCGGCTCGACGTGCACATCCACCGACACCACCTCCCCGAAGTGGTCCCCGTCGAGCTGGATCTCCTCGGGATCCT
>DATITN010000398.1:0-2289 GCA_035467795.1 Arachnia sp. | reverse complement strand
AATGGCGTTGTGGTGGGGGTACGCGCCCGCGCGGCTGGGATGCCGGGTGCCGATCGCCTCGCTGTGGGCTGCCGCGCCGGAGCTTGGCCTTGCAACGCTGGTGAGCACTGCCCTGGCCGGGGTGGTGGTCGCGGTGGTCATTGCCCGCCGACGCCGCGAGAGGAGGACCTAGACCGCAGCGTAGACTCTCGACACCGGCCCACACCTTGCACCTCTAGGCATTGCTGCGATACCTTGCAGTTCTAGGCTTCGAAGGAGTGCACGATGAGGGTAGGCAAAGACCTGGTGGCGGCGGCGGCGACGCCCCTCGTGTTGGGGATCCTCGCCGAGGGCGAGTCGTACGGCTACGCGATCCTGAAGCGCGTCGGCGAGCTGTCCGGCGGCGAACTCGCCTGGACCGAGGGCATGCTCTACCCACTCCTGCACCGCCTCGAGCGCCTCGGCTACGTCGAGGCCGGCTGGCACACCTCAACCGAGGGGCGCCGGCGCAAGCACTACCGGATCACGGCCGACGGCAGGGCCGCGTTGGCCGAGCACGGCGAGCAGTGGCGCGTGGTGAGCGAGGCGCTGCGCCAGGTGTGGACCGCAGCCGCCGCCCACCCCGGCACCCTCGTCGCGGGAGGTGCCCCCGCATGAGCGCCGAACACATCCCGGCCGACGTCGAGACCCGCATCGAGTCCTGGCGCGGCTTCGTCGGACGCCGCGCGGCGATCAGCCCGGCCGACGTCGACGAGCTGGAGTCGCATCTGCGCGACGAGATGGCAGACCTGCGTGACGTCGGGTTGTCCGATGACGAGGCGTTCCTCATCGCGGTAGGGCGCCTGGGCGAGGTCGACGCGCTGTCGCGCGAGTACGCCCAGGAGCACTCAGACAGGTTGTGGAAGCAGCTGGTGGTGGGCTCGGCGGACTCCGCAACCGCTGATCGACGGGGGCTCGGGGTGGCGCTGGGCCTGGGTGTCGCGGCGGCTGTCGCGGTGAAGGTGCCCGCGCTGTTCGGGATCGGGCTGGAAGAGAACCCGGAGCACTACGTCAAGAACCTCCCCCTCCTGGTGCTGCCTTTCCTGGCCGGCTTCTTCGTGTGGCGCGCCGCCGTCGAGCCGCGGATGCGGACCCGTCTTCTGGCGCTCGTGGGCGTGGCGGTGGCGGCATCCGCGCTGATCCTGAACCTCTACCCGTTCGCGGCCGACTCCGCGACCGAGATCCTGGCCGCACTCCACCTTCCCGTCGCCCTGTGGCTGCTGCTCGGGGTGGCGCACGCCGGCGGCGACTGGCGCTCGGACCGGGCCCGGATGGACTACGTCCGGTTCACGGGCGAATGGTTCATCTACTACGTGCTGATCGGGCTCGGCGGCGGCGTCCTGCTCGGACTCACCGCCGGCGTGTTCAGCACCATCGGGGTGGACACCGAGACCGCCATCTTCTCCTGGGTCCTCCCGTGCGGCGCGGCCGGGGCAGTGCTGGTCGCCGCCTGGCTGGTGGGCGCGAAGCAGGGCGTCATCGAGAACATGGCACCGGTCCTGACAAGGGTGTTCACGCCTCTTTTCGCCGTGATGCTGCTCGCGTTCGGAGCGGCCGCGATCTGGCAGGGCGACCTGCGCACCGTGGACCGCGAGCTGCTCATCGTGTTCGATCTGGTGCTCATCGTGGTGCTGGCGCTGCTGCTCTACTCGGTGTCGGCCCGCGACCCGCTGGCCCCGCCCGGCGCCTTCGAGTGGCTTCAGGTGGTGCTGCTCGGCAGCGCCATCATCGTCGATGCCTACGTGCTCGTGGCGATGCTGGGCCGCATCGGCGCCTTCGGGTTCAGCCCCAACAAGGTGGCCTCGCTGGGGTTGAACGCGCTGCTGCTGGTCAACCTCGTCGGGTCCGTGGTCCTGCTGGTCGGCTTCCTGCGGGGTCGCCGGCCCTACGCCCACCTGGAGCGCTGGCAGACGGGCTACCTGCCGGTGTATCTGGTCTGGGCGGTCGTGGTGGGCGTGGCGTTCGGGCCGCTGTTCGCCTGGGCGTGATCCAGGATGGATCAGCCGTTGTGTCGAGCCAGGGCGACCAGGTCGCGCACCACCTCGACGAGCGTCCTGATGGGTTCGGGCTCGGTTGCCATGGCGATGTGGCCGGCGCCCTCCACAACGTGGTGGGTTGCCGCGTTGGAGACCCGAAGGAGATCGCGCTGCATGTCCAACCACGGCTCCCGCAGCGCCTCCATCCCGGGATTGTCCGGGGCAGTCAGGACAGCCAGCGGCAGATCCTTCAACCTTCCGCCGTACATCGCCTGGCGCATCTGGTCCATCGTCG
>DATITN010000397.1:0-2656 GCA_035467795.1 Arachnia sp. | reverse complement strand
CGCGCCGCGAGCAGGCGCCGCTGGGCCTCGATGCCCATGCCGGGGACCAGCAGGTGCCGCGAGTAGCGGGTGAGCTGGGCGCGGGTGAGCTCCGGGCCGGGTTCAACGAGCGGGGCTGTCACGCATTCGAGCCTACCCGGCGACGCCGTGGGTGCCCTGGGGCGTGAGTGAGTTGAGCCGATGGATGGGTTCGTGGAGAGAGCCCCGCGGCGACTGAGCCAGGGACGCGTCGCGAACCCATGCATCGGCTCAACTGCCCCCACAAGCCCGGCGACGCAGCCCTCAGTCAGCCTGCGGTCAAACGCTTGCGCGCTCCACCAGTTCCATCTCCAACACCACGGTCCTGGGTGGCTCGCCGTCGACCATGCCCAAAGCCAGCTCCGCCGCGATCCTGCCCTCCTGCCGCATCGGCTGCCGCACCGTGGTGAGTGGCGGGGTGGAGGTGGAGGCGACGGCGTGGTCGTCGAAGCCGATCACCGACACGTCCCCGGGCACGGAGCGTCCAGCGAGCTCAAGGGCGGCCAGGGCCCCGATCGCGATCCGGTCCGACCCGGCGAGCACCCCGTCGAGGTGGGGCTCGATCTGCAGGAGCCGACGCATGGCCTCGAACCCGGATGTGGAGTCCCAGCCGGTGGACAGGACGAGCCGATCGTCGAACAGGCTGCCGAGCGACTCCCGGTAGCCGACGAGGCGGTCCGCGGCGGCAGGGTTGTCGATCGGGCCGTTGATCACCGCGACCCTGGTCCTCCCGCGCTCCGCCATCCTGGCGCCGGCCAGGCTGGCCCCGCGCACGTCGTCGGCGTACACGCTGGAGAAGATCCCCTCGTAGGGCTGCCCCTCGAGCTGGCCGCACAGGACGACGGGGAGGTCGCCCCCCTTGAGCGCCTCGAGCATCTCGCCGCCCACGTAGGGGGAGATGTCGATCACGGCGTCCACGGAGCGTCGCTCGAAGTGACGTAGAGCGCGCCGGTGCTCTGCCGCTGAGGACGCCTGCAGCAGCATCGGCAACGTGGGGGTCTCGGCGAGCCCCTCGGTGATTCCGCGGAGGATCGACGCGAAGGTGGGGTCCTGGAACAACTCGTCGAGCGGCTCGGTGACGAGGATGGCGACCGACTCGGCGCGCCCGACGGCGAGCGCCCGACCCTGCGCGTTCATGACGAAGCCCGTCTCCTTCACCGCGGCGCGCACCTTCTCCTTGGTGTCCTCGGTCACGGCGGGGGAGTCGTTGAGGGCCCGGGAGGCCGTCGCCCGCGACACTCCGGCTACGCGCGCCACGTCGCCGATGGTGACGCTGGTGCGGCCGGCGCGGGGGGCTCTGGGCACGGGACTCCTTCGAATCGACGGTGGCGCCATCTTCTCACGCACCGCCAGGTGCCTGTCCGTCTACGATTGCCCCATGCGGACCGCAGCGCAGTTGCTCGCCCAGCTCCGGGCCGACGGTGGCCTCGAGGAGTTCTGCGCGGCCCAGGGGATCGACCTCTTGGTGGTGTTCGGCTCGGCCGTCTCAAGTCCAGAGACCGCTCGCGACGTGGACCTCGCCTACCTGTCGTCGCGCGCCGTTGATCACCTGAGCGTCACCAATGCGCTCCTCGACCGATTCGGCGATGGTCTTGACGTCATGTCGCTCGCCACCGCCGGCCCCGTCGCGAAGTGGGAGGCCCTCGGCGGTGGACGAATCCTGGTCGAGCGGGTGCCGGACCTCTTCGCCACCCGTCAGATGGCGGCGTTTGGCGAGCTGGAGGACACGCGGGAGTTCCGCGAGCTGGCCCTGGCGGTGATGCGGTCATGACCCCGCGGGAGTTCTCGGCGGGTGTCGTGACCGCGAAGCTGGAACACATCAGGGGACTGCTGGAAGCGCTTGACCAGATGGGTGACCTGGACGGGGCTCGCCTTCGGGGCGACGTCGTGCTTCGTTTGGCGGTGGAGAGGGTCCTGACCCAGCTGGTTGAGCTGGCTGCATCGGCGAACGGGCATATCTCGGCCAGCCTCGGGAAGACGATCGCCGCAGGCACCTACCGCGAGTCGTTCGACCTGGCCGCCGCGGTGGGGGCCATCTCAGCGGAACTCGCCGCCCGCTTGAAGCCCAGCGCAGGGCTCCGGAACATCCTCGTCCACAACTACACCACGACGGACTGGAACATCGTCGTTGCGAGTGTTCCGCAATTCAGGTCTGACTACGGGGACTACGTGCGCGAGGTGGCAACGTGGCTCTCGATGACGGGGGAGGGCGATCCTCCAGAGGGACCACCCTCGGAGGCGCCCTGAAGGCCGGGGAACCGTGGACCCCGGAGTCGATTCTTACGCGTCCGTAAGTTACGGTACCGTAGGAACACCATTTGTGAGGAGATCATCAGTGCCCATCACACATCCCCCGACCGTGATTCAGGGCGGCATGGGCGTCGCAGTGTCGTCCTGGAAGCTGGCCCGCGAGGTCTCCCAGTGTGGCGAACTCGGCGTCGTCTCCGGCACCGCCCTCGACGGCGTGCTGGCCCGGGTGCTGCAGGACGGCGATCCCGGCGGACACCGCCGTCGGGCGCTGGCGCACTTCCCGTCGCCGGCCATGGCCCAACGGATCCTCGACACCTACTTCCTCGAAGGCGGACGCGCTCCCGGCCAGCCCTACCGCCCGCACCCCACCCTGACGATCTCGCCGAGG
>DATITN010000396.1:0-3023 GCA_035467795.1 Arachnia sp. | reverse complement strand
CCCGATCCTACGGAGACCGCCGTTGCTCAGCCACGGCGGTAGACCCGCAACGCGTCAGCGTCGACAACCATCAGCCACGGGCGGTCGTCGCCGAGCCGGATGCCCAGGCGGGCGCCGTCGCCGGGGTCGGCTTCGCTGGTGAGCATGGGAACAGACTCGACCGTGCCCGCGCCCGCCGCGTTGATGCGCAGGACGGCTGAGGCGTCAACCGCGACGCCGGTCTCCACCTCCGCGATCCCGCTGACCAGGAGCGTCAGGACGCCGTCGGTGCCGGTGGCCGCCTCGATGGAGGGGTACACCAGGGCGTCGGGATGGTCCGCCGCCTGCAGCGGGATGGGCAGCGACAGGTCACCGACCTGGACGGAGACGCTCCCCGGTTCCGCCTCGACGAAGTAGCTCAGCCCGCCCTGTCCAGCGAAGGAGTCCACCTGCGCGAGCGAGCCGTCGGCCGGGTCCACCACCACGGGGCGGCCATCCTCGTCGAAACCGAAGAGGCTGGTGCCGTCGGTGGCCTTGAGTCCCGGGAACCGGTCCAGCTCCACCCGGGAGAACGTGCCGTCCGGGGCCATCCTCAGCATCCCGGGGCGGTCCGGGGTGGTGCTCTGCAGCATGACGGTGCCGTCGGCCAACGCCTGCGGGGACTGCCACTGGAGGAACTCCCCCTGGGCGAGGTGCTCCTCGGGGAAGGGTGCGTCGCCGAGGTACGAGCCGGCTTCGTCGAAGTGGGCAAGGCGGAAGTTGGCGGTGTCGAGGAACCACCAGGTGCCGTCGGGCAGCTGCGTGCCGTAGCTGGGGCCCCATTCAAGTCCCTCGCCGCCGGGGGAGGTGCCGAGCTGATCCTCGCCTTCGCCGTAGGGGAGCGCGAACACTTCCTCCCATGGCGGCGCCAGCTCGTGGAATTCGGGGAGGAGAACGGTCTGGGCGGTGGTGAAGTCGAGCAGCGACGGTGACGCGCTTGGGCTGGAGGTGGTCGGCGACGTCGATGCGGGGGCGGCGGAGCTGGCCGAGGGAGCCGGAGCGGACGACGACGGTGGGGTCGGCTCGGGGGCCGGCGAACACGCGGCCAGAACTGAGAGGGCGCAGAGCAGGGCGAGAACGGGACGGACCATCGTGTGAACCTCCGCGGCACACGATACGCCTGGCCTTGATGCACCAAGCGGTCTGCAGCCTGCTATCTATGGCGCGGCATCTGTGGATATCCACACAAGCCGCTGCATGGATAGCAGGTTGCAGAGGCCCACCCTTCCCGCTGGGCCTGCTCCTAGGATGGGCCGGGTGACCAGAGCCCGTTTTGTTGTCGAACTCCACGCTGACTGCGCGCCCGACGAGGCCCTCCGTCGGCTTCTCGACCTCCGTGCCCACAGCCGGCTCATCCCGCTCACCCGGGTGACTCCGGCCGTGTCTGCCGACGAGCTGACGGTGGGGTCGCGGTTCGTCGGCCGCACCGCCGTCGGCCGCTTCGGTTTCAACGACCACATGCGCATCGAGGCACTCACCTTCGCGCCCCACGCGGCGGCGACCATCGCGAAGCGGGGTCGCGTCATCCGCGGTGTCGTGCAGGTCAGCGCCACGCCGTCGGCCACCGGCAGTGCGGTCCGGTGGGAGCAGACCGTCCACCTGCCGTGGCTGCCGGGGTTTCTCCAGCCAACGGCGGCGCGGGTGCTGCGCGCCGGCTACCGTCGTGTGCTGGCCAGGCTCCTCGCCGGCTGAGCCGGCACCCGCGTCGAAGCCTGTTGCACCCGGCAAGGACCTTCCCCCGGTCCACGGACACACCGACGACGGATAGATGGTTTCGACGCGGGCTGCGCCGCTGCGCGGCTTGGCCCGGCTCAACCCGCGGAGGTGGTCAGCGGGACAGCTCAGCCAGCATCCCCGGAAACACGTCCCGCGCCGCGTTGCGGCCCAGGAAGATGTCCAGGTGCCCGTACCCGGGCACCACGTGCAGCGCATGCCGACCCGGCTCCAACCCCTCCAACCACCGATGGGTCCGCTCCTGGCTCCCGGGCAGGAAGCAGCGGTTGTTGCGCCCGGCGTAGAGCACCCACCGGGCGTCGGTCTGTGGCGCGCTCACCCCGTAGTCGGCTGGGAGTCCCTCCCTCCGCGACACCGACACCAGGTGCCCCGCCCGGACGGAGGCGTCCATCTGCGCGAAGAAGCTCATCGGCACCTTCCCGAACTCCCCGCGGATCCACTCATGCGTGTCCGCATCCAGGTTGGCGTGCGACCACAGAGCAGGCCGGCCCGCGCCGTAGGTGAAGCTCACCTGCCGGCACACGGAGTTGTCGCACTCGCGGTGCGTGAGGTTCACCGCCGCTCTGGTGGCGCGCGCGAACAGCGAGTCCGGCTCGTCGCCCCACGCCGGGTTCAGGTACGGGCTGAGCGGCTGGATGAGCGGCCGAAGCCGACGGATCTTGAACACCGACACCGGCGGGATCACGGGGTGGAACGACACCGCGTTGGAGACGATCGTGGTCACCTGAGGCAGCAGCCCCGCCGCGGCGGCCATGGCGAACGACGTGGAGCCCTGGCAGTGGATGACCGCCTTCATGGTCGGTGACCCGGTCGCCTCGGCCACGTACTCGACGGCGGCCGGATGATCCCACGCGGCGGCGTCGTCGAGGGTCCAGGCAACCGGGTCGAGGTCAATGGACGCGCGCCAGTTGAGCAGCCACACGTCCCATCCGTCGTCGATCAGCGCGTCGACGAACGTCCGCGACACCGGGGGCCGGAAGATCTCCCCCCGGACCCCCGCGCCGTGCACCAGGATCACCGGCTCCCGCGTCGGCTCATGGCGGCCGCGGATCCGCAGCAGGGTGATCGGGTGGCCGTCGCGCGCCGCGATCACGTGGTGGGTGACCCGATGGTCGGCGCGGGTGGTGGGCCGGATCTGTACCGGGGTGCTCATCGGTCCTCCTTGCGAACGGGCCCGTAGGTGTCGGCCACGGTGCGCGCGAAGTGGGTGCCGAACCTGCCCAACGAGCGCAGCGGGGTCCGGCCATCCGCGCGGAACGTGGTGAGCTGGC
>DATITN010000395.1:0-10573 GCA_035467795.1 Arachnia sp. | reverse complement strand
CCCACCTGGTTGGGGTCCGAGAAGTAGTGCCATACGGTGACCGTCCCAGTGGCCGCACCGGCCGAGGTCTCACCGCCGGTGGTGGCCGACGGCGTCGTGGCGGCGTCGCCACCGCAGGCGGCGAGCGTCAGCGCGCCAGCCAGCAAGCCGGCCACCGCGAGGCGCCGCGTGGGAGTTGGGATCATTCCCGACATCGGATCTCCTTCGTTTCCGTACCTGGCTGCGTCATCGCGGCCCGGGTCGCCCTCGAAATCATCGAAAACGCTTTCGGATCCAGTTTGCACCGCGATTCCCGTGATGTCAACGCTACTTTGCTACTATGCCCGGTAACGGTTTCGTAACGAGGAGGTGAGCCATGGTGAGTGGGCGCGCAGTGACGCTCCGAGACGTCGCTGAATCAGCCGGTGTGTCCGTGGCCACGGCCTCCAAGGCGCTCAACGGTCGCGACGACGTCGGGGCAGAGACCCGGCGCAGGGTGCAGGAGGCGGCCGAGCGCCTCTCGTTCACCCCAAACGTCCTGGCCCGCAACCTGGCGTCCGGTCAGTCGGGCACCGTAGGGCTGCTGGCGTCAGACCTTGACGGTCGATTCTCGATCCCGATTCTCATGGGCGCTGAGGACGCCTTCGGGGCCGAGCGCATGTCAGTGCTGCT
Organism: Arachnia sp.; assembly: GCA_035467795.1. Lineage (GTDB taxonomy): Bacteria > Actinomycetota > Actinomycetes > Propionibacteriales > Propionibacteriaceae > Arachnia. The sequence continues at coordinate 9,922 of DATITN010000395.1, read as the reverse complement.
GTGCGACGCCCGTGAGGACCTGATCCGGGAGCGCCACCACCTGCAGACCCTGTTGGCCAGGCGCGTAGACGGGCTGATCGTCGTAGGCTCCCGCACGGACCCGCGGCCCTCGATCGGGCGCGACCTTCCGGTTCCCGTGGTGTACGCCTATGCCCCTTCAGACGACCCGGCCGACGTGTCGCTGGTTCCCGACAACGTGGGCGCGGGGGTGATGGCGGTGGACCACCTGCTGTCGCTGGGCAGGCGCAGGATCGCCCACATCCGCGGAGATGTCACCTACGCGGCGGCCCACGATCGGATCTCGGGGATCACAGCAGCGCTGGACGCGGCGGGCCTGGAGCTGCTGCCCCCTCACACCTTCGGCTCCTGGTCGGAGGCGTGGGGGCGTGCTGGGGCAGACGCGATCCTGACGGCCTCGCCAGAGGTCGACGCCATCATCTGCTCGTCCGACCAGATCGCCCGGGGGGCCCTCGACACCCTGCGGGACCGCGGAGTCGCCGTGCCCGACGACGTGGCCGTGGTGTCGTTCGACAACTGGGAGATCCTCGCCACCGGGTCCCGCCCACAGGTGACCAGCATCGACATGAACTTCGAGGCCCTGGGACGGCTGGCCGCACAGCGTGTGTTCGAGTCCATCGCCGGGGGCACCTCCCCCGGGATCGAGTCGCGGCCATGCAGGCTCGTGGTCCGCGGCTCGAGCGTCAAGGGCGCCTGAGTCGCCACGGCGGGTGAGCCGTCAGCGCCCCTTGCGCGCCGTGGTTCTCGCCCGCGCGATGCAGAAGACGCCGTAGAGGATCAACCCGACACCGATGGCGATGAGCACCGCCTGGCCGCCTGGGACGCCGACGAGCGACTTCAGCGCACCGTCGAGGCCACCAGTGTCCTCCGCATCCCGGGTGAAGACCGCCACGACGAACAGCACGCCAACGATCACCACCGCGAGCCCCTTCGCCAGGTACCCACCGACCCCTAGTGCCGTGAACGCCAGGCGGAACCGGGGAGAGAGCTCAACATCCTCGAGGAACGACCGCGTGACGCCCTTGGCCATCATCGCCACGCCGATCCCGGCGATCACCACGCCGGCCACCACCAGCAGCGCCGAGCCCCACCAACTCTGCAACAACTCTGCGCTGAGCGATTCGGTCGTCTCCTCACCGTCCGCCGTGCCGCCCATGGCGTAGACCAGCGCCGCCGAGCCCACCACCGCGTACATCACCGCACGGCCAACGCTCTTGGCCGCATCCCGCTTCTCCCGCGACATTTCACCGACGGCGACCGCCAGCGAATAGACGGCCAGCGCGAACAGCGCCACCCCCGCCACCCACAGCGCCGCCTCGCCGAGGGGATTGGCGTCGATAGCGCGCATCGCGCCCGACTGGTCAGCCGATCCAGCCGCGCCTTGGGCGATACCGATGGCGAGCCCGCCGATGATGGCGTGCACGACGCCGTTGACGGCGTGTCCTGCCCCAGCGACCCACGCGGCGACCGGATGGTGCTCGACGTCCTTGGCCTTGTCCTGGATGTCGCCGATGACTCCGCCGTCGCTCATCTCCTCATCGTAGGCGCCGGGGACGGTGCTACTTGAGAAGTTTGGACATCCGACGATCCGCCAGCGGCTTGCCACCGGTCTGACACCCGGGGCAGTACTGCAGCGACGAGTCCGCGAACGACACCTCGGCGATGGTCGAGCCGCAGACCTCGCACGCCTCGCCCGTTCGCCCATGGACCCGCATCCGAGTTCGCTTGGCGTCCTTGAGCTGCGCGATCGGCACCTTGGCGGCCGCCGCGACCGCCTGGCCCAGCACGTCACGAAGATGACCGAAGAGTTCGGCCGAGGCCACCTCGTCGAGGCTGTTGGCGGGCTTGAAGGGGCTCAGCTTGGCGGCGTGCAGGATCTCGTCGCTGTAGGCGTTTCCGATCCCCGCCAGGATCTTCTGGTCACGGAGAACCCCCTTGAGCTGGGAGCGTCCGGCGGCGGCGAGCACGGCCCGGAAGTCCTCGACGGTGAACTCGGGGCTCAGCGGGTCCGGGCCGAGCGCCGCGACCCCCGGCACCTCGTCGGGGCTCTCCACCACGTAGAGGGCCAGATGCTTCTGGGTGCCTGCCTCCGTGACGCTGAAGCCCGAGCCGTCGTCGAGGACGATGCGTAGCGCCAGCCCGGACTTGCCCGGCCTCGCCGGGACCGGCGGGGCCTCGTCGTGCCAGGTGACCCAGCCCGCGCGGGCGAGGTGGAAGATGAGATGGACGCCCTGCGCCTCCACGTCGACGAACTTCCCGTGGCGGGAGACGCCGCCCACCTCCAACCCGGCCAGCGCCTCCAGCGGGATCCGGAACGTCTTGAGCGCCGCGAAGGACACCAGGTGCCCCGCGGCGATCACGCGGCCGCGCAGCCTCTCGTCGAGCGCGCCCGCCAGGGCGGCCACCTCCGGCAGCTCAGGCATCGGCGCCTCCTCTCACAGACAGTGTGCCCGCCGAGCGCACCATGTCCCAGGCCTTCAGCAACCTCGCCCCGTCCATGGCCTCCCGGGGCCGCCACGACAACCGGGGCAGCTCCAGGGCCACACTGAGCCGCCCCAGATACTCCTCCCGTGGCACCTCGTAGGCGCCGAGCGACCCGAGGTGCTCGGTCAGCCACTGCACGTCCAACAGCGCCACGCCCGCGTCCTCCAGCTCGACGGCGAGGCGCATCAGCGCCACCTTCGACGCATCCCGCCCCAGCTCGGGATGGTGGAACATCGACTCCCCCGCGAACACGCCGCCGACGTGCACGCCGTACAGTCCGCCGACCAGCCGCCCCTCCGCATCCCACGTCTCGACGGAGTGCACCCACCCCTTCCCGTGCAGAGTGGTGTAGGCCTCCTCGATCCGCTCGTCGATCCATCCGCCGTCGCGCGAGGGGTCCGCGCACGCTTTGAGCAGGTCGCCGAACGCCTGATCCACCGTCGTGGTGTAGCGCTTGGCTGACTTCTTCAGGGATCTGGTGACGTGGAGGCCGCGAATGGGTAGCAGCCCGCGCTGCATGGGCGACCACCAGCCCATCTCGTCGCCGTCGTGGTCTATCGGCATCGGGAAGACGCCGCACGCGTAGGCCTCGAGCGCCAGCCCGGCGCCGAACTCCTCGGAGTATCCGATGAGATCTTGGCTCGGCCATTCCTCGGGCCGGCCGAACGTGGCGCCCAGCATCCCCCCAGTCTGGCAGCCCCTAGGGACTTTTCCAGGGTCGACGCGCTTGCAGGCGTGTGCGACGCTTGGGGCAGAGAGGGGTTTGCTGATGAGTGATCAAAACGTCGTGGCGGTGGCCGAGAACTTCACCGCCGACGTCCTCCACGAGCTCCTGCAGCTGGCCATCGACGGCAAGGGCAAGCTGCCAGGTGCCAAGCACGCCGCCAAGCAGCTGTTGGCGCAGCGCTCGGACGCCGAGTCGGCCATCTCCTGGATGATCAACCAGCACGTCGCCATGGCCGGTGGTCAGGGCTTCGTGACGAACTGGGGTGGGTTCTTCGTGGCCCTGGTGGCGGTGCCGGCCAACATCGCCGCGGCCACCTTCCTCCAGGCCAGACTGGTGGCGGGCATCGCGCACCTGCGCGGCTATGAGCTCAGCGATCCTCGAGTCCGCACCGCCATCCTCATGGTCATGCTCGGCCCTTCCACCATGGCGGACCTGGTGAGTAAGGGCGTGCTGCCCAGCTCGCCGCTCGTGGTGGCCACGGCGCCGGTGTTCGACGCGCGGCTCGACGGGCAGGTGTCGCGGGCCCTGCTGGACCGGGTGCTGTACCAGGTCAGCGGGAAGCGCCTCGGTGTGCGGGCGCTGCGCGGGATCCCGTTCGTGGGCGGTGGCGTGGGCGCCGCCGTCGACGGATGGAGCACCCGGAGCATCGGCATTCATGCCATGAACGAATTCCCCAGCAGGCGGCCGAAGCTGCCCCGCAGCCGCGCCGAGGGCGCGCCCGCCGAGTAGCGGTCAGTAGGTCCGCGGGACGCGGGCGGTGATCAGGCAGGTCACCTCGTAGGTGATGGTGCCCATCAGCTGGGCGAGTTCCTCCACGCCGATGCGCTCGCCACCGCTGGTGCCCATCAGGACCACCTCGTCGCCCACGCCCACCGTCGGCTCGTCGGGACCGAGGTCCAGCATCGTCTGGTCCATGCACACGCGCCCGATGATCGGGTAGGAGCGGCCGTCGATCAGCATCCGGCCCCGCGACGACAGCAGCCGCGAGTACCCGTCGCCGTAGCCCACGGCCACGGTCGCCACCCAGGTGTCGCGGGGGGCGGTCCAGGTGCGGCCGTATCCCACCGTCTCCCCCGCCGCGATCCGTTTGAGGAAGCTCACGCGGGAGGTCCAGCGGCCCACATCGCGCAGCGGCCGGGTGGGGGGCGTGGCGGCGTCGGGGTAGGAGCCGTAGATCATGATCCCGGGGCGAACCATGGTGGTGCGGCCAAGGTCGTGGCCGAGGACCGCCCCGGAGTTGGCCGCGTGCACCAGTTCGACGGGGCCCACCACCTCCTCGACCTGCGCCACCGTCGCCTCGAACAGCGCCAGCTGGCCGCGGGTGAACTCCTCGCCCGGCACCACGTCGCTGACCGGGAGGTGTGTGAAGATACCCCCGACTCTCAGGTGAGACGACGCGGCCAGCCTCTCCGCCAGCGCGGCGGCGTCTCCCGGGTCGACGCCCACGCGCCGCATCCCGGTGTCGATCTTGAGGTGCACGTCGACGGTGACCCCCGCCGCCAGGGCCGCCGCCTGCGCCTCATCCACGGACCGCCCGTCCCCGACGGACAGCGTCACGCCCGCGACGATGGCCTCGGGCAGGTCATCGGCCAGAGTGGGGGTGAACTTGAGGATGGGCAGGGTGACCCCGGCGTCACGCAGGGCTTGCGCCTCCGTCGTGAGGGCCACCCCGAGCCAGTCCGCGCTCCCCCGCTGCTGGATGCTTCGCGACACCTCGACGAGGCCGTGGCCGTACGCGTTCGCCTTGACCGCCGCCAGGACCTTCCGCCCGCCGGCCAGGTCGCGGGCGATGGCGAGGTTGGCGTGCAGGGCGTCGAGGTCGACGTGGAAGCGGGTGGGCGAAGGCATGGCAACAAGTGTTTCACTGTCGGTGTCGCGGCCGGACCTCAGGCCCACGGCCTGACCCGGGATCCGGCTCACGCGTCCTGGGAGTGGTCCCTCCCGCGCTCAACCCGCAGCTCTCTCCCGCGGCTGACGAGTTCGCCGTGCTTGTCGGCGAGCTTCTCCGAGGCCCTGGTGTCGCGCGGTGGCAGCTTGATGGTCTCCTCGGCCTCGATCCCTGCCTGGAGTTGCCGCCCACGCTCGATCTCCGCGTCGATCTCCGCGCCGAACAGCAGGACGTTGTTGATGATCCACAGGCCTAGGAGGAGCACGATGACCGAGCCGATGACGCCGTAGGTGGCGTTGTAGGAGGCGAAGTTGGACACGTACAGCGAGAAACCGGCCACAGCCAGGGCGGCCACGAGCAGCGCGACCACCGCGCCGACGCTGATCCAGCGGAACCTGGGCTGCTTCACATTCGGGGTGAAGTAGTACAGCATTGCGATCAGCAGCACCGCCAGGGCGATGACGACGGGCCACTTGGCGATGTCCCAGATCAGCACAGTGGTGTCTGCGAGACCGATGAAGCCTCCGATGCCTCGCGCGATGTCCCCGGACAGGATCAGTGCGAAGACGATGACGGCGAGGATGAGGACGAGAGCCAGCGTCAGGAGCAGCATCTGCGGCTTGTGCTTCCAGAACGGCCTGCCCTCCTCCACCTCGTATATCCGGTTCATCGCACGGGAGAACGCCCCGACGTAACCGGACGCGGCCCACAGCGCGCCCGCCAGGCCCGTCGCCAACGCCAGCCCCGCACCCCCCTGCGTCGCCAGGCCCGTGATGGTGTCGCCGAGCAGATCCGAGAGCTCCGTCGGGGCATAGGTCTCGATCAACCGGTTGATGCCCTGCGCCGTCTGCTCCCCCTGTCCGAAGACGCCCAGCAGCGAGACCAGCGCCAGCAGCATCGGGAAGAGCGACAACACAGCGAAGTAGGTGAGGCTCGCGGCCAGATCCGTGACGTGGTCCTTGGAGAACTCGGACGCGGCGCGCTTCAGCGAGTACCTCCAGGAGGGCCCGTGCAGGTCTGATGGGGAGTCCGGCTTCCTCGGGTCGTCGGGGTGCGGCGCGGTCGCGGCCTTCTCCCGGGTCTGCTCGACCGATTCAGGTTCGCTGTCTCGCGTGGATGGTTCACCGGGCGACATGTGCGTGCCCCTCCTTCAGCTACTCAACCGGCGCCAGGCCCATCAGCTGGCTGGCGCGTCTCTGCTTGTCCGGGGCAACTGACGGCCCCGTCGGTCACGTACCCACAACTGGTTCATCCGAAACCAGCGCTTTTCGGGATCGCACCTGACGTCGGGATGCTGGCCCCAAATACTTACGGATTGCTTGCATTCGCCGATGCAATGAATCGTGCGTGAGGCCCTCGCAAAGCGGGCCCCACGCACGATCTGCACTGGGGAAGAGTCAGTTACCTGTCTTGGGGAGACCAGGCCTCGTCACCGTCTTCACGGGCGAAACAGTCGCACTTGGCAAGGCGGACAGGCTGGGTGAGACCGACACACTCGGCGAGATCGACGCACTCGGCGAAGCCGATTCGGCGTCGCAGGTCGATGGGGTGATGCGGTTGGTATCCAGGGTCACGGCGCCGGTGCGGGCGAGCAGGCGGCCGTTGACCGTGGTGCCGGTGAGCGCCGAGACCGACGCCATTGCCATGACGGTCCCCACGAACGTCGTGTTCGTGTTGAGGGTTGCGGAGCTGCCGACCTGCCAGTACACGTTGCAGGCTTGGGCACCGTTGATCAAGGCCACCGTGCTGGTGGGTGCGGTGATCAGCGTGCTGGCCGACTGGAAGATGAAGACCTCGTTGGGGTTTCCTTTGGCGTCCAATGTCAGGGTCCCCGTCAACGACAGCTCAGTGCCGGTGTAGACACCCCCGACGACAGTTCGTCCGCCCAGTTCACCAGCGGCCGCGCCCGGGCCTCTGCCCGCGGCGTTGTTGTAGGCGATGACCAGGTCAGACTGTGCCTGCTGTGCGACGGCATCGGTCTGGTGGATCGTCCCGGGGGCCACCACGGTCCCCGGCGGGAAACCTGTGATCGAGGTTCCGGAGTACAGCCCGACGTCGCCGTTGATCAGCGATGGCCCGGTGTTGGTGACGGTGGAGCTGGCCAGCACTGCGAAGCTGGCGGTGGTCCCCAGGGGGACCGGCGCCTCGGCTGCGGCCGCTGGACTGCCGCCGGCAGCAAAGGCGAGCAGCGCCACGGTCAGCGCCACAGCCCACGTACGGACGCCAGAAAGCCCGAGCCTGCTATGGGTAGTGGGGACATCGATGAATTGTCGGGCCATGCACGATCCTTTGAACGAATCCCGGTCGCGGGCGATTCCTTGTGCAAGGAAAGTGGCCGCAGCACAAACCCATTCGAAAACAATCCACTAAAGAGTGGCCCATGCCCTGCCGGGACACTAACCACAGGTCAGCGTTTTGGACGGACCGGCCGAGGATCTCACCGTATGGACAGTTCGCCAGACGCACATTCTAATGCCGGACCGTTTGGCGTACGGGATTCTCAGTCGGGACAAGGAGTGGCACCATCTACCAGGAGATTGTGGTGTACAACCCGGGCCCACTATTGACCGTAACACGCTTTCTTGACAGGATTTCACCGATGCCCGTGCTGAAGGCATAAAATCCCCGGGGGCATCACGCTTCGCCCAGACGAATTCGACGTCCCTTGTCCGGTGCATCACTTGGTCATTCCTGGCACCCTGGCCAACGTCGAAGCCGACCCTGTGCGCGGAAGTGACCTGTGGCGTCGGCCTGCCGGCGCCGGAGCCGCCGGCCGAGGCCGAGCAGGTGAGTTCAACCTCGGCAACCTGGTGCAGGGCCGACCCGAGGTCATCCGGGCCGGCCCCAAACCTGTCAGGTGGTGCGGAGCCGGTCCGCTTCCGCCTTGGTCTCGTCGGCCTTGACCTGGGCATCGGCCTTGACCGTCTCGGCAGAGACCTTGGCCTGCTCGGAGACCTCGTCGGTGGCCGCCTGTGCGTCGGCCTTGATGTTCTGGCCGGCGTCCTGCGCCACCTCCTTGATGTTCCCCGCGACCTCCTCCGCGAGCGGCTGCAGGTTGTCCTTCGCGTCCGTCGCCATCTCCTTGAACTCCTCGATCGCCGGCTCTGCGGCGTCCTTGAGCTGCGTGGCGCGCTCCTTCTCCATCTGCGAGGCGGGGATCAGCCCACCGATGAGCGCCCCGAATCCAGCGGCGATGAGGCCGGCGGCGAGCGGGTTGCCCCTCGTCGACGCCTTCAACTGACGCGGCGCGTCGGCTACGGCGTCGCGGGCATCGGCCACAGCGGTACCTGCCTTGTCTCCCACCGCGCCCACCGCGCCCTGGTCGTAGGGGTTGGTGTCGGAGCCGAAGATCCGCTCCTTGAAGCCGTGGACGCCCTCCTTGACCTGATCCACCTGCTCGCGGACCATGTTGCTCGGCTTGGCGCTGTCGCCGAGGGCGTTGACGTTCTCACTCAGCTCGGCGCGGGTGCGCTCGATCTCTCGACGGATCTCATCCGGGTTGGTGCTCATCAGTTCTTCTCCTCATTGCCAGTGGCAGCGTTCGGGATCTTCTTCACGGTCTCAGCGGTCCGGGGCAGGCCCCGCATCTTGGCGAACTCACTCTTCCCCACCATCGCGAGGATGGCGGCGATCGCGAACCAGATCACGGCCACGATCACGCCGCTCCACCCCAGGGATGGATCCTCGGCCGACCCCATCAGGACGGCCAGGCCCCACCAGAGGGCAAGGGTGAGTGCGATCAGGCCCAGGAAGGCGGTAACGCCGGCGCCGGCGAGCATGCCGGCGCCCTTCCCCGCCTTCGACGCCGACTGCTTGGCCTCGACCTTGGCGAGCTCCACCTCCTGACGGATCAGGGTGGTGGCGTTGTCGATCAGATCCGAGGCGATGTCGCCCAGTGACCGCTCCTCGGCCCGGTAACGGGCGTAGCTGGCTTCCTTCTCGGCGTCCTCCGGGTCCATGCCCAGCGGGGTGGTCGGGTCCGGGTAGCCGGCGCCGTAGGGGTCGCGGGCCGTGGGGATCGGATCGGTGTAGGGGGAGGTCATCGGAGACCCTCCCGCCAGGGATCCCCACCCTCGACGGTGAGATCCTCGTACTGGGACTCAGGCTCAACGAACGTCTCGTTGGCCACCTGCGACTCGCGACGAGGGGCAGCGCCCGAGGGCGTCGGCGGGTACTGGTCGGCGAGGTGCGGCGTGGGATAGGAGCCAGGAACGGCAGCGCCGGGGCGATACCCGGCCGCGGGCTGAGCCCGGCGATCTTCGTCGGCCTTCGCGCCCTGGAGCCCGCGGTAGATGCGCGCTCCGACGAAGCCGACGCCGGCGGAGATGGCCAGGAACTGCCAGGGGTTGCGTGCGGCGTAGCGACGCACCGACTCCAGGACCTCGTCGGGCTGCCGGCTCTCCAGCCAGGCGGCCGCGTCGTCGCTGAGACGCTGCGCCTTGTCCACGTAGCCGCCGAGCATGCCGTCCTGGTCCGCCTGTGACATGGACCTGAGCTCTCCGCTCAACGAGCGGGCCAACTCCGCGACCATCTGCTGACCGGTCCCGGCCTGGGCCCGGAGCTCGTACATCGATTCGTCGAGAAGCCGGCGACCCTGCGCCTTGGCCTCATCAATGACCTCAGCGGCCTCCTGCTTGGCGGTTTCGACGACGTGGCCACCCGCATCCTTGGCGGTGTCGGTGACTGCCTTCGCCTCGTCCTGGGCCGTGGCCGCGACATCCTTGGCCCGGTCACCGGTATGGGAGGCGACCTCCTTGGCCTGGTCGGTAGCCCTCTGATCGGCGGAAGACCCGGTCCAGTCGGGT
>DATITN010000394.1:0-3772 GCA_035467795.1 Arachnia sp. | reverse complement strand
GATGCGCGCGTATTCCTCGAAGATCACGTTTGCCCGGGCCAGCGCATCCGGGTGGAACTCGCCGGTGGCGTCGACACCCTGCCCGAGGCGGGCCAGCCGCACCTCGCGCGCCAGTTCGACGACGGCGCCGTCGGCCTTCTTCCGGAGGATGAGCAGGCGGATCGAGTTGGTGCCGCAGTCGATGGCAGCGACGGTGGTCATGCGTCCTCCTGGAGGCAGGGAGTGGTCCAGAATTCGCCCAGCAGAGCGAGAGCCTCGTCCCCGAGGGGATTGACGCCCGGGCCGGCGGCGAGGGCGTGCCCGACCAGCACGTGCAGGCACTTGACGCGGGTGGGCATGCCTCCGGCTGAGATGCCGTCGATCTCCTCGACGCGCCCCAGCTCGGCCCGGTCTGCGAGGTAGGCCTCGTGGGCGGTCCGGTAGCGGGCCGCCAGATCATCGTCCTCGGCGAGGCGCTGCGTCATCTCCGCCATCAGACCGGAGGCCTCGAGGGTGGAGCATCCAGCGACGGCGCGCTGGCAGGTGAGGTAATAGGTGGTGGGAAACGGCGTCCCGGTTGGCAGGCGCGGGTGGGTCTTGACCACCCCGGGCTTTCCGCACGGGCAGCGCCACGCCACCCCTGCGACCCCGCGCGGCTCGCGGCCGAGCTGCGCCTCCACCGCGGCGAGGTCCGCCTCTGTGGGCTCGATCATCGGTGAGTACTCCTAGTGTCGTGCGTCAGAGGTTTGTTGATGAGTGCCGGTGTCCCAGCGGATGGATCGCAAGGCCGACGAGCGAAGTAGCACTTGGTCGTTCGTCGAGCGAGGAGAACGTGGCGAGGCGCCGCTGGGGCGCCGGAAATCGCAGCGAACTTCTGACGCACGACACTAGCTCTCTGGCTCTGGGCTGGGTGCGACGGTACGGTCCGGGTCCGCGGTGGGCGCGCTCTCCTCGACGGGCTGATCCGCCAGCGCCACCGAACCCCACATCCGCTCCCACCACAACCCGGTGCCCGTCGGGTCAGGGGCCTCGATGCTGGCACCGTCGAGCGGCTGCCCGTCCGCGCCGATCACCCGGTACCCCACCTCGCCGGGCATCACCCAGCCGAGCCGCACCCGCGCGACGGCGCGCACGTACTCGGGATCGTTCCAGCGGTTGAGCTTGTCCTCCAGGTCCGCGATCTGCTCCTGCTTGACGGCGATGTCCGCCCGGACGGCGGCGATCTCCTGGGACTGCGCGAAGTAGACCCGCAGCGAGTGGGCCAGCACCAACCCCACGCCGGCGATCACAACGAGGAGGACGGCGAGCCGCCAGGTGGCCGACAGCGCCCGTTGCGCGCGCGGCAGCGGGCCCGGCTTGGGATCGAGGGCGGCCTTGGCCTCGGTTTCGGGCAGCGGCTCCACGCGCGGGCGCTGCACACGCTCCCCCGGACGCGCAGTGGTCCGGGCCCGCGGAGTTCCGCGACCCGGACCACTGGTGGTCGGTTTGTTCCGAGGAGTCTGAGGCACTGATCCAGTGTGCCGGATCAGGCCCTCAACTCAGCCCTTGAAACGCGGGAAGGCCGAACGACCGGCGTAGACGGCCGCCTCGTCCAGGTCGTCCTCGATGCGCAGCAGCTGGTTGTACTTGGCCACGCGGTCCGTCCGGGCGGGGGCGCCGGACTTGATCTGGCCGCAGCCGAGAGCGACGGCGAGGTCCGCGATGGTGACGTCCTCGGTCTCGCCGGAGCGGTGCGACATCATGGTGCGGTAGCCGCTGCGGTGGGCGAGGTCAACGGCGTCGATGGTCTCGGTGAGCGATCCGATCTGGTTCACCTTGACCAGCAGCGCGTTGGCGGTGGCGGTGTCGATGCCCCGCTGGATGCGGGTGACGTTGGTGACGAAGAGGTCATCACCGACGATCTGGACCTTGTCGCCGAGGCGATCGGTCATGGCCTTCCAGCCGTCCCAGTCCTCCTCGTTGAGCGGATCCTCGATGGAGACCAGCGGGTAGGCGTCGACGAGTTCGGCGTAGTAGTCCACCATTTCATCGGCCGTCTTGGTGACGCCCTCGAAGGTGTAGCCACCGTCCTCGAAGAACTCGGAAGCGGCCACGTCCAGGGCGAGGGCCACATCGACGCCGGGCTCGTAGCCGGCCTTCTTGATGGCCTCGAGGATCAGGTCGAGAGCTGCACGGTTGGACTCGAGGCTGGGGGCGAAGCCGCCCTCGTCGCCGAGGCCGGTGTTGAGGCCCTTCTCCTTGAGCACGGACTTCAGCGCGTGGTAGACGCCGGCGCCCATCTCGACGGCCTGTGCGAAGCTCTCGGCGCCGATGGGGGCGATCATGAACTCCTGGATGTCCACGTTGGAATCGGCGTGCGACCCACCGTTGAGGATGTTCATCATGGGGACGGGCAGGATGTGGGCGTTGGGGCCGCCGACGTACTTGTACAGCGGCAGACCGGCCTCTTCGGCCGCGGCGTGCGCGACGGCCAGGGACACGCCGAGGATGGCGTTGGCGCCGAGCTTGGCCTTGTTGTCCGTGCCGTCGAGCTCGAGCATGGCCATGTCCACCAGCCGCTGCTCGGAGGCGTCGATACCGAGGATCTCCTCGCCGATCACCTCGGTGACGTTCTGGACGGCGGTGAGGACGCCCTTGCCGCCGAAGCGACCCTTGTCACCGTCGCGGAGCTCAACGGCCTCAAAGGCGCCTGTGGAGGCACCCGACGGGACGGCGGCGCGGCCGCTCGCTCCCGAATCAAGCTCGACCTCGACCTCGATGGTCGGGTTGCCTCGGGAATCGAGGATTTCGCGGGCCTGGATGAATTCGATGGATGCCATGTGCTCCCTTTCAAGAGTGGTTCTCTTTCGTGGCCCAGCCTATCGATCCACGGCGTGGATAGAAGGGGCGGGACGGCTTTAACTTTCGGCGCTTCGGACGCGTGCTTCGAGCTCGCGCAGCGCCTCCCTGGCGGCCGCGTCAGCGTCGATCCCGTGCGCCTGCGCCCTGGCCACGAGATCCAGGATCCCGCGACCCACGCTCTGCGCGTCCAGAGGCTCGTCCGCCAACTCGACGGCGACGCCATGGGAGCGGCTGCGCGAGATCACCTTGTGGGCGCGGCCGATCACACTGAGCGACTCGGCGATGCCTTCCAGCGCGGAGGATCGGCCCTTCTCAGCGCGCTTGCGCTCCTCCCAGCTCTGCCACATGTCCTGCGGCACCTCCTCGTCGGCGAACACGTGCGGATGCCTGCGCACCAGCTTGTCCGCGATGCCGGCGGCCACGTCGTCGAGGGTGAAGCGACCTTCGTCCTCGGCGATGCGCGCATGGAAGTAGACCTGCAGGAGGAGGTCGCCCAGTTCCTCCTGGAGCTCGACGTCGTCGCCCGTCTCCACGGCGTCCACCACCTCGCAGGCCTCTTCGATGAGGTGGTTGAGGAGCGACCGGTGCGTCTGCTCGGCGTCCCAGGGGCACTTGAGCCGCAGCTCGGCCATCACCTGGCGGAGCCGCTCGAGCTCAGAGGTCATCTGGCGGGAGGCGTTCAGGAGGGAAGGACCGACATCGAGCCCGTGCCGGTGACACCCTCGCCCGCAGGGTCCCACTGGCCGTAGCGCGGGTTGAGGTCCACGTCCACGTCCTCGAACATCTGCTGGAGTACAGCGATGTCCGCATCGTCGCCCAGCTTGGCGACCAGGATCTGCAGCTTCAACCTGGCGGCTGCGATCCTCGCGCACTCCGGGTCGTTCAGGGCGGGGCTCTCACCGGCGGTCTCGCGCAGCACGGCGAGGGCCTCTTCGTCGGTCACGGTCTGATC
>DATITN010000393.1:0-5728 GCA_035467795.1 Arachnia sp. | reverse complement strand
CCAGGGCCACCAACTCGCGCACCTCGGCATCGCTCAGCGACAGCTCGGGGTCGGGCTCCCTGGCGGAGGTGGCCACCCCGCCGCCCGGGAGAGCCGTCGTGACCACCGCCTTCGCGCCCACCGATCGGCTGATCCGGCCGGTCTCGGAGTCGACGACGAAGTGGTCGGGCTCGACCTGACCGGACACCAGCGCCTCGCCCAGCCCCCAGGTCGCGTCGATCACGGTCTCGGTGCGTGCGCCGGTCAGCGGGTTGGCGGTGAACAGGACGCCGCTGGCCTGCGCTGGAACCAACAGCTGAACCACCGCCGCCAGCGCCACACCCTCGTGGGGGATGGCGTTGCGGGCCCGATAGCCGATGGCGCGCGCCGTCCACAGGCTCGACCAGCAGCTCACCACGGCCTCCAGCACGGCGTCCAGTCCGACGACGTTGAGGAAGGTGTCCTGCTGCCCCGCGAACGACAGGTCCGGCAGGTCTTCGGCCGTCGCCGACGAACGCACCGCCAGCGCGGAGCCCGGCTCGAACGTCTGCTCCCACGCCGCGCGCACCGCCTCCGCCACCTCGACGGGGATCGCGCCGTCTGCGAAGGCTCGCCGGATTCGATCAGAGGCTGCCTCCAACGCGGCCACGTCGCCCGCATCCACGCCCGCGAGGAGGTCCCCGAGCCGAGTCGTCAAGTCGTTCGCGGCGACGAAGAGGCGATACGCATCGGCGGCCACCACAAAACCCGGAGGCACCCTGAACCCTGCGCGGGTCAGCCGCACCAGGTTGATGCCCTTCCCGCCGCAGGACTCCAACGTGGCGGCCGCGGAGTCAAAGCTCAACGTCAGCGCCGACCGACCTCCAGCCGCCGTCGGGTCCCAGGGATCTGCCGCGGCGCCCCCCGCGCCCTCGTGGCCGGACTTGTCGTGTGTGAACACCATCATCTCTCCTGACCAGCGCCGACTCAGCCACCGAGGCCGAGCCAGGAGAATGCCTCCTCGACCCTTCGTCTGCCGGCATGGGTGATCACCGGCCCGTGCGCCACGACGACCTGATCGAAGTCCCACTCCAGGATCCTGCGGATCGAATGGCGTGCCGCGGCCCGATCCCGGAACGTCAGCCTGATGTCGCGGGCGACGCCGCCGCGCGGGGCCGCCACGCCACCCAACGCGATCAGGGCGTTCTGGAGGGGATGTCCTGGGCGGCGCTCGTGCACCTGGATGAGATCCTCCACCAGAAGGGTGCGGGAGGCGGCGTGGAAGAAGACCACCTCGCTCACCAACGCGCTGCCACCGACGATGGCCTGGTCGAGGTCGCCGGCCCATGCCTCCGGTGCATGCTGCCCCAGGATTTCGGCCCTGGGGAGGTCACCGTTCTTGAGAGTGACCGCCGTGATCGGGCTCGACCACAGCCCGGCCTCCGGGAAGAGTGCATGCCAGGCGTGGAGTCGCCAGTAGTGGCGGGGGGTGGGCGACACGAGATGGCGCACCGGGCCCAATGCGGCGATTTCAGCGATCGTGGCGAATGGCGCGGGGACCGGCGAGGCGATCCACACCGACCCGTCGCCCAGCCGGATCACCGTCATCCGAGTCTCGAAGCCAATCCCCATGTCGCGCACGACAGGTCCCTCGACCACGAACAGATCCTTGCCCAACGCCTGGAGCCCAGCCATGGCTACAGCGTACGGGTATGAGTCCTGACGCCGGTGCGCCCGGCGCAGCCGAGCGTCACGGATCTGCACAGGTACCCCGTCGTCTGCGGCTGCACCCTGTGAGGACCTCTTGCTGGGACGGCTCGCGCCGGTCAGTCCACAAGCCGCAGCGTCACCGCGACCTCGTCGCCGTCCTCGAGGCCCTCGGCAACACGGACAGCCTTCTTCATCGGCAGGAGGTAGGTGCCGGAGGAGGAATCTGGGAACACCGAGGTGCGCCAGGTGGTTGCGCCGACAGTGACCTCCACCCGCACCGACCCGAACCCACGCGGCGGACCCGACACGATCCGGATCTCGTCGGCCAGATCCGACGGGACGGTGACGAACCGCCAGGCGGCGTCGCCAGACCAGCGCCACAGCTCTGCGGTGAAAGTGAAGTCCTCCATCCAGCACCCCTCCAACAGTCACTTGGTGAGGCTGAGTGTTTCACGCCACGCAGGCGCAGGCGACGCCGGCATAGCGCGCCGTCGACGGTCGCCTCCGGGGACCCGTCAGGTGGCCGCCGGTGCCTCGTCCACCATGGTGGACTCGAGCCAGCTTCGCAGCTCTGCGCTGTCCGTCTCGTGGTGACGGGTCACCGCGTGGACCACTGCAGCCTCAAGAAGCTCCTCGGCCTCGCCCGACATCGCGAGCGTGCACCCGACCTCGTTGGGGAGCGTCCGGCAGTCGACTGCCTTGCGTGCCATCTCCTTGCCCTTCTGTGAGTCCGGGCTCGCCAGTTCGGGTCCGGCAGGGCAGGTGCGGGCGGTCCCTCGCCGCGTGGGCTCGGTTCCCGGAGCGCACCCTGCATTCGGAAACGCTAGGCCGCCCTCACCCGCCACGCAATGACCACCGTGGCGAGGCTCCGCGCCAGCTGCATTCACGCTGGTCCCGCCACGATTCTTCGCTCATTCGCGCAACATTGATGCCGAGGCGATGGTCTTCGCGTGGGCGCCCTTGACGGCCCCTGAGGGCGGGAGCAGGATCGTCGTATGGCATCTGCCCGCCCCGACCAGTCCTGGCAACCCCTCTACGAGATCGGTGGAATCTCCGCTGTGGTGTTCGTGGTGCTGGTCCTGGGATGGAAGCTCATACGGCTCGGGACGACGGCTCATGCCAGGTGAGCGTGAGCGGTTGAGCGCCTCGGACGCCTCGAATCTGGTGATGGACTCGCCGGACCAGGTCAACGTGCCCCTGGTGGTCGGAGTCCTCGGCGTCGGCGGCTTCGTGTCCGCCGACGGCGAGGCGGACCTCGACCTCCTCCGAGCCGAACTCGCAGCCAGGCTCCGGGTCAGCGCGTCGTCGGGGCTGGTCCGGTTTGCTCAGCGCGTCCAGGACGAGGGGCGCGCCCTGGTGTGGGAGGACTGCCAGCCGGACCTCAGGTGGCATGTCCGGCTGGCTGCGCCGGTCGACGGGCTCGATGGCCTGGCGGGCCTGGCCGCAACCCTGATGACGCACCCGCTTCCCCTCGACCGCCCCCTGTGGGAGCTGCTGATCGTTCCGGGTGCAGGGGCCGAGGGCCCGGGGATCATCCTGCGCGCGCACCACTGCGTGGCCGACGGTGTCGCGGGGGTGCGGCTCTTGCAGCACCTGTTCAGCGACGGGGCGTCGCCGAGCGCCGCCCCCGGGGCGCCGGCTGCGACCCCCGCGCCCACCGTCGAGCCCCCGCAACCTCGTCGGCCGCGCTGGAGGACGCTCGCCACCGGGGTGACGCGGGTGTCATCGATCTTCAGGGCCACGGTCCCGCCCACCGTGCTGCTGGGACGGATCGGCCCCCAGCGCGGCGTGGCCTTCGCCGAGGTCGAGCTCGGTCCGCTCTCCCGCGCGGCCAAGGGGGTGGGCGCCACCGTCAACGACGCGCTGCTCGCGGCGGTCGCCGCTGCGGCCGAGGCGGCGCTGCGCGCCGACGGCCATCCGGTGCCGGCGGTGCTGCCCGCTAGCGTCCCGGTGGCGTTGCCGGGACGTGGCGGGTCGGGCAACGCGGTGGGGGTGATGCTGGTGCCGCTCGCCACGGGTGTGCCGGATTCGGTGCTCCGGCTGACCCGGATCGCGGCCCTCACACTCGCCGCTAAGGCGGAGGCGCGCGCCCAGGGAACGTTCGAGTTGACGCGCACCAGATGGGGATCGCGCCTCTTCGCCTGGCTGGCCCGGCGGCAGCGGTTCATCGCGCTGTTCGTCACCAACGTCCGCGGTCCCGACCAGCCGCTGAAGGTTGCCGGAGCGCCGCTGGAGCGGATGTGGCCCGTGGCAGTCATCCAGGGCAACGTCAGATTCGGGGTGGCGGCCATGTCGTACGCCGGCCGGCTCGGGGTCGCCGTTCATGCCGACGCCGCAGCCCTCCGAGCACCGGTGGCTGGCCGCGCGCTGGGGGACGAACTCGGCCGCATCGCCATGCCGGCAGGCCCCCTCGGGGGTGGGCGTCGTGAGGACTAGGCTCCCGGAGCCTGGGTATCGGTCGTCCCCTCGTACAGGCCGATGTGGTTGCCGAAGGGGTCCTCGAAGGTGGCCCACCAGCTGGACTCGCTGATCGGCTTCTTGGCCATGAGGACCCTCCCACCGTTGGCTTCGGCCTTCGTGAGGGCCTCGTCGATGGAGTCGACCTCCACATAGGACATCGGCTGGGTGAGGCCTTCGTCTCGGAGGACGAGCCCCCCGCCGCTGATCTTGTTGGGGGCCTGCCACATGGGGTAGCCCTCATACCCGGGCAGCTCCGCGATCTGCCAGCCGAAGAGCTCGCCGTAGAACTCTTGTGCCTGGGTGAAGTTCGTGACCGGGAAGTCGATGTGGGTGATGTCTCCGTGCGGCATGGCTGTCCTCCTGCTCGGCCGCCCGTCCGACGGCGTCATCGCCCGAGTCTGGCACGCGTGGCAGCCCGCCCGATACAGGGACAGCGCTCATCCGCGCCTGCCAGGCGCGAGATTCGGTCCGCCGTGCAACTTTGCCTCAGATGGCGCGCAGGTAGCGCCAGAGCGCGATCGCGCTGGCCGTCACCACGATGGACACCATCACCGTGGGCGGCAGGGTGCCGGGGTATCCGGCCGCGGCGATCAGCAGCATCGCGGCGACGATGCTGGCACCCATCAGCACGGAGAACGCGAGCCAGGGGGCCAGCCAGAACAGGCCGTGCCTGCGGCCCTGCAGCGCTGCCACGCCCGCGAGGATGAATCCCGGCAGAACGACGGCGAGGTCGATCACGTGGATGGGGTTCACCCACAGGCCCGCCTCGGTAAGGCTCGCCGGCACCTGGCCGGTGAGCAGGGCGGGCACCAGCTCGCTGAGCCATAGCAGGGCGAAGAGCGCGCCGGTGCCGATCATGGTCCACGCGGCGAGCGTGCGCCGTCCATCATCGGGGAACCTCGTGTCGCGGGCGAGGAGGGTGGGTGCGGTGAACGCCACGGCGTAGGCGCTGAGGCCGAGGACCGCCACGTAGACGAGGAACAGCGCGTTGAGGTGCACCGCCATGGCGTAGACGATGTAGGCGTAGATCAGGTACAACAGCGTGCCGAGCCAGAGCAGCCCCGCGCGGAACGAACCCGCGCGGAACCGGACCGCCGAGGCCATCAGGGCCACGGTCGCCAGCAGGTTGCCGACGTCCTGACCTTGGGCCTGCAGCGCCCAGTTGGCCGTCTCCTGGGCATACACCCAAGGGAGAATCAGTCCGGAGACGCTGGCGACGGTGACGAGGACTGAGATCACCACTGACCAGGCGAGGAGTGGGAGGGGCGGGCGCTGAGTGGTCACGGGCGCACAGTACTGCAGCCCGTAGTAGCCGCCGGTCACGGGGTGGTCGCGCTCAGCGGGGCAAGGCGTCGAGGCGGGACGCAACCTCGTTGGCCAGGCGCATCAGCAGCGACGGGAACCCGGCTCCGGCGTCGTCGCCCGGAGGCGCTGGCTCACCCCACTGAATCTGCTCACCGGAGCTTTGGGATGAGGACGGGGGTGCTCTCCTTGTACGCCTCGTAGTCGGGTTGTCCGCCCCACTTGGTGTCGGCCTTCCTCTCCAGTAGCGGGACGCCGCTCACCTTGGCGAGCAGAAGTGCCACGAAGAGGGGTGAGA
>DATITN010000392.1:0-1829 GCA_035467795.1 Arachnia sp. | reverse complement strand
CCTCGGCCGCGTCTACGGTGTCGCGGTGGTGGCCAGATCCCTCCTCGGGCTGCACGCCGTCTTCGTCAACCTCTTCTACGTGGTCCACTACACCGATCGGCCGCTGGGCGTAGTCGCCGCCAGCGTCGCGCTGATCACCTGGCACTGCTTCATCTCGTGGCGGATGCGCACCCCCGCGAACCGCACGTGGCAGGCTCACGTGGCAGACCTCGGCGTGACGGTCGCACTCATCCTCACCACGCTGCTCACGGTGCCGCCAGGCGGGGCGCCGCTCTCGCTTGCCGGATACTGGATCAGCGGCTGCGCCGCCTACGCCGCCATCTTCCTCGGCACCCGGTGGGGCGTCGGGTTCGCGCTGGTGACCTCGGCGGCGCTGCTTGGCCCGCCGTCGCACTTCGAGCTCGAACGCCTCGGCGCCGCGTTCGTCACCATCATCCTCATCGCCTGCCTGGGCGTGCTCATCGAGCAGTTCCGCGCCACCATCGTCGAACAGGAACAGGAACGCGCCCGCTCCGCCGCGCTCGCCGAAAGGCAGCGCCTCTCGCGCATCGTCCACGACGGCGCCCTCCAGGTGCTGGCCCTGGTGGAGCGGGAGGGGCCGTCGCTCGGGGGTCGCGGGGTGCGGCTGGCGGCCCTGGCCCGCGAGTCCGAGGCCCAGCTGCGGGTGCTGCTGCAGGACCGCGAATACGCCGCCCCCGTCCAGCACACCGAACGCGTGGACCTCGCCGCCGCCCTGAACCGCTACCACTCAGGCAACGTCACCGTCTCGACGATGGCCAGCGGCGTCACCGTGCCGCGCGGCCTCGCCGAGGAGGTGGAGGCGGCCCTGTCCGAGATCCTCACCAACGTCGCCTCCCACGCCGGCCCCGACGCCCAGGCCTGGATCCTGCTGGATCAGGAACGGGACGACGAAGTGATCCTCTGGGTCCGCGACAATGGGATCGGCATGACCCCCAACCAGGTGGTTCAGGCCGCCGAGTCCGGCCGGATGGGCATCAAGGATTCGATCGTGGGACGGATGGCGGCCCTCGGCGGGTCCGCGATGCTCAAGACCTCACCGGGCGCCGGGACGGAGTGGGAGCTGCGGTTCCCCATCGATGGCGAGGCAGGGAGCAGCAGTGACGCACACGCCTGAGGTCTACCAGCGTCGACGCGTGATGCTCGTCGACGACCACCCCATGTGGATCGACGCCCTGAGCGAGGACCTCACGGAGGTGGGGTTCGAGATTGTCGCGGTGGCCAAGAGCGGCGTCGAATGCGTCGCCCGGGCACGGGCCGCGAGGCCTGAGATCGTCGTGATGGACCTCAAGATCCCCGAGCCCGACGGCGCCACCTGCATCGAGATGCTGCTGCGCGAGTTCCCGGACCTGCAGGTGCTCGTGATCTCCGCGTCGGGGGAACGCGACGACGTGCTCCGGGCCATGAAGGCCGGCGCGAAGGGCTACCTGGTGAAGTCGGCGTCGAAGGAGGAGCTGATCGACGGCGTACGCCGGACCGCGGCGGGCGACGCGGTGTTCACGCCCGGGCTGGCCGGGCTGGTGCTGGGGGAGTTCCGCCGCATGGTCAACGTGGCGCGGGCGCTCAACGAGGAGAGTCCGGGGCTGACGTCGCGGGAGATCGAGGTGCTTCGGCGCGTCGCGAAGGGGATGGCGTACCGGGAGATCGCCGATGAGCTGTTCGTGTCGCATCGGACTGTGCAGAACCACGTGCACAACGTGTTGCGGAAGTTGCAGCTGCACAACCGGGTGGAGTTGACGCTGTACGCGATCGACCAGGGGTGGCACGACCCCTCGGCGTGAGTCCCTGTATTGCCTGCGGCGGTTTCGACG
>DATITN010000391.1:0-2342 GCA_035467795.1 Arachnia sp. | reverse complement strand
TCGGCGGCGAGAAGATGTTGTAGCTGGTGAAGGACAGGTACAGCGAGTACCCCATCGGCAGCAGGGTCAGCCCGAAGAAGCCGAGCAGCCAAGGGAGAAGGAAGATGTAGCCGGCGAGGGTCTCCTGGCGTGCGAATCTGCGCTGATTCGGACGGGACTCCGCTCCCGGATGGGGGTCCCGCCTCTGCGGGACGGACGGCTCAGCCACATCGCTGAGCCTGTCGAGGGTGTTGCTCACAACTACTCCTGGGGTCGAGTGAGGGGAGTGCTGGGCCGGGGCCCGGGCCGGATGGCCGCGGGCCCCGGAATCAGTCAGCCGTTGAGGACGATGTCCATCTCGTTGAAGAACTCGCTGACGGCGTCATCCACCGACTTGGTGCCGAAGTTCAGTTCGGTCCCCAGGACACGGAACTTCTCCTCCAGCGTGCCGGCTCCGATGATCGGGACGGGCGGTGCGTCGCCGAGGCGGTCCGCGATGGCCTCCTCGTGGGCACGGATCTGCTCGCTGAGCGGGTCGAGCTGCGCGGCCTCGAGGGCCGTCGTCGATGCCGGGAGACCGCGGTTGGTGCCGAAGATCTCGCCGGACTGCGGGGAGTTGATGAGGAAGTCCACCAGAACGGCCGAGGCCTCCGGGTGCTCAGTGGTGGCAGCGACGGCGTGGAGCATGGACGGCTTCAGGTACAGGTCCTTCGCGCCTTCGACCTGGACCGGCGGGGCGAGCAGGTTGAGCTCGGTGTAGCCCTCGCCGAGGTTGCCCAGGTAGCCGGCGCCGAAGTTGTCCCACGTCAGCTCACTGGCGGTCAATGCAGTGTCGAAAGGACTGAGCGGGGCCACTTCTTCGACCCGCTGCTGCGGGACGCTGATGCCGTCACGGACGGTCTGGCCTTCCTCCCAGAACTGCCGAAGGCGGTCCTCGTCGAATCCGGGTTCGCCCTCGTCGCTGAAGAGGTACGAGCCCTCGGCGCGCAGCTGGAGCTCGAAGTTCTGGATGCGGCCGGTGTAGTCGGCGCCACCCCAGAACTCGCCGCCAGCGGCCTCGGTGACCTCTCCCATCCACGCGGCGTAATCGCTCCAGGAACCGCCGGCGAAGTCCTCGACGCCGGCCTTCTCGATCAGAACGGGGTTGGTGAACAGCCCCCACGCATTCGTGGAGGTGGGGATGGCGTAGGTGGTGCCGCCGACGACGCCGATGCCGAGGATGGACTCGCTCAAGGGCTCCGAGTCGATGAGACCGCCGAGGTAGGGGTCGAGATCCAGAAGGAGACCGTTCTCGGAGTACTGACGCAGGTACGAGTAGTCGAACTGCATGACGTCCGGAAGTCCGCCACCAGCGGCCTCGGTCTGGCGCTTCTCCCAGAACTCGGGGAAGCCGAGGAAGGTGGAGTTCACCGTGATGTTGGGGTACTCCTCGTTGAACGCCGCGATGACGTCCTGGTAGAGGCCTGCGCGGATGTCGTTGCCCCAGAAGGCGAGGTTGAGGGTGACCTCCTCGTTCGGGTCGAATGCCGCCGCGCTGGCGGACGACTCGCCAGTGGCCGAGGGGTCCTCTGACCCCTCCGTGCCGCCGCCGCATGCGGTCAGTGTCAGGGCCGTGCTCGTCGCGAGGGCGACGAGACCAAGGGCCCGCTTCATGCTGAACATCTTTGTCCTCTCTTGAACGTAGCGTTCGGTTTGCTCCCGGCCGGACTCTCGTTGTCCGTGCGGGCGGTTCCAGTTGTAACTGCCCGTGGAAAGCGCTTGCTGAGTAATCTACTTCCCTTTGAAAGGATTCACAAGGGCTGGCGGGGAAGCGTTTACCATCGTGATCAAATCGTTACTCGGTGGTCACTCCCGACGCCGCGCATGTCGGTGACGGGGCTGGTGAACCCGTGGCGGTGTGTGGGGTGGGCGGCGAGGCCGGCTGGTGTGATGAGGGCACCGTCGGCGGCGGCGGAGGCGTAGATCGCTGCCACCATCTCGATGGAGCGGGAGGGCTCGTCGGCGGTGGGCGGCAGCGGCTCCCCGGCCAGGAGTGCGTCGAAGACGTCTCGCAGCAGAGGCGCATGGTCGCTGCGCTCCTCGTGTTCGGGGAACCGCCACGCCTCGGCCTCGTCCTCGAAGCCGGGTGCGGGCGCGATCTGCCAGTTCTCGTGACCGTGGCCGTAGACGTGCTCGACGGAAACGGTCGCCTTCTGCGTGTCGATCCGCACCGCACTGACCTGGCGGGGAGAGACCGCGCTGGTGACCACCTGCGCCACCGTCCCACCGGCGAAGGTGATGGTCGCGGTGGAGGCGTCCTCGGTCTGGGTCTCGCGGTCCAGGCGCCAGAGGCGTCCCTGGACGCTGGCCCAGTCACCGAGCAG
>DATITN010000390.1:0-3337 GCA_035467795.1 Arachnia sp. | reverse complement strand
ATGAGTCACAACCGGCTCGTGAACGGAGCGGGTTGGACAAGCTTCTGATCAGGCCACCGTGGTGGGCCGGGTCCAGGTGTCAGCCCCCTGCACTGGAACGGACATGTCGGAAGCAAGACACACGTCGCCGCGGGTCAGCTGGTTGAAGAGTCACGAACCAGTCCAGGAGCAAACACCTGAAACCCTGCCAGCCAGCCCCAGGCCAGCCAAGATCAAGACTTACAGCTGGTTGAGCCGGGCCGCACGGAGCGAAGCGACGCGCGCCCGCGTCGAAACCGTCGTGAGTTCACCAGGAACTGAACACACCAGGAACTTTGGGAGGTTCCCCAAACCGGGCGCCAGAGGCTTCGACGCAGCTGGCGCTTCGCGCCGGCTGGCTCACCCAGCGGGCAGCCAGCGGGGAGGGCCAGAGGGGGGAGGGTCAGCGGCGGTAGGCCTCGATCACCCCGACGATCGACGGCCGCAGCTCGGCGGCCGTGATCACCCGGTCCACCGAACCCACCTCGACGGCTCTGTGGATGTTGTGCACCCCGTCGAACTCCGCCGCGACCTCGGAGATCTTCTCCGCCCGCACCGCAGCCCGGACTTCGGCCAACTCCACCTGGATCTCGGCCCGCTGCTCGGGGGTGGCGTCGCGGAGGCTCGCCTCCAACGCCGCGACCCTCGAGTCCGCACCGGTCCGCTTGGCCACGTCGCCGGCGAACACCACCGCCGCCGCGGGCGCCCCACCCAGCACCGAGGCGTAGGACCCCTCGAGCGCCAGCACCGTCATGTTCTCGTTCAACCGCTTGGAGAACACCACGAACGCGCCGCCGTGGTAGCGCGAGATGACCACGAACACGATGGGGCCGTCGAAGTTGACGATGCCCCGCCCGATCTCCGCGCCGTACTCCAGCTGCAGGGTGCGCATCGACTCCGGCGAGCCGTCGAAGCCCGACAGGTTCGCAAGCACCACCAGCGGCCGGTTGCCCGACGCCGAGTTGATGGCCCGAGCCACCTTCTTCGACGACCTCGGGAACAACGTGCCGCCGGTGAACGTGTCCGGGCCGTCGGTGGGGGGGAACCCCGCGCGCGGCACGGGCTTGGACTCGATCCCGACGACGCACACCGAGTGCCCACCGACGCGCGCGTCGATCACCACGGCGGTCTCGGCCTCCGCCATGCCCGCCCAGCGCTCGACGCGCGGGTGGTCCTGGTCGCAGACGGCCGCGATGACGGTGCGGATGTCGAACGGCTTCTTCCGGTCCGGGTTGTGGGTGGCCGAGAAGATCTGCCCGACGGTGGCGAAATCGGTGCCGATGTTGTGCGGGTACTCGGAGATGTCGCGCTCCACCGCATCGCCGGTCACCGCGCGGCGGGGACCGGACTCGCCCGCGGGCGAATAGGTGTGGTCGTAGTGCGACATCAGGATGCCCATGGCGGCGCCCAGGTCCTTCGCCCAGTACTGCGCCTGGCCGTTGGGGCCCATCACGCGGTCGTAGCCGCCGATGCCGAAGTTGTCCTCAGCGGACACGCCGCCCGAGAAGTCCAGCGACTGCTTGCCCGTCAGCACCATGGCCGAATCGGGCGTCATGACGAGGATGCCCTTGGTGTGCATCAGCATGGTCGCCTCGGCGTTCCAGTACGGCTGCGCGCCCACGTTGATGCCCGCGACAACCACGTTGATCTCGCCGCCGGCCTGGGTGAACTCGACGATGCGGCGCAGCGCGGCGGCCACCCAGTCCATGTTCTCGGTGCCCGACTCCATCGAGATCCGGGCCCCGGAGCTGAGCGTGAACCACTCCACCGGCACCCCCATCTCCTCGGCCAGGTCGATGGCGGCCATGATCCGCGAGCACTCCGGCTCCGAGACGGCGCCCAGGCCCTTCGTCGGATCGCCCGACAGCACGATCCTGGTCACGCCCTCCGGGTGCAGCGCCGTCGGGGTGGTGACCCGCGCGACGATGATGCCGGCCTTGTTGCGGCCCGGGGCACGGTCCACCTCGACGAGGCGACCGTCGCCGTCGAGGTCCAGCTCGACCAGCGATCCGCCGGGACCGGCGAGGGTCGCGGACAGCTCATACGGGTAGACCAGTCCGCGACGGCGGGCGCGCAGCACCTTGGCCGTGTAGTCGTCGAGCGGCTTCAGCGGCTCCGTCGGCGGCGGGGTGACCGTGGTGGTGACGCCCGCTCCCGGTTGCGCGTGGAAGCGGACGGCCAGCGGGATGAGACGGTCGCCGCGGACGAAGCGGCCCTGGCAGAGGACCTCCTCGATGCCCGCGCCGTCGGACAGGGGGGTGATCCGGTCCTGCAACGGCTCGACGTCTGAGACGTCCAGATCGATCTCCGGCCAGACGTGCACCCACACGTGGTTCATGTCCAGCTTCGACCCGGCCTTGCCCCGGGCGGAACGGGTGCGACGGATCGCCTCCAGGCAGTTGGCGACCGCCCGCTCGGCGTGCGGCAGGCCGATCAGGCCGCCTTCGGCGTCGCGCACCACGGCCAGCTGCCGCACCTGCGCCATCGCCACCAGGCGGCGGTCGTCCGGGTTGGACTTCGCCACGCACTCGAACAGCAGCACGTCGTCGGGGGCGGGCAGGCGGGTGGTGTCGAAGTCGCGCAACCGCCACAGATCGAGGCGGCGCCCCACCATCGGGGGCAGGCCGCGGATCTTCTCGTCCTCTGAGAGCTCCCCGTCGGCAAACCGGAAGGTGCGGTACTCCACCGCGCCGTCGGCGGTGCACACCGCCACCGCGACCCTCTGCACGGCCGGATCCCACTCCCAGGACCGCAGGCGCTCCAGCAGCTCGGCGCCCAGCGCCTCGGCATCCGGGCGCTCTGGCCACAGCACGTACATCTCGACCACGGCGTCGTGGCCGGGCGTCCGCCCCGCGACCTGCGCGGCAATCAGCGACTCCAGCGGCCCGCCGGCGGCGAGCTCGTCGGCCAGGCCCACCGTCGTGACGAAGCGGCGCGGCCGCCCGTTGAGGGTGTAATCGCCCATCACGACGGAGCGGTCGGCCACCGTGAGGCGAGACACGTCCGAGAGCCCGTAGTCGGTGTAGTACTTGCGCAGCAGCACCTCGAGCATCGGCTCGTGCGCCGGCACCCCGCGACCCAACCGCGTGGCGAGGAAGTTGGCCGTCCACTCCGGAATGTCGGCCAGCCGGGCGATGCGTTCGTCGTAGTCAGGCGCGTCAGGGGTGGCGGCGAGTGCCTCCACCTCGTCGCCCACCCCGGCGACGATGGCCGCCCGCTCGGCGTCCACCTGCGGCTGGTCGAACCAGCGGAAACGCACCGAACGCGCGAGGTCTCCGACGGCGGGGAAGCGCAGCTGCGTGGCGCGCACCAGGCGCTC
>DATITN010000389.1:0-1641 GCA_035467795.1 Arachnia sp. | reverse complement strand
GCCATGATGGCGCTGTTCGGGACCATCATCATGCTGCCGCTCCTGCTCCAGAGGGCGTTCGGGCTCGAGCCACTCCAGGTGGGGTTGATGCTGCTGCCGGGCGGCATCGCCATGGGGCTCCTGTCGCCCGTGGTCGGCCGGCTCTATGACCGGGTCGGGCCGAGGGCTCTCGTGGTGCCGGCGAGCGTCGTCGTGATGGGCGTGTTCGTGTTCTACTCCACGATCAGCCTGGCCACCCCGTGGTGGGCGATCATGCTCGGCCACGTGGTGATGAGCGTGGGATTCGCGTCGATGTTCACCCCGCTGTTCACCGTGGCGCTGGGGTCGCTGCCGCGGCACCTGTACTCCCACGGGTCCGCCGTCGTGGGCACCGTGCAGCAGGTCGCGGGCGCCGCGGGCACGGCGATCTTCGTCACGATCTTCGCCATCCAGTCGACGGCGGCCGCCCCGACGGCTGCCTCGGAGGCCGAAGCCCTGCTGGTGGGGGCCCGGTGGGCCTTCATGGCGGCCGGCGCCATCTGGACCGCCGCGGTGGTCGCGGGGCTGTTCCTCAGGAAGCCTGCCGACGTTGACAACCTGGTCGTCGCTGCCCACTGAGCACCGCGTGGGTCACGCCTCGTCCGCGAGCCGGGTCAGCATCGTGCGGTGGGCCGCCCAGCCTTCGGTCGGTTCCCACAGGTTCGTGTTGCCGCTGAGCAGTCCGGCGGCCCCGTCGATCCCCTCCCGGATGATGTCGGCCTGCCCCGCGTGCCGGGTGACGTCGTTGAGAACGTGCACGAGGACCCTGGCCAAGGTGGTCTCGCCCTTCTCGCCCCACCAGGCGACGTGGCCAGGGGTCTCCAGGGGCATCTCCTCGATGGCCCGGTCCACCACCTGGCCCACCTCGCGGTACTGCCGGATGAGGTCCACGGCCCGCTCGTCGCGGGTGGCGTAGAAGTCCGCATTTGGGTCGGCGTCGTAGTCCAGCGCGGGGATCACGATCGGGGAGGTCCTGGCAAAGCAGTCGATGAAGTACCCGTGCTCCACGAAGGCGCAGTGCTTGATCAGCCCCAGCAGGTTGGTCCCGGTGACGGTGCGGGGGAGCCTGAGCTCGCGTTCACTCAGGCCCTCGGTCTTCCACAGGAGGGCCTCCCGGGAGGATCGGAGGTGGTTGAGCAGGATCTCCTTGATGTCCATGCCGTCATTCTGCCCCGAGTGCCGCCGGCTGTCTGTGACTCCCGAAGCCCGACGGGGCGCGACCGGCCGGGGGTAGTTTTGGACCATGGTGCGCCTCTGCCGTCCGCTGGCCGACCTCACGCGTGACGACCTTGCTCTGGTGGGCGGTAAGGCCGCCAACCTCGGTGAGTTGATCGGCGCCGGGTTCGACGTCCCACCCGGGTTCGTCGTCACCACGGACGCATACCGGCTCGCCGTCAGCTCGCTCCAGCCGACGATGGCGGCGATCGCCGCGGCACCCATGCCCGATCCGGCGGATGCGGCCATCCGGGAGGCGTACCGAAGCCTGGGGGAGGGCCCGGTGGCTGTGCGGTCCAGCGCGACGGCGGAGGACCTGCCGGGGGCCACGTTCGCCGGGCAGCAGGACACGTTCCTCAACGTCATCGGGGCCGACGCCGTGGTCGCCGCGGTGCGCGGCTGTTGGGC
>DATITN010000388.1:0-3173 GCA_035467795.1 Arachnia sp. | reverse complement strand
GCCGTCGATGATCTCGTCGGCTTCCTCAGCGCTGCCCGCGTACGTGAACCCCAGGCCCTCGGTGCCCTCGACGTCGGCCTTGGTCAGCCAGTTCATGGCGGCCTCCTCCTTGCCTGGCCGGACCGGCATGACGGCGCGCACCCAGGAGGCGTTGAGGAAGCGGTTGCGCTGGTCGTCGCCGTCGAGCTGCAGCAGCCAGCCGAGCGAACTGCCGAGCCGGGCGGGCTCGGACTTGCCGGTGATGAGGTAGTTGTCCTCGCGGGCCTGCCCGCTCCAGGCCACCACCTTGTCAGGGCCGAATTCGTAGGTGCCGTCTCCGACCACCAGGCCGGAGCGCGCCCGCGGCTTCCACCACTCGGGTGCCACGAAGTAAAGCATCCGGTCGATGTCGAAGATGGCGTTGAGGACGGTGGCGTAGGTGTGGCGTTGCTGGTTGCTGGCGTGCTCGTACCAGTGGTTGGGGTTGTTGCCCTGGCCCGCCATGAGGTCGGCGATCAGGCGGCGGTAGACGACGGTACGCTCCTCCTCGCGGAGGTCCTCGAAGCGACGCTTCCTCAGCGATGCCGCCAACTCGATCCGCTCCTGGGCGGCGGCATAGAAGGCGGCCTCAGTGGCCTTCGCCCTCTGCGCCTGGACGTCCAGGTCCACCTTGGCGCGGGCCGCCTTGTTGGCGTCCGCGACCTGCTGCAGGAAGGTGGGCGTGGGAGCAAGCGACACAGAACCGCGCAGGTCGATGTCCACGGAGTGGTCCCAGTCCAGGCCGCCCTGGCCCCAACCCAGGATTACCTCGATCTCCGTGCCGCCGAGGTACTTGGCGAGGTACTGGTACGAGCCGAACTGACCCTCACCGCGGGCTGACAGGCACTGAAGCTGGAACACCTGGCCGGGCTGCAGCTCGAAAGCGTACCCGTCAGGCACGTCGACGGTGATCTTGCGATGGCCGAGCAGGATCCCCTCGGGACGGTTGTGGGGGTGGCCCTTGTGCCCGACGCGGTTGTCCTCGCCGGCCCAGGCCACCTTCACGTCGAAGGGGATGCCCGGCTTGCGCTCGGGTGTGGGCAGGTCCGTCGGGTAGGGCGGCGGCGTGACGTCGGGCTGCTTGGCGATGTGGACGAGGTTCGCGAGGCCGAGCTCTCGGGCGGGGTCGTCGACGAAGGTCTCCCAGCACAGGTAGGTGCCGATGTCCTGCACCTGCACCCCCACCCTGCGCATCTTGCGGCGCATCTCGTAGTTCTGCAGCTTGGTGCCGGGGTTGCTGATGACGAAGCTCTTGCTGGAGACGTCGGTGGTCTCGGTGACGGTCTTGAACGTCGACTTGTAGCTGGCCTTGATCTCGCTGGTGAGCTTCTCCGACTGTTCGCGCATGCGCTTGTAGGTGGTGTCGCGGGCCTCGGACTGGGTGGTGTCGAGGTTGAAGCTGCCGGTGGCGGTGGCGTCGCCGGTGGGCCAGGACTGGTTGACGGTGGTGGAGAAGCCGAGCTTCGAATCGGACTTGTTCTCCTCCTTCACCGCCTGGCTGACGTCCTCCTGCCGCTTGTCCTCCATCTCGCGCTTGGTGGTGGAGGACTGTTCGATCTCCACCGTCTGCTCGACGAGGGTGCGGCGCGTGCTGGACTCGATCAGCTCCACCGTCGTGCCCGGCGTGAGCCACACATGCCCGACGGCGGGGCCGAGGAACGTGTCCAGCTCGAAGAAGAACTGGCGGAAGTAGTGCACGATGCCCAGCGGGGAGACTCCGACGCCGGTGAGCCCGTCGCGGGGGTCGAAGTTGAGGAACGGGTCGTTGAGCCGGTCCTGCAGCGCCTTGAACTGGGCGAAGATCAACTCCGGATCAGGCGCCGGAGCGAAGAGGAGGGAGCTCAACACCTCCACGGCTCCCGTGTTGGCCAGGTCGATCAGCGCGGCGCCCAATCGGGACTCGCGATCGATGACTGCGTACATGAGGTCGAAGATCCGCTGCGCGTGGGCACCCTGGGACTCCCCGGGACGCTGCGGGTTGGTCTCCCAGAGGGCGTTGCTCCACTCGAACCAGGCGTGGATGGCGGCGAGGTCGGAGTTGCCGTAGGCCTCGCGGACCGTCTCCTCGTTGACCAGCTCGCGCCACTCGTCGGGATCGGTGGGGATGGGACGGTCGCCCAGGCGCTCCAGGATGATGCGCTGAAGCTCCGGGATGATGAACGTGCCGGAATCGGCCGGCACCACCCGCGGCTTGGTGGAGGTGGCCAGGCGGCCGAGGTCGAACTGGGAGACGTGCCTGTCGTCGGGCGGGCCGCTGTACTGATTGCCGGTGACGTACTTGGAGAGGATCTCCTTGAGCAGCGGGGACAGGGAGGCGCCGAGGTCGCGGGTGATGCGGTCGGTCTTGCGCTTCGACGCCCAGCCGATCATCGGCCGGTAGGTGCCGAACAACTCGCTGGCGTAGGGCAGGCGGCCGATGGCGAACTCAAGCGACTCTCTAGGCATTGCGACCTCCGTCGATGCGGGCGGGGGCCGGGATGCCCCCCGCTCCCTGCCGCCGATTATGTGCGGGGCGGGGGGCGTTGCACAGGGGGTGCGCGCCGCGCGCATCGTCGTCTCCCCATCTGACGCGGCGACGGGGTGCGGTGGCCATGGCAACGAGTGTCGCGGCGGGACAAATTGCCCAGCCAGCGTCCCGCTGGAGGACGACTCTCAGAGCAGGTTCGACGCCAGCCGGTAGGCCGAGTCGCGGAAGCGCTCGAGCCGGCTCTGGCCGGCGAGGTCGTCGAGGGTGATCTCCCGGCAGTGGTCCAGGTCTGCCTCGAAGATGAGGTCGTGTTGCCGGGCGAGCTCGGGGTCCAGGAACCACACCATGAGTTCCTTGTGCAGCTCCAGGCTGCGGATGTCCAGGTTGAGGGTGCCGGTGACGAACACGCTGGAGTCCAGCGTCATGGTCTTCGCGTGGAAGAACCCGGTCGTGTACTGGAACACCCGGCCGCCTGCCCGCAGCAAGGGCTCGAAATAGGTGTTCGCGGCGTACCACGCGCTTCGCTTGTCGGGCAGGCCCGTCATCATCAGGCGGACGTCGAGCCCGCCCAGGGCGGCATGGACGAGGGCCGCCTGGATGTCGGCCGTCGGGACGTAGTAGGGCGACTGGATCCAGACGCGGCGTCGAGCTTCGCCGATGCCGACGACGTGGGCGCGGCGGGCCACCT
>DATITN010000387.1:0-4610 GCA_035467795.1 Arachnia sp. | reverse complement strand
CCCGTCGTGCCGGTTTGCCCTCCGCGCGCCTGGCAGGGAGACTGTCAAGGTGCTACAGGTCAAGGACATCGAGGTGCGCGCGGGCGCCAGGCTGCTGCTGTCGCCGGTGTCCTTCCAGGTGATCGGGGGAGACCGGATCGGCCTGGTGGGCCGCAACGGTGCCGGCAAGACCACCCTCACCCGCATCCTCGCCGGCGAGTCGCTGCCGGCCGCGGGCACCGTGACGCGCGCCGGCCAGCTGGGCTATCTACCGCAGGACCCGCGGTCCGGGGATCCGGAACAGCTCGCCCGCGACCGTATTCTCGGCGCCCGTGGGCTGGACCAGGTGATCCAGCGGATGCGCCGAGCCGAAGAGGGCATGGGGAGCCACAGCGATTCCGTGCGTGAGGAGGCCATGGCGGCCTATTCGCGCGCGGAGGCTGACCTGGTGGCGGCGGGCGGCTACGCCGCTGAGGCCGATGCCGCGCGTATCGCGGCCAACCTGGGCCTGGCGGACCGGGTGTTGGGCCAGCCGCTGAAGACCCTCTCCGGCGGCCAGCGACGCCGCATCGAACTGGCGCGGATCCTCTTCTCCGATGCCGAGACGCTGCTCCTCGACGAGCCCACCAACCACCTCGACGCGGATTCCGTGGTCTGGCTGCGCAGCTACCTGCAGGCCTTCCCGGGCGGCCTGATCGTGATCTCCCACGACACCGAACTGCTGAACGCCGTGGTCAACAAGGTGTACCACCTCGACGCCAACAGGGCCGAGCTGGACATCTACTCCATGAACTGGAAGCGCTACCTCCTCCAGCGCGAGACCGACGAGAAGCGAAGGAAGCGCGAGCTCGCCAACGCCGAGCGCAAGGCCTCCCAGCTGATGCTCCAGGCGGACAAGATGCGCGCCAAGGCCACCAAGGCCGTCGCCGCGCAGAACATGGCCAAGCGCGCCGAGAAGCTCATGGCGGGCGTCGAGGGCGAGCGGCGGGTCGACGCCGTGGCCAAGATCCGCTTCCCGGAGCCTGCCCCGTGCGGCAAGACCCCGCTCCGCGGCCACGACCTCAGCAAGTCCTACGGCTCCCTGGAGGTGTTCACCGCCGTCGATCTGGCCATCGACAAGGGCTCCAAGGTGGTGATCCTCGGCCTCAACGGCGCAGGAAAGACCACCATGCTGCGCCTTCTGGCCAAGATGGAGGACCCGTCCGCCGGGCGGGTCGAACTGGGGCACGGCGCGAAGCTCGGCTACTACGCGCAGGAGCACGAGACCTTGGACGTGAAGCGCAGCGTGTTGGACAACATGAAGTCCGCCTCGCCCAACCTCAACGACACCGAGGTGCGCAAGGTCCTCGGCTCGTTCCTGTTCACCGGAGACGACGTGCAGAAGCCCGCCGGCGTGCTCTCCGGGGGCGAAAAGACGCGTCTCGCGCTCGCGATGCTGGTGGTGTCGGCCGCCAACGTCCTCCTGCTCGACGAGCCCACCAACAACCTGGACCCGGCCTCGCGCGGCGAGGTGCTCAACGCCATCCGCACCTACGCCGGGGCAGTCATTCTGGTTACGCACGATCCGGGCGCCGTCGAGGCGCTGGAGCCGGACCGCGTGTTGGTGATGCCGGACGGCGTCGAGGACCTCTGGAGCGACGAGTACGCCGAGCTGGTCGACCTGGCCTGACGCTTCGCCCGGGATTTGCGCCGCTCAGAACACGCGGCTGACGGTCGCCTCCCACGGCTCCATCACGGGGCGGCGAGGGCCCCCCATCACCGGCACGATCGTCCCGCCCACTCGTGGCCGAGGCCGCTGCTTGGCCGAGGTGTTGCATTCGATCAGGAACACCTCTTCGGCCAGCTTGCGGTAGTAGGCGAAGTAGAACTTGTGGTGCGGGTGCACCCACTTCAACGCCCCGATGGTCAGGGCGCGGTGGTTTCGCCGGAGCCGGATGAGCGCCTTGTGCCACGAGAACACCGAGTCGGGGTCCGCGACCTGCTCCTCGGCGGAGAAGCCCGGCTCGGTGTCGGTGCCCATCAGCCACGCGGTGCCCTGTGTGAAGCCGCCGTCGGGACTCCACCGGATGGGCACCCGGGGGTGGTCCCGCGACCCTGCCAGGACCTGTTCCCACGCCGCCTCGGGCGCCATCCCGCCGTCGATGAGCGCCTGGTAGCGGTTGATCGACTCCACGTCGCGTAGCTCCTCGACGCCTGCGAACGACTGGTTGATGGCCGCCAGCTCCTGCCCCTGGAACAGGAACGGCGTGCCACGCATGGTGAGCTGGATGGTGGCCAGCATCTTGCCGATCGCGGTGCGCACCGCCGGGTCCTTCTCCTGGCCCATGCCGAACTTGCTCAACATCCTGGGGTTGTCGTGGTTGTCCAGGAACACCGCAATCCAGTCGCTGGGCGCCAGGTGCGAGTCATAGGCGCGATAGAACCGCTTGAGGTAGTACAGGTGGTACTTGTACGAGTCCCATCGCACGTGGCCCGGGTTGTCGAGCACGTCGAAGTTGAAGATGAGATCCAGTTCCCCGCGACCGTATCCGCTGAGCAGTCGCCCCAACTCCATGCCGATGCCGGGGGTCTCTCCCACCATCACCCCGATCATGTCCGGGGGGAGGGGTTCGTCGAGGGTGCCGTCGGAGCGGCGTCGACGGGGGGTCGAGACGGGCTGCTCGCGGCGCGTGAACCCGTCGCGACGCAGGCCGCGCAGGAACTCATGCAGCCGCGGGCCGTAGAAGTAGTGCTCCACTCCGACGAACTCCAGCAGCTTGCCGATGAACGGGTGCCCGTCCGGCAGACCAGGCTCCTTCGAGATGTAGTTGATGACGTCCAGCCGGAAGCCGTCGACGCCGCGCTGCATCCAGTACCGGACGATGTCGGCCACCTCGTCGCGCACGTCTTCGTTGTCCCAGTTGAGGTCCACCTGCCCGTCGGCGAACAGGTGCAGCACCCATCGCTCAGCCTCAGGCACCCAGCTCCAGCCGGGGCCGGAGAAGAAGGACGTCCAGTTGTTCGGCGGGGTGTCCGGGTCTCCCTCCACCATGAAGTAGTAGCCGCCGTAGCGACCCGTGGGGTCCGCCACCGCCTTCTGGAACCACTCGTGTTCCGCCGAGGTGTGGTTCACGACGAGGTCCAGGATGAGCCGCATCCCGCGGTCATGGCAGGCCGCGATCAACTCGTCGACGTCCTCCAGGGTGCCCATCTCGTCGTTGATGTCGCGGTAGTCGCTGACGTCGTAGCCCATGTCCTCGTTGGGGGACTTGAAGATGGGGGAGAGCCAGACGCAGTCCACCCCCAGATCCTGGAGGTAGTCGAGCTTGCCGATCACGCCCTGGATGTCGCCCACACCGTCGCCTGAGGCGTCAGCGAAGGAGCGCGGATAGACCTGGTAGAACACAGCCTCGCGCCACCACGGCGTGGGGTGGGGGGCGCGGCCGTTCAGGGGGCGGTCCCGTTCCGAGTTGACCAGGTCCAGGATCACGTCCAACATCCCGGGGCCGGTGATGGGCTGCAGGAGCCGCTCGATCCACTTCAGCTGCATCCACTCGACGGTGTAGACGAGGCGACGGGGCAGCGCGGTCTGCAGCAGCAGCTTGTCGATGACGTCCCGGCCGACGGGATGCCGGTACAGCTGGCGGACGGTGTGGCTCTTAGTCAGCAACTTGTTCGACACGGGCGTTCCTCTCGGCCAGGTCCTTGACGACGGTGGCGTAGAACTCCTCGTTCAGCTTGTACCGTGCGCGGAGCACAAGGTAGCTGACGAGGATGAGCGCCATGGGGAGGCCCAGCATGGACATGCGCAGGATGCCGAGCCCCTCCTCCGTGACGTCATCTGGTGTCGTCGCCACGTCGATGCCGGACCAGATCAACGTGATGCCCACCACGGCGCTGGCGATGGCGTTGCTGAGCTTGTAGATGAACGGCTGGAGCGAGAACGTGACCGACTCGTTGCGCCGGCCCAACTTCCACTCGCCGTATTCGACGGAGTCCGCGATGAACATCACCATGAGCAACTGGATGGCGCCCTGGCCCGCGAAGATCAGCACCCCGGCGATCCCCACCAGCAGCATGGATCGTCCGGACACGAGGAAGACGAGGTAGCCGGCCGCGCACATCGCAGTGGCGAGCAGGTGGATCTGCGCCCGCTTCATCACCTTCGACACGAGGGGGAACAGCGCCAGCGCCGTGATCTGTGACACGCCCAGGATGGCCGCGAAGATCGAGTAGGCCCCCTCGTTCTGGAAGTAGTACTTGAAGTAGTACAGGCCGAAGGAGGTGGTGATGAGGTAGCCGCCCATGAAGGCCACCATGGCCAGCGTCACCCAGAGCAGCTGATCGTTGCGCGCGATGACAGAGAACAGCTCGCGCAGGGGGGTGGACTCTCGGTGCCCCACCACGCGCTCCTTCGTGAAGATCAGAGTCAGCGACTGGAACACGAGCATGATCACCACGAGGCCGACCGCCAGCACGAACCACGCGGTCCTCGCGGTGCCGAAGACGTCGGTCAGCCAGGCGGTGATGGGCACCAGCGCCACCACCATCGCGAAGAGGCCGATGTTGGCGCAGATGCGCGCCACCACCCCGATCCTCTCGCGCTCCTTCTGGTCCTGCGTCAGCGAGGGGAGCATGGACCAGTAGGCGAT
>DATITN010000386.1:0-2343 GCA_035467795.1 Arachnia sp. | reverse complement strand
CTGCGCGCCCTGGAGCAGACGGCCCAGCGACGAGTTCGGCGGCGGGACCCCCAGCCCGAGGTATGAGAGGCTCGCTTCCGCGAGGACGGCGGTGCCGAAGATGAGCGCGGCGGTCACCACGAGCGTCGGCCACATGTTGGGCAGCAGGTGGATGAACACGATACGCAGCCAACTGCCGCCCGACGTGCGGGCAGCGGTGACGAACTGCCGCCGCAGCACCCCCTTAGCCAGGATGCGGGTGAGTCGCGCCACCACTGCCGACGCTGCCAACCCGATCGAGACCACGGCCGAGGTCAGGCTGGCGCCCTGCATGGCGCCGATCAGCATCGCGAGCAGCAGGGTGGGGAAGGCGATCACCACGTCCAGGAGAGAGGACTGAACGTCGTCGACCCATCCGGTGGCGAACGCGGCGATCAGGCCGACGATGACGCCGATGGCCATCGCGATCGCCATGCTGCTGAGACCGACCGTCAGTGCAATCCTCGTGCCCACCATGACGAAGCTGGCGGTGTCGCGGCCGAGCTTGTCGGTGCCCAACCAGTGATTAGGTCCGGGGGGCTCGAGCCGTCCGCCGGTGGTGTCCGCGAGGTCGTAGGGCAACCAGAAGACCGAGATCAGCCCGACGATCCCCACGGCAGCCAACAACAGCAGCCCGACCAGGAGGCTTACGGGAAGACCCCGCCGTTGAGCCGGCGCGGGTGCGATCGGCTCCGGAGCGCTGCTGATCTCGATCCCGGCGCTCACGCGTGCGCCCCGGAGAGGCTGGACCGCAGGCGCGGGTCGACGAGGCGCTGCACCACGTCGGCGGCGAAACCGACGATCAGCACGAAGAACGTGGTCACCAGGAGGATCCCCTGGATGCTGGGGTAGTCGTGCTGGGCGATGGCCTTGGTCAGCATGCTCCCCAACCCGGGCAGCGTGAACACGCTCTCCACCACGACGGCGCCAAGCAGTGTGGACGCGAGCTCGATCCCCAGGATCGAGATGACGGGCACCGAGGCGTTGCGGACCCCGTGGCGCAGGAACGCCTCGCCGAAGCCGCTGCCCAACGCCTGCGCATTGCGGAGATAGTCGCTCTCCAGAACGTCAAGCGTCGCCGACCGGACATACCGCACCAGCGAGGCAGTCATGACAACGACGATCGTGGTGGCAGGGAGGAACAGGGAACGAAGCGCCGCGAGCGGGTCAGCCCAGCCCTCCCGCGGGAACCCCCCGGACGGGAACAGCCGAAGCTCCAACGCGAACAGCCACACCAGCAGGATCCCGATCCAGAAAACGGGCACCGCGATGCCGAACTGCGCCACAGCCGTCACGGCGACCCCTAGCCGCGTGTGAGACCGAGCCGCCGCGACGTACCCGATCCCGCTGGCGAGGAGCACAGAGATGACGAAGGAGATCAGAGTCAGCGGCAGAGTCACCTCCAACCGGGACACGATGTCGGGCAGCACCGGGGCGCCGGAGATGAACGAGTTGCCCAGGTCGAGTCGCATCACGTCTCCGACCCACCGCGCCAGCTGTTCGTGGACGGGAAGGTTGGAGCCCACCTGCTGTTGCGCGGCCTCGACCTGCTCCGGGGTGGCGTCGACCGAGAGCAAGGCGTTAGCGGGGTCACCGGGCAGGAGCCGCAGCAGAACGAAGATCAGCAGCATCGCCAGCACGAACGACATCAACAGGAAGGCGGCGCGCCGGGCCAGGTAACTACCCATGGTCCGGCGCACCACCCTCCTGTGTCGTGATACTCAGAACTACT
Organism: Arachnia sp.; assembly: GCA_035467795.1. Classification (GTDB taxonomy): domain Bacteria; phylum Actinomycetota; class Actinomycetes; order Propionibacteriales; family Propionibacteriaceae; genus Arachnia. Next base: position 593 of record DATITN010000386.1, on the reverse strand, counting down.
CAGGCCTTGGTGATGTTGTACACGTAGAACTGCGAGTTCAGGCCGTTGACCGGGAACCCGGACACCTCGCTGCTCGCCACCACGATCTGCGGATAGAGGTAGAGCCAGTTGCTGGCCGCCTCCGTGGCGATGATGGTGTTGGCCTCCTTGAGCTTGGCGGCCTGCTCCTCCGGGGTGGCGGCCTGCTCGGCCTCGCCCACGAGACGCTGCACGTCGGCGTTGTCGTAGCCCCAGTAGAAGTCCGGGTTGCCGTACCAGACCACGTCGCGGTCATTGACGTGCTCCTGCAGGGTGGCCTCGAACGCACGCTCCTTGAACACCACGGAGTACCACTCGTCGGCCGTGATCACCTTGATGTCGACGGTGATGCCCACCTTCGCGAGCTCGGACTTGAGGAACTCGGCCACGGCCGGATGCGGGTCGTAGTTGGGCGTCTGCAGCGTGAACGTGAACCCGTCGGCCAGGCCCGCCTCGTCGAGCAGTTGCTTGGACAGCTCCGGGTCGTAGGGGTTGAGCGAGGTCAGGTCCTCGTACCACGGGTCAGTGGGGGGCACCATGGAGCCGATGAGCTGGCCGCGGCCCGCCCAGATGGA
>DATITN010000385.1:0-3377 GCA_035467795.1 Arachnia sp. | reverse complement strand
GACGGCCACCTTGCCCGCGACGACCGCGGAGCGGGAGGCGGCGCTGCGCGCCTCCGCCGAGCGTGCACCGGGGAGGGGGGTGAGGTCGCCGAGGGTGCTCACCGAGAATGCGTGACGCTCCCCCGCCACCTCGACGACAAGGTCGCCGGGGAGGGGGAGGTCGGCGTCGGCTAGAGCCTGGGGAAGGTCTGCGGCCGTGGCCACTTCCATAGGCTTCGAGGCCGACTGCGTCGGCACCTCAGCCAGCGGGTTGGGTTTCGACGCGGGGCGGCCTACGGCAGCGCCCGGCTCAACCAGCGGGGAAGTCGGCACCTCAGCCAGCGATGCCAGCGGAGAGACGACCACGGGGACGCCATGCCTCGCCAGGTAGGATCCCCGGACCACCGGGGCGATGTCGACGATGCTCATGACAGAGCCCTTCTCAATTGACTGATACTTTCCTCGACGGTGGTCTCACCGGCGACGAGGGCACGACCGAGCGCGCCGTAGCGGGCCACGCGATCCGTCAACCGCAGGACCGCCAACGGCGAGTCCGTCGAGAACAGGCCCAGCGACGCGTCCTCGTTCGCGAGCTGCTCGTGCGCCACCATGGCCCAGGTGGCGTCGTTGAGGTGCGCCAGCTCGGGGCGCTGAAGCTCCGGGCAGTTGAACACCTGACGAGGCGTGTTGATGTCCACGCCCGAGACCTCCAGCATCCGGTGCTCGGCGGCCAGCTCGGCCACCCGCGCCATCTGCTCGGCGGTGTTGCGCGGAGGCATGTAGGTGATGGCCGGCATTCCGATGCGCTCCAGTTCGTCGACGAGCTCCTCCAGGAAGTCGTCCTCGAACTTCTCCGCCTTCTTGTCCCCCGTCGGCGACGCGGTGACGTCGCCCAGGTAGGCGTAGGCAGGGATGGCGCCGACGTACTTGGCGAAGGCGATGACCTCGGCCATGCTCGGGCATTCCCCGCCGTCCTCGAGCCGGCCCGGGATCACGTAGATCTGATCCAGGAACTCGGCCTTCATGACGCCCAGGAGGTCGAAAACCAGGTACGGGTTGTCCGGATCGGCGAGCTGGTCGCGGACCTTCCCGGCCAGGTTCAGCCCCATCTCGGCCAGCCCGTCGATGAGCGACTGGCCGGGGCCGAACCGCTCGATCAGCTTCGACGCCATCGCGGCGAGCAGGTGGCGCTCGGTGACGGTGCCGCCGCGCAGGAACTGCGACCGCTCGACGATGTCCTCCTCCACGTCGATCAGCGGCGCGCCGAGGCGGCCGAGGATCTCGTTGGCCCGCTCCACCATCTGGGCGGTGCGCTTGAGGCGCGCCTCCCGGATCGGCTTCAGGTACTCGGCGACGGCGTCGCGCGCCCCCGCCGGGATGCCCTGGACCGTCATGTAGGCGATGCCCGCGGTGTCCGGGTTGTTGAGCTTGCGGGTGTGCATCGGCGCGTTGCCGGAGGCCACCTCGTCGGCGGTGTGGACGTAGACGCGGCACTCGAAGCCCGTCACGGCCCCCATCCCCAGCAGGGAAGCAGCCTCGGCCATCTCCTCAGCGGCGGCGGCGGAGTCGTGGTCCACGGAGCCCACCACCATCAGCCCGGCCTCCCGGGCCCGGAGCGCCGCCATGGCGGGCGTATACGGGCTGAAGCTGTAGATGGTGTGGACGTGGTTGTTGGACTCGGTGACGAACTCCGGGAACGCCGGGCCCCGCTGCAGGTACTCCCGCAGGGCGGCCAGGCGCTCAGACGGCAGCGCCGTCGGATCGTTGATCACGTCGCGGGACATGGCTCAGAGCCCCATCCGTGAGCGACGAGCCAGCTCGGCGTTGGTCTGGTTGGTAGTCGGCACGTGACCCTTGAGCGGGAGGATCCGCTCGTGGATGGCGTCGATCAGCCACTCGATCTGCGGGAAGAACTCCTTCTCCAGCTCCGCGGCAGGGGTGATCGCGTTGCGCGACCCCACCACGGTGACGGGCGCGTCTAGGTGATCGAACGCCAGCGTCTGGATGGAGGAGGCCACGTTGTGCAGGAACGACCCGCGATCCACCGCGTCCGAGGTCAGGACCAGGCGGCCGGTCTTCTTCACCGACTCGACGATGAGGTCCAGGTTCAGCGGGGCGACGAAGCGCAGGTCGATGACCTCGGCCGAGATGCCGTACTTCTCCTGCAGCACCTCAGCGGTCTCCATCACGCGGTACAGCGTGGGGCCGATCACCGCGATGGTGAGGTCGGTGCCCTCACGGCGCACCACGGGCTCACCCTCGGGAACCTCGTAGTAGCCCTCCGGTACGCCGTCGACCGCGAACTGCTCGGCCACGTCGTAGAGGAGCTGGGACTCGAAGAACATCACCGGGTCCGTGCCGCGCAGCGCCAGGTTCATCATGCCCTTGGCGTCGTACGGGGTGGAGGGGTAGTAGACCTTGAGCCCGGGCATGTGCGCCACGAGCGCGGACCAGTCCTGCGAGTGCTGGGCGCCGTACTTGGAGCCCACGGACACGCGCATGACCAGCGGCATCGTCAGGAGGCCGGCGGACATGGACTGCCACTTGGCGGCCTGGTTGAAGATCTCGTCTCCGGCGCGGCCGAGGAAGTCGCAGTACATGAGCTCGACGATGGCGCGGCCACCGGAGAGGGCGTAGCCGACGCCGGCGCCGATGATGGCGGCCTCGGAGATGGGCGAGTTGAACAGGCGGTGGTACGGCAGCAGCTCGGTGAGCCCGCGGTAGACGGCGAACGCGCCGCCCCAGTCGCGGTTCTCTTCTCCCCAGCCGGCCATCGTCGGGTCGATGGCGAAGCGGTGCGCCACAGCCTCGAACAGGGCGTCGCGGTAGGAGTAGGCCTTCGCCTTGGAGACCGGCTTGCCGTTCTCGTCGGTGGCCTTGCGGACCTTGTTCTTCAGCGACTTGACGCGGGCGTTCTCCTCCAGCGGCTCGAGCAGCTCGGCCTCACCCGGGGCCATGGCCTCCACGTTGCCGTTGGAGAACATGACGGTCTCGATGAAGTCCATGCCCACGCGGGGGCTGGACTCCTCGTCCTTCGTCGCGATGGCGATCACCTTGGTGAGGCGCTCGTCGAACTTCGCCTGGATGTCGTCGACCTCGCCCTGGCTGAGCACCTTGTTCTCGACGAGGTAGGCCGCGTAGTTCTTGAGGCCGTCGTGAGTCTCCCACAGCTCCACCTCCTCGCGGGTGCGGTAGGAGGAGGCGTCAGACGGCGAGTGGCCGGAGAAGCGGTAGGTGATGGTGTCGGTGAGCACGGGGCCCTTGCCGGACTCGAGGATCAGGCGCTTCCGGGCGACGGCGTCGGCCACGGCCAGCGGGTTGAGGCCGTCGACGCGCTCCGAGTGCATCGCCTCGGGGTTCACGCCGGCGCCGACGCGGGCGAGGATGTCGTAGCCCAT
>DATITN010000384.1:0-2815 GCA_035467795.1 Arachnia sp. | reverse complement strand
AGCTTGTCCAGCGTGCCGCCGGTGTGTCCCAGGCCACGACCTGAGAGCTGCGGGACCGCCACGTCGAACACCGCGACCAGCGGCGCGAGCGGGAGTGTGATCTTGTCCCCCACCCCGCCGGTGGAGTGCTTGTCCGCGGTGGGGCGGCTGAGGCTGGAGAAGTCCATCCGCTCGCCGGAGGCGATCATCGCCGCGGTCCAGCGGGCGATCTCGTCGCGGTCCATGCCGCGGATGAGGATGGCCATCGCCAGTGCCGACATCTGGTAATCGGCGACGGCGCCCGTGGTGTAGGCGTCGATCACCCAGTCGATCTCGTCCGGGCTGAGCGTGCCCCCGTCGCGCTTGGTGCGGATGAGGTCAACGACGTCCATGATCATGGGCTCAGGCTACCGACGCCGCGCCCGACACGCCGCCCGGACCGCCCCTCGGGGCCGGTAGGGCCCCTGGGCCCGGTCCGGACCGGACAGTGGTACACGGGCCTGGGATCTGGCAGGATCGAAGTGCTCCCACACCTCCCCCGCGCGTCCCGCGCGAGACGGGTCCCTCCTGTTTGAACGAAGTCACCATGTCCAAGGAAGTCCTGCGCGCCCGTTGGGGCGTCATCCTGCTGTTCTGGCTCAACGGGGTGGCGTGGTCGTCGATCCTTCCGAGGTATCCGGAGATCAAGGTGGCGCTGGAGGCGTCGAACACGGCGTTCGGCGTCGCCGTCGGCCTGGGGCCCGTGGGCGGCCTGATCGCGGGGCTGTTCACCGCCCGGCTGGTCCGCCGGTTCTCGTCGGCGTCGGTGGCCGGGGTGACGCTGATCGCGGGCATCGCGATGCTCAACGCGGTGGCCAACGCGCCCACGCTGCTGCTGTTCTCCGCCGCGCTCGCGACCATGGCGGCGATGGACGCCATCACCGACATCTCGATGAACGCCCACGGTCTGCGCGTGCAGAGGCTGTACGGCCGCACCATCCTCAACTCGTTCCACGGCTGGTGGTCGATCGGGGCCGTGTGCGGCGGCTTCCTGGGCTCCATCGCGGCCCAGGTCGGGATGGCGTTGTGGCTGCAGGCCCTCATCGCGACGGTGGTCTTCGGCGCGATGGCGGTCTTCGCCCGCACGCTGCTGCTCCCAGGCAAGGATCAGGCCCCCGTCGACGAGGAGGCCGCCGCCGAGCTCCGGCCGCAGCGCCGCCTCCCCGCGAGCCTTTGGGTTCGCCTCATCGCGCTCGGACTGCTCGGCGCCTCCGTGGGGCTGGTGGAGGAGAGCGCCGCGTCGTGGGGCGCCATCTACATGGACGGCATGTTCTCGGTCATCCCGTTCGTGGCCGGCCTCGCGTTCGTGGCGCTGCAGGGCGCGCAGATGATCGGCCGGTTCACTGGAGACGCGCTGGTCAACCGCATCGGCGCCCGCCCGGCCGTGACGCTCGGGGTGAGCATCGCCGCTGTCGGCATGGGTGTCGCGGTGGCGTTCCCGCACCCGGTCACCACCATCCTGGGCTTCGCCTGCGCGGGCTGGGGCATCGCCACCGCCATCCCCTCGGCGATGCACGCCGCCGACGAGCTGCCGGGCATGGCGCACGGCTCCGGGCTCACCTTCGTCACCTGGCTGATGCGGCTCGGCTTCTTCGCCGGCCCGCCGTTGATCGGCATCGTCGGCGACACCGTCAGCCTCCGCTGGGCTCTGATCGTCGTGCCCATCGCCGCGCTGCTGGCGCTGCTGCTCACCCCGGCCCTCACCCCGCCCCGAAACGCGCGCCCCACCGTCCTCTGAAGGTGGTTGACTGGGGCGCATGACCTTCGCGCTGCCCTCCCCCCGCACCCCAGACCCGATGGACGCGCCGCCGCTGCGGTGGGGCATTCTCGGCACCGGCTGGATCGCCGAGCGCTTCGTCGAGGCGCTGCACGCCCACACCCGGCAGCGGGTGGTGGTGGTCGGCTCCCGCAGCGCCGAGAAGGGCGCGGAGTTCGCATCCAGGCACGGCATCGAGCGGAGCCTGGTGGGCTACGAGGCGGTGGTGGCAGACGGGCAGGTGGACATCGTCTACGTGGCCACACCCCACAGCGAGCACCGCGACAACGCCCTCCTGGCGATCGCAGCCGGCAAGCACGTGCTCATCGAGAAGGCCTTCACCCGCAACCTGGCCGAGGCCACTGAGGTGGTCGACGCGGCCCGCGCGGCCGGCGTCGTCGCCATGGAGGCCATGTGGACGCGCTTCCTCCCGCACATGGACGTGGTGCGCCAGGTGCTGGCCGACGGCGTCCTCGGCGAGATCGAGACGGCGTTCGCCGACCACGGGCAGTGGTTCCCCCGAGATCCGGACTTCCGCCTCTTCGACCCGAACAAGGCCGGCGGCGCCATGCTGGACCTCGGCGTGTACCCCGTCAGCTTCGCCCACTTCGCCCTGGGCACCCCGGGCGCAGCCGTGGCGACCGGCACCAAGGCGTTCACCGGGGTGGACCGCCAGATCTCCGCGGTGCTGACCGGCTTCGCCGGGCATCCGATGGCCCACGGGATCGTCACCACGACGCTGGCGGCGCTGACCCCCACGAGCGCCTTCATCGCCGGCGACGACGCGCGCCTCGAGATTCCGGGCCCCTTCTACGGCCCGCAGGTGGTCACGGTCCGACGGCGTGACGGCGGGATCGCCGTCTCCGATGAGCCGGGGATCCACGAGCACGCGGGGCTGAGTTTCCAGGCCGCGCACCTCGCCACGGTGATCGCCGAGGGCCGGCCCGAGTCTCACCTGCTGCCGCTGGACGAGACGCTCGCCGTGATGGCCACCATGGACGAACTGCGCCGCCAGGTGGGCGTCAGCCTGCCCGGCGAGGT
>DATITN010000383.1:0-5768 GCA_035467795.1 Arachnia sp. | reverse complement strand
CTGTCCCGCCCACGAGCGCCACCACCGCAGCGGCGGAGCCAAGTCGTTCGCGCAGGTCCAGCGTCAGGGTGCGCAGGTCGGCGCCGGCGACACCGGGCACCTCGAGTCCGAGGAAGCGTACGCCGGCGACCTCCTGCACGCGCTCGGCCAGCGACGACGCCGTGGCCAGGAGGCGCTCCGAGTTCAGGGCGGCGATGTGCTTCTCCGCCTCCTTGAGCTGGGCGACGAGGCGCTCCACCCGCCCGACGAGCTGGTCCGGCTGGACCCTGAGGGTGTCGGTGAGCTGCGAGACCAGCGCCCGCTCGGCCGCGAACTTGGCGAAAGCGTCGTGGGCCACCAGGGCCTCCACCCGCCGGACACCCGAGCCGATTGAGGACTCGGTGAGGAGGTTGAGGACGCCGATCTCTGCGGTGGTGGCCACGTGGGTGCCGCCGCACAGCTCGCGCGACCATGAGCCGGAGAGCTCCACCATGCGCACCATCGGCGGGTACTTCTCGCCGAACATGGCCATGGCGCCCAGCGCCTTGGCCTGCTCCAGCGGCATCTGCTGCGCTGTGACTGAGAAGTTGTCCGCGATGGCCTGGTTGGCCCGGGCCTCCACCTCGGACTTCAGCTGCTCGGAGAGCCCCTTGGCCGAGGAGAAGTCGAAGCGCATGTAGCCGGGCTTGTTGTAGGACCCGGCCTGGGTGGCGGTGGGGCCGACCAGCTCCCGCAGCGCGGCGTGCACGATGTGGGTGGCCGTGTGGGCCTGGCTGGCGCCGTGCCTGGCGGCGGCGTCGACCCGCGCGTCCGCGGCGGAGCCGAGGGTGAGCTCCCCGAAAACCTCCACGCGGTGCACCGTCAACCCGGGCACGGGCTTCTGGACGTCGAGGACCTCCAGCGTGAAGCCCTCCCCGACGATGGTGCCGCGGTCCGCGTCCTGGCCTCCGGCCTCAGCGTAGAAGGGGGTCTCCTCGAGCACGATCTCGACGGTGGTGCCGTCGAGGGCCCTGTCAGCGGCGGTCCCGCCCGCGATGATGCCGCGGATGCGGGTGGAGACGTCGAGGTCTGTGTAGCCGAGGAACGGCACCTCGCCGCGGTCGCGCTGCGCCCGGTAGGCGTCCATGGAGGTGGCCGCGCCCTTCTTGGCCTTTGCATCGGCCCGAGCGCGCTCCTTCTGCTCCTTCATGAGCTCGTCGAACTTCGCCCGGTCCACGCTCAGGCCCTGTTCGGAGGCCATCTCCATGGTCAGATCGATCGGGAAGCCGTAGGTGTCGTGCAGCTGGAACGCCTGTGGCCCGGCCAGCGATGACGCCGATCGTCCCTTCGCCTCGGCGACCGCCGTGTCGAACATGACCGTGCCGGCCTGGAGGGTGCGGCGGAAGGACTCCTCCTCCACGGCCGCGGCCTGGGACACGCGGGCCCAGTTCTCGTCGATCTCGGGGTAGGAGACGCGCATAAGATCCCGCGACACCGGCAGCAGCTCACCCAGCACGGGATCGCCGACGCCGAGGAGGCGCATGGAGCGGATCACCCGGCGCAGCAGGCGGCGGAGCACGTAGCCGCGCGCCTCGTTGCCGGGGGTGACGCCGTCGGTCATCAGCATGAGGGAGGAACGCACGTGGTCAGCCACAACGCGGAAGCGCACGTCGTCTGCCGGGTCCGCGCCGTAAGGGCGCCCGGACAGCTCGGCGGCCTTCGCGATGACCGGGAACACCTCGTCGATCTCGTACATGTTGGCCACCCCCTGCTTGAGGAGGGCGACGCGCTCAAGGCCGGAGCCGGTGTCGATGTTCTGGCTGGGCAGGGGGCGGAGGACGTCGAAGTCGTCCTTCCGGCGCACCGCGGAGAGCTCCTCCTGCTGGAACACGAGGTTCCAGATCTCGAGGAAGCGGTCCTCGTCCGCCTCGGGCCCGCCGTCGGCGCCGAAGGCCGGTCCGCGATCGATGTAGATCTCGGAGCAGGGCCCGCCGGGGCCGGGGACGCCCATGTGCCAGTAGTTGTCCTTCAGGCCGCGCTCCTGGATGTGCTCGCGCGGCACGCCCACCTGCAGCCAGAGGTCGATGGTCTCCTGGTCGCCGTAGAGCGCGGTCACCCACACCTTGTCCGGGTCGAAGCCCCAGCAGCCGTCGGCCTCGGAGCCGGTGACCAGCTGCCACGCGTAGTTGATGGCGCCTTCCTTGAAGTAGTCACCGAACGCGAAGTTGCCCAGCATCTGGAAGAACGTGCCGTGCCGGGTGGTCTTGCCCACCTCCTCGATGTCCAGCGTCCGGACGCACTTCTGCGACGACACGGCCCGCTTGAACGGCGCGGGCTCGTCCCCGAGGAAGTAAGGCTTGAAGGGAACCATGCCTGCGTTGACGAACAACAGCGTGGGGTCGTTGTAGAGCAGCGACGCGCTGGGCACCACCGTGTGGCCGTTCGCGGCGAAGAAGTCGACGAAACGGCTCCGGATCTCGGAGGTCTTCATTCAGGGGTCCCTTGAGTGGTCAGTGGGTGGTGGCGGGGATGTTGAGCTCGTGGCGGAGCTCGGCCTCGCGCTGGGACATGGCGGTGCGGAATGTCCCCATGAAGTCACCGAAGCTTGCTGCGGCCTCGTGGCCCTTCTCGACGACCTGCTCCTGGACACCCTTGGGGGTCAGCCTGTGGAGCAGTTCCTTGCCGCGGAGCATCAGGAAGACGGCGAGCCCGGCGCCGACGATGATCCAGAACAGACGGCTCATCTCTTCTTCCGTCCCTGGAAGGCCTTGCGGATGCCGTAGCTGAAGGCCGCGGTCTTCACGAGCGGGCCGCCGAGGGTGGCCGCGAACAGGGTGGACATCTGGGCGGCGTTCTCCGTGACCACCGTGGCATGACCGGAGGCCTTGCTCACGTCGTCGGTCACCAGGCTGAGCTTGGCGAGCTCCTCGTTGGTGGCCACGACGGTGCCCTTGAGCTCCTGCAGGATGGGCACCGAGTTGTGGCCGAGGTCGCGCACCGTGAGGCGCGCCTCGTCCAGCACGCGGCTCAGCTTGAGCAGCGGCACGGCCAGCAATGCCACCAGCACGCACAGCGCGATCGCGGCGATCAGAGCGGCGATGTCTCCAACGGTCATGGTCCTGTCCTCCTTGGATCTACGGACGGCGTAACTCTAGCCGACGGCTCTCCCGCCAGCAGCCCGCGCAGCAGCGAGACGCGCTCAGCGATGGCGGCCTCCTGGCCGTGGTCCGTGGGCCGGTAGTACTTGGTGCCCTCCAGGTCCTCTGGCAGGTAGGCCTGGGAGACGACGCCGTGCGGGAAGTCGTGCGGGTAGCGGTAGCCCTGGCCGTGGCCCAGCTTCTCGGCGCCGGCGTAGTGGGCGTCGCGGAGGTGGGCGGGCACGAGCCCGCCCTTGCCGCGCCGGACGTCGGCGATGGCCTCGTCGAGGGCTAGATAGGCCGCATTGGACTTGGGCGCGGTGGCCGCCGCGACGGTGGCGTGGGCCAGGGTGATCCGAGCCTCCGGCATGCCCAGCAGCTGCACGGACTGGGCGGCCGCCACGCACGTCTGCAGCACCCCCGAGGCGGCCATGCCGATGTCCTCCGAGGCGGAGATCATCAGCCGCCGGGCGATGAACCGGGGATCCTCGCCGGCCTCCAGCATGCGCGCGAGGTAGTGCAGCGCCGCGTCGACGTCCGAGCCCCTGATGGACTTGATGAAGGCGGAGATGATGTCGTAGTGCTGGTCCCCGTCGCGGTCGTAGCGCACGGCCGCCCGGTCCGCCGAGGACTCGACGGCGGCCTCGTCGATCTCGTCACGCCCCAGGGCGACCGCGGCCGCGGCGGACTCCTCCAGGTAGGTCAGCGCGCGCCGGGCGTCCCCGCCGGAGAGCCGGAGGATGAGGCCCCTGCCCTCGCCGGTCAACACGAACGGCTCCCCCGATGCGCGGCGGAGGCCGCGCTCGTCGGTCAACGCCCGATCGAGCAACGCGCCCAGATCTTCGGCGGTGAGCGGCTGCAGCCGCAGCAGGAGCGAGCGCGACAGCAGCGGCGAGATGACTGAGAACGAGGGGTTCTCCGTGGTGGCGGCGATCAGGGTGACCAGCCGGTTCTCCACCGCGGGCAGCAGCACATCCTGTTGCGCCTTTGAGAATCGGTGCACCTCGTCGACGAACAGCACGGTGGCGTGCCCTCGGGCCAGTTCCCGGCGGGCGGTCTCCAGCTCGGCGCGGACCTCCTTGACTCCGGCGGTGACGGCCGACAGTTCAACGAAGCGGCGGTTTGTGGCCTGTGAGACCACCGAGGCGATTGTCGTCTTCCCCACCCCTGGGGGCCCCCACAGGAACACCGACATCGGCTGCCCGTCGGCCAGCCGCCTCAGCGGCGAGCCCGCCGCGAGGAGCTGCTGCTGCCCGACGATCTCGTCCAGGGTCCGCGGCCGCAGCCGCACGGCGAGCGGCGCCTGCGGATTGGTGGCGTCGCTCAGGGAGCCGCCCCGGGTGGGCGGGGTGGGGTCCGGGTTGCCGAAAAGGTCGAAGCTCATCGCCCGCCACTCTAGCCCGGCCGAGTTTGTTTGAATCCCAAACCAACCTAGGATGATCCGTTGTGGCTTCCCACCTCGGCAATACATTCTCGCGACGTCGTCGCATAGCGATCATCGTCACCCTCGGCATGCTGACGGGCCTCGGCCCGTTCACCATCGACCTCTATCTCCCCGCCTTCCCGGCGCTCAAGTCAGACCTCGGGATTTCCGACACGCAGGTCCAGCTGACCCTGTCGGCCACCACGCTGGGGTTCGCCACCGGGCAGCTGCTGGTCGGCCCCCTCAGCGACCGACTGGGCCGACGGCTCCCTCTCATCGTCTGCTCGATCCTGCACGTGGTGTCCTCCGTGCTGGTGGCGGTGGCTCCCAGCATCGAGTTCCTCACGGCCATGCGGCTGCTGCAGGGCGTGGGCGCGGCAGGTGGCGCGGTGGTGGCGATGGCGATGGCGCGCGACCTGTTCAGCGGGCGCCCGCTCGTGGTGATGCTGTCGAGGCTTGCCCTGATCTCCGGCCTGGCGCCGATCGTCGCTCCCATCGTCGGCTCCTGGATGGTCAGCTTCACCGACTGGCGGGGAGTGTTTTGGGGGCTCGCGGCCTACGGCTCCGTCGTGATCGTGCTCATCGTCGTGATGACCGTTGAGACCCGGCCGCCGTCGGAGCGCACTCTCGGAGGCCTGAAGCCCGTCGGCATGGCCTTCCGGGCGGTGTTCAACGACCGGATGGCGCTGGGAGCCATCCTCGTGGCGGCGTTCGCTTTCGGCGCCCTGTTCTCCTACGTGGCCAGCTCGTCGGTGCTTCTGCAGGAGGTGTACGGCCTCTCCCCCAGGGGCTTCGGCACGGTCTTCGCGATCTGCTCATTCGGCGTCTTCGTCGGCGTCCAACTCGGCAGCCGGCTGGCGCAGCGCTGGGGTCCCCAGTGGGTGCTGGTCCTGGCAACGTCGTTGATGGTGACGTCGGGTGTCGCGGTGCTTGTGGTCGACGCCGCGGATGTCGGCTTCGTGCCGCTGGTGCCCGCGCTGTGGATCCTGACGTTCGGGTTCGGCCTGTCCGCGCCCTGTGGGCAGATCCTCCTGCTGCACAACCATCGCCAACACTCCGGGACTGCCGCCTCCCTGATGGGCGCCGTCACCCAGGTGGTCGGGTCGACGGTGGGCCCGCTGATCGGCCTGTTCGCGATGACCAGCGCCGTGCCGATGGGCATGGGGATCCTGATCTGTGCGCTGCTGTCCACCTCCGCTCTGTGGCTCGTCCTCCGCCCGCGCAGCGTCCCCAACATCCTCGGCGGCTGA
>DATITN010000382.1:0-3939 GCA_035467795.1 Arachnia sp. | reverse complement strand
TCGCCCTTGAGCAGGCCCTGGTACCCGTGGCGGTAGGCGATGATCTCGATCTCCGGTGCCACCTGGGTGTAACGCTCGATCAGGCCGCCGATGGCGGAGGAAAGGCAGGGGGCGAATCCGCCGGCCGTGAGGATGGCTACCTTCTTGACCATGAGGGTCCTTTCGTGAAGTTCTGTGTGGATTCCACCCTATTGCACGCGCCCGGGAGAGGCGGCTCAGGGGCGACGATGCGCCGGGGGACCGGGGTTGTCCACAGGCGTTCGCGGATGACCCCCACACTTGGCACGATGTCCCCATGAGAGTGCGGCGAAACGAGCGCGGATTGAGCGGCTCGGTCCAGGCGGTGGTCCTGCTGCCGGTGAGCATCGGGATCATGTTCAGCCTGCTTCAGTGGTCGCTGCAGTACTGGGCCGAGGCCACGGCGCTGGCCGCCGCACAGCAGGGCGCGGCCGTCGCCTCGGCCTACAACGGCACCAGGGCCGACGGGGAGGTCGCGGCCGCCGAGGTGGCGGACAACGGGGCGCTGACCGGCGTCCGGGTCGAGATCGCCCGCGGAGCCCGGAACACCACTGCCACGGTCCGCGGGCGCGCGGTCGTCGTCGTGTGGCCACGCGAGATCAGCAAGGCGGTCACCGTGCAGACCGAGCGGGTGACCGGCTCGTGAGGAGAGCGGCGCGCAGGGGGGATCAGCGGGGTTTGGCCCTCTCTGTTGAGGCCGTGGTGATCCTGCCGGTGTTGGTGCTGTTCATCGGCCTCCTCATCACGCTGGCACGGGTGGCCATCGCCGATCAGGCCGTCGGCTCGGCCGCGGCCGCCGCGGCGCGTGCAGCCTCCCTGGAGCGGGTCACTTCGAGCGCCCGGGTGGCGGCGCTGGACTCGGCCCGCGCGTCGCTGGCACAGCGCAACGTCGTCTGCCGCGACACCCGGGTCACCGTCGACGCCGCAGGGGTGGGGCGGAGTGTGGGGGAGCGCGCCACGGTGAGCGCCGAGGTCCGCTGCCTCATCGAGTTGAGGGACGTCAGCCTCCCGTTCATGCCGGGTGAGGTGGCGGTCTCCGCCACCCGCACCTCCCCGGTGGACCCTCTGCGCGGCAAGTAGAGTGGCGGACATGACCACAATGAAGCAGCGCCGCATCGGCCAGTTCTCAGTTTCCCCGGTGGGCCTGGGAGCCATGCCATTCTCCATGAGCGACAAGCCGGAGAAGCCCTCCGAGGAGCAGGCGGTTGCCACGGTCCACGCCGCCCTGGACTCCGGAGTCACCCTCATCGATACCGCAGACATCTACGCCCCGAGTTGGGATGAGTTGGGCCACAACGAGCGCATCGTCGCCCGCGCCCTGCGCAGCTACGACGGCGACGCGAGCAACGTCGTGGTGGCCACGAAGGCCGGCATCACGCGCGGCGTGGGGGAGACCTGGGGCCGCAACTCGGCGCCGGACTATCTCCGCGGCCGGCTGGAGTCCGCTCTGGCGACGCTGGGGGTGGACAAGCTGGACCTCTTCTATCTGCACCGCCCGGACCGCACACGCATCTACGGAAGCGTGATGGAGACCCTCGCCGCGTTCAAGGCGGAGGGGTTGATCGCGGAGATCGGCATCTCGAACGCCAACGTCGAGGAGATCCAGATCGCCGTCGACGTCCTGGGAGCAGGCGAGCTCGCCGCGGTCCAGAACGAGTTCTCCCCCCGGTTCAATCACACCAGCAAGTCCGAGCTCGATTTCTGTGCCCGCCACGGCATCGCCTTCCTGCCGTGGTCACCCTTGGGCGGCACCGGCGGCGGAGCAGCCGCGGTCGGTTCACGCTTCCCCGTCCTGGCGGAGATCGCTGCTGCCCACGGGGTGTCTCCTCAGCAGGTGACCCTGGCGTGGGAGCTTGCCCTGGGTGACCATGTCATCGTGATTCCGGGCGCCTCGCGGCCGGAATCCATCGTCGACTCCGCCGGCGCCATGGACCTGGACCTCACCGGCGACGAGGTGGAGGCGATCTCCGCCGCCGTGCTCTGAGGTTTCGGTAGCCTGGGCGCCATGGCCCAGTACTTCGACGTCCATCCTGACAACCCGCAACCCAGGGCACTGGCGCAGATCGCCAGGATCCTGGATGGCGGGGGCCTCATCGCCTACCCGACGGACTCCTGCTTCGCGCTGGGGTGCGCTCTCGGCAACGCACAGGGGATCGAGCGGATCAGGCGGATCAGGCAGCTCGACGACAAGCACCACTTCACCCTGGTGGTCGACGAGTTCGCCAAGCTCGGCGCCTACGTCGAGATGGACAACTGGGTCTTCCGCGCAGTCAAGGCAGCCACCCCCGGGCCCTACACGTTCATCCTCAAGGCTTCCCGCGAGGTGCCGAAGATGATGCAACACCCGAAGAAGCGCACGGTCGGTGTGCGCATCCCCGATCACCGCACCACCCTGGCCCTGCTCAAGACGGTAGGGGCGCCGCTCCTGTCGTCGACCCTGCTGCTGCCTGGCCACGACGAGTCCCTCACCGACGGATGGGGCATCAAGGAGCTGCTCGACCATCAGATCGACGCGGTGCTGGACTCCGGCGATTGTGGTGTCGAGCCCACAACCGTGGTGGATCTCAGCGGCGACGAGCCCGTGATCGACCGCGTGGGGGCGGGGGACCCGTCGCCCTTCGAGTGACTGCAGCCTGTGGGAGGTTGAGCGCTGCGCCGACTGACCGTCAGGACGATGGGCCATATGGCGGCCAGACGCACGTGTGCCCCGGGCGGAGGGCCCAGGGCACACGAGGTCTACTCGAGTTTCAGCGACGGCCTCCGCCGAGCAGACCACCCAGGATGTCGCCGAGGATCCCGCCGCCGAGTCCGCCTGGGACCGTCGGCTGTTGCTGCGCCTGGGTCTGCGTGGGCCGGGCCCCGGGCTCCGGCATCCGGAGGGTGCCATCGTCCTGTCCAGTTGTGGGCACCCGGAACTGCGGCTGGGCGCTCGGCTCAACCCGCGGTGCCTGCGCCTGAGGTGCCGACGTGCCACCACCGAGGATCTGGCCGAGGATGTCGCCCAGCCCACCGCCGCCGGTGGGGGACTGCTGGGGTTGGCCCTGTGCCTCGTCACGGCCCATCAGCTTTCCTGCCAGCCACGACATCACGATGGGGGCGAGTATCGGCAGGAGCTTCTGAATCAACGCGTTGCCGCCACCGAGGCCGCCCAGCTGGTTGACCACCTGCTCCTCCGTGTCGCCGAAGACGTGGTGGGCGATCTTGGCGCCGTCCGCCTCGTCCACATCGTCGAGGTTGATGCCGCCCTGGACGAGCTGAGGGTTGTGCTGACCGATCGCGGAGGCCAACGACGCCTCGCCGTCAGGATCCTGCGTGTTGGCGCCCATGCCCATCAGAAGAGCGGGGAGGGCGTTGCGCGTGGCCGCCTCCACCTCTTCCGGACTGGCACCGACGCGCTGAGCCAGTTGATCGATCGGGAGGGTGGACAGCAGTTCGTCGAAATCGAACATCAACAACTCCTTGTCAGAGATTCAGCGCGCGAGGTTGCGCCTCATCCAAAGCTAGGCGACGGCGGCGGTGACTGTGGCCGATTTTGCGCACACCGGTCGTCGCGGCTGGGCGTTGCGTCGATCAGGCAGAGTCCCCGGTCAGTCGGTGGGCCCGGAACAGGCAGGCGAAGTCGGTGCCCATCGCCCGGCCCTGGGCGGCCAGCATCTCGGGAATGAAGTCCGCCGGGGCAGGGTGGTCCGGGATGTCGGCCAGGTAGGCGCCGTGGGCTTCGAGGGAACGGACGCCCGCGTCGACGTCGGCACGGGTCAACACCGCGCCGTGCGTGGGGGAGTTGTCGGCAGACACGAGCAGCCACGTGGTGGCCCACTTCGCCAACCCCTCATCCGCCGCGAGTTCGGGGTGGACCCACGTGTTGTCGGCGTCGCGGACCGCGTCCAGGGTGGCGAGGCCCGCCACGCGGTGGTCTGCCTG
>DATITN010000381.1:0-4116 GCA_035467795.1 Arachnia sp. | reverse complement strand
CTCGAGATCATGGAGTCACTGCTCAAATCCGGTGAGGTGGGCGAGCGCATCCCGCTCCACACCACGGCCGAGCTTCCGTCATTGGTCCCGCTGACGGAGCAGGATCGCTGGCGGAATCCCTGAGAGGCCCGTCGGGGTGTGACCGGCGGGCGGATTCGTGACCAGGCTGCCGAGGCTTGGCCCTCTCACTCCCAGGCAGGGTTTGTGGCAGAGATGCTACACTTACGCACATGACGACCGTCGCCTCACGGGACCTCCGCAACCACACCCGCTCTGTGCTGGACCGCGTCGCGGCCGGGGACGTCGTCACCGTGACCGTGAACGGGGAGCCGGTCGCCGAGATCCGCAGCCCCGCGCGGCGGAGGCCCGCCGCGATGAGACGCTCCGACCTGATCGACCTGGTGCACGCCCAGCGGGTCGACATCACCCTCCAATCCGACCTCGGCTGGATCTCCGCCGGTTCCACGGAAGACCTTGGACCCATCAGGTGAGCGCGGGTCTTCTGGACACCAGTGTGTGGATTGCTGGTGAGGTAGGTCGATCACTCGAGACCGCCATGCTTCCCGATGACGCTTACGTCTGCGTCGTGACGCTGGCTGAGCTTCAGGCGGGCGTGCTTGCTGCATCCGACACGCGGACGCGCGCGGCCAGGCTGGCCACCGTCGAGAGGCTCGCGGGCCTGGAGCCGCTGCTGGTGGACTCGACGGCGGCCAGGCATTGGGCGTCGCTGCGGGTGCAGCTGCACGAGGCTGGTCGGTCGATGGGGGGCAACGACCTGTGGATCGCGGCCGTGGCGCTCGCCCACGGCCTGCCGGTGGTCACTCAGGACCCGGGGTTCGACGTGCTCGCCGAGCTGGGCGCGCTCGAGGTCATCCGCGTGTAGCTGGGACGGTGAGCTCGGGCAAGACAGGGCGCCGGCGGAGTGCACATCAGGCAAAGTTGCCCAATGTGCAACTTTGCGCCTACTGTGGGGACGTCTCCGTCATCGACCGAAGGGCCCCACATGTCCGCCTTCCTCTACCGCCTCGGCAGGACGGCGGCCACCCGGCCGTTGGCGTTCCTGGTGGCCTGGCTGCTCGTCATTGCCGCCGTGGCCGGGCTCCTCCTGACGCAGACCCCGTCGATCTCTTCGCGCCTCACCCTCGACGACGCCCCCGCACAGCTGGTGCTGGACGAGGTCACCGTCGCGCTCCCTGAGGCGGGCGGCACCCAGGGAACCCTCGTCTTCTCCGCCGACGACGGCGGGCGCGTGGACACCCCGGACCGGGCCGACGCGATCGCCAGATCCCTCGACGCGGCCGTCGGAACCGGCATCGTCCTGGACCGGGACGCCCGGCTGGACGAGCAGCGCGCCGAGGTGGAGACCACCGTCCGCGCGACCGTCGAGGGGAAGGTCGCCGACGAGGTCCGCGCCCAACTCGGATCGCTGATCGCCGCCCTCGAGGAAGCTACCCCCAGCGCGGCGCCCGCAGCGTCGCCGGCGCAGCAGGAGCGCATGGCTGCGCTCGGCGCGCGGCTGACCGAGGTCAAGACGGCCGCACGCGCCCTCCTCGCAGCCCCCGACGAGGAGCTCATCGGCGAATCCGCCGCGTTCTTCGCCGAGGTCGGGCAGCTGCGGTCCGAGCTCCAGGACATGGGCGTCCCCGTCGACAGGTTCCCGGCGCCCGAGCCGGGCATGACCGACCCCGCCGCGGCCGTCGATGACGCAGCCGCGGCCGCAACCGACGAGGCCCTCGGCCGCCTGGACGGACTCCTCCAGGGCACCTCGCCGCGCGGAACCACACTGGTCGCCTCCGACGGGGAGCGCCGGACGGTCGTCGTCTCCGACGACGGCACCGTCGCCATCGCCTCGGTCCAACTCGTCGAGCAGATCTCTGATCTCCCCGACGGCAGCCTCGACGACCTGCTCGCCACCGTCGACAGGGAGGTCGCGGAGGAGGGCCTCGGGGTGGCCGCGAGCAGCGCCCTCCAGCCGATGGAACCACCGATCGGCGGGAGTGAGGCCATCGGCCTCGCCATCGCGGCCGTCGTTCTGCTGCTGACCCTCGGGTCCCTCACGCTGGCCGGGCTCCCCATCCTCCTCGCTCTCGTCGGCGTGTTCATCGGGGTGGGCGGTGCCTACGCGCTGTCCGCGAACTTCGAAATGACCACCTCGACGCCCGCGCTCGGGCTGATGCTCGGCCTGGCCGTGGGGATCGACTACGCCCTCTTCATCATCCACAAGCAGACGTCGTTGCGGGCCAGGCTCGGGCTCGACGCCGTCGAGGCAACCGCCCGCGCCGTCGCCACCGCCGGCGGCGCCGTCCTCTTCGCCGGGCTGACCGTGGTCATCGCGCTCCTCGGCCTGCTGACCCTCGGCATGGGGTTCGTTTCGACGATGGCGGTCACGGCGGCCGTCACCGTCACCCTGGCCATCGCCCTGTCCCTGACGGCACTCCCGGCCCTGCTCGGACTGCTCGGGCGCGGGCGTCGCGGACGTGCCCAGCCGGTGCGCGCCCACCGCGGACACGAGCACTCGCGGTTCGGCCGGGTGGCCAAGCGCTGGGTCGAGGCGGTCACCGCCCGCCCGATCCTCACGATCGTGCTCATCGTCCTGGGCCTCGGCGCCCTGTCGCTTCCCGCAGCGCAGATGCAGCTCGGCATGCCGTCGGGGGCGGTGGCCGCTCCCGGTTCGGATCAGCGCGTCGCCTACGACTCGGTCACCCACGCCCTCGGGGAGGGGGCGAACGCGCCGCTCATCGTCGCGCTGACGCCCTCGGACGCGGCCGCGGTGGACCAGGACCGCCTTGAGGCCTGGCAGTCCGAGCTCGCCTCGCACGAAAACGCAGCCAACGTGCAGCTGATGGGGACCTCCGAGGACCGCTCGCTCGTGCTCTACACCGTCGTCCCGGACGCCGGACCGACCGACGCGAGCACCGCCGACCTGGTCACCGTAGTCCGTGCCGCCGAGCTCGACGGCGTCGAACGGATCGGCGTCACGGGGCTCACCGCCATCAACATCGACCTGTCCGAGTCGCTGGCCGACGCCATTCCCATCTACCTGTCCCTCGTGGCGGCGCTGTCGCTGATCGTCCTGCTCGTGGTGTTCCGATCCGTGGTGGTGCCGCTGGCCGCCACCGCCGGCTTCCTCCTGTCCATCGGCGCCACCATGGGGCTCGTTGTGACCGCCTTCGGCAATCCCAACTTCACCTGGCTGGTCGGGGTGGATCGGGCCGGCCCGGTGCTGAGCTTCCTGCCGATCATGGCCACCGGCATCCTCTACGGCCTTGCGATGGACTACCAGGTCTTCCTCGGCACGTCGATCCGCGAGGCCTACGTGCACGGCGAAACCGCGCGTCGGGCCGTGGTCGACGGCTTCCATCACGCGAGCCGGGTGGTCGTCGCGGCGGCCATCATCATGGTCTCCGTCTTCGGTGGCTTCGTCCTCAGCGACGACGCCATGATCCGGCAGTTCGGCTTCGCGCTGGCGGTCGGCATCCTCATCGACGCCTTCGTCATCCGCATGGCCCTCATCCCCGCAGTGCTGCACCTGGCGGGGGACCACGCCTGGTGGCTGCCCGGATGGCTCGACCGGATCCTTCCCGAGGTCGACGTCGAGGGCACGCGTCTTGAGGTGGTCGACGCGGTGGCGGTGCCCGCCCCGCGTGAGGAGGCACCCGTCGGGGCCGGGGTGGGACACTGAACCCATGGCCCCCGGACTACGCGACGCGAAGCGCACCGCCGTGGCGCAGCGGCTCGCCACCACCACCTTCGACCAGGTGCGCGAGCGCGGGTTCGGCGCGGTGACGGTGGATGACGTGGTGGCCGAGGCGGAGGTGTCGCGGCGGACGTTCTCCAACTACTACTCCTGCAAGGAGGCGGCGGTCGCGGCGGTCGTCGTGCACCGGGTGGAGGCCGCGCTGCGCGAGTGGCAGCCGCCAGCCGCAGCTGACCCCCTCATGCTGGTCAGCGACCTTGTCTACCACCAGATCCGGGTGGGCGCCTTCCGGTCGCTGACCGACGTCGCCGCGCTCGCAGTCGGGCATCCCCAGCTGGTCCCCTTCCTCAGGGAGGCTCAGTGGCAGCTGTGGTCGGCCGTCGGGGACAGGGTCCTCGAAGTCCTGCCCGAGGCGGGCG
>DATITN010000380.1:0-3410 GCA_035467795.1 Arachnia sp. | reverse complement strand
GCGTCCAGCACGTCGCGCGGAAGCCGGTACTCGGGGATGCCGTAGCGCATCATGCCGCCGGGCTTGTCCCCTGCGTCGAAGATCTCCACCGCGTGGCCGAGCCTTGCGAGGTGGTAGGCGGCGGACAGCCCGGCCGGGCCGGAGCCCACCACCATCACGCGCCTGCCGGAGCGGCGGCGGGGCTGCGGCACGCGCCAGCCCTTCTCGATGGCGAGGTCTCCGAGGTAGCGCTCGACGGAGTGGATGGAGACCGCCTCGTCGAGGTCCTTGCGGTTGCAGTCCGTCTCGCACGGGTGGTAGCAGACGCGGCCGTGGATGGCCGGGAACGGGTTGTCGGTGACGAGCTGGCGCCACGCGGCCTCGGCCTCGCCGGCCTTGATCAGCCGCAGCCATTCCTGGATGTTCTCCCCGGCAGGGCACCCCGCGTTGCACGGCGGAAGCATGTCCAGATAAATCGGTTTCCGGGATCGCACCGGGGCCACCCGCCCCGCGGTGTGACTCAGATCCGGCTGGACTGTCATGTCCCTGCGCTCGGCGGCCATCGTTGCCCCTTTTCGTAGCTACTACCAAGCATCGTAGGGGGGTGGGGTATGCCCGGAGAGCTGGGGGCAGACAAAAGGCCCGCTTGTGCAAGCGGGCCTCTCGTGTCAGCTGTCGCTCACGCTCACGACTTGGCTTGCGCCTCGTCGACGAGGGTGTCGATGTCCAGGGCCTTGATCTGCTCGATCAGCGAGTCCACCTGCTTGCCGTTGAGCAGGCCGGCCTGGCGGAACACCAGGTTGCCGCGGCGGAAGGCCATGATGGTGGGGATGGACTGGATCTCCCACGCGGCCGCCACGTCTCGGGCGTCTTCGGTGTCCACCTTGGCGAACACGACGTCGTCGTGACGGGTGGAGGCGTCCTCGTAGATGGGTGCGAAGCGCTTGCACGGGCCGCACCAGTCGGCCCAGAAGTCGATCAGCACGACCTCGTTCTCGCTGACGGTGTCGTTGAAGTTCTCTGCGGTCAGGGCTGTGGTCGCCATGGGCGATCCCCTTTCTTCCTTGTGTCGTTCGTCGCGGGGTACAACACGCGACGGCGGTGCGGTATTCCCCGCCGTGGGACACCCCGTGGGGTATGCCCCAGCGTAGCCGACCTTGGGATGGGCTACTTGATGGCGATCAGCCGGCGCATGGGCAGCGGCACGCGGACCGGCCCTGACTGCTCGGCCCGGGCCGCGAGGAAGTCGACGGCGGCCATGGTGCGGTTCCGGGTGGTTGCACCGCGGAGCCCTGCGAAGAGCCGCTCCGCGTCCTCGCGGTTGGCGACCTCCACGTAGTACTTCGCTCGACGGTCCTCGGCCTTGGTGAGGCCGGCGGCGAGGAGCGCGTCTCGCGCCCTGAACTCCGTGATCCCCGGCAGCAGCGGCGTCACCCGCAGGATCTGCGCCAGCCGGGTGACCAGCCGCAGGTCCTGGGTGTTGGCG
Source organism: Arachnia sp. (assembly GCA_035467795.1). Lineage (GTDB taxonomy): Bacteria > Actinomycetota > Actinomycetes > Propionibacteriales > Propionibacteriaceae > Arachnia. Next base: position 1,945 of record DATITN010000380.1, on the reverse strand, counting down.
GGGCGCAGCGACGGCGTCAGCGCGGCGAACACGCCGCCCGGGCGCAGCACCCGCGACACCTCGGACATCAGCCGCGGCCGGTCCGCGACGACGGCGATGCCCAGCGACGAGACCACGGCATCGAAGCTGTTGTCTGCGAAGGGCAGGTACGACGCGTGGCCCAGCACCAGGGGTCCGCGGTGGCGGTGCTGCGCCTCGACCAGCTCCGCCTGCGAGCGGTCCAGCCCGATCACAATCCGGCCGGGCCTCTGCAGCCGCTCGATCATCGCACCGGCCCCGCAGGCCAGGTCCAGCACTGTCGACGCGGAGGCCGACACTGAGCGCGCCAGCCACTCGTAGGGCGTGCGATCACCGCCGTAGGCGCGGCTCAGCACGTCCTCGATGGCGCCCGGGCCGCTCGTCCCGAGCCACCTCAGCTCCTCGTGGTTCTCACTCATCTCGGCTCACGAACAACAGTTCGGAGGCGAACAGGCCCACGTCCGTGGTGACCCCGTCGATGACCACCCGCACCAGGTCCACGTCGCGGTGGGCCATGAGCGAGACGCCCGGCCTGAACCCGGCGGCCGCGAGCATGGGCAGCACGCCGCTGTCCGCCTGCAGGTTCTCACTCATCCGCTGCAGCACGAAGCGCTGCGGCTGATCGGTGACGAGGTCTGCCAGCGGGTCAGCGTGCTCCCGGAACGGCGTGTGTTCGACGTCCACACCCAGCTCCTTGAGTCCCGGGATGGGGTTGCCGTACGGCGAGCGGGTGGGCGAATCCAGGATGGCCACCAGCCTCTTCTCGACGTCGATGGAGATGACGTGCTCCCAGCGGCAGGCCTCGTCGTGCACCTTCTCCCACTCCAGCCCGATCACCTCCGTGAGCAGGCATTCGGCCAGGCGGTGTTTGCGCATCACGTCGCGGGCGAGGGTGGCCCCGGTGCGGGTGAGGCGGATGGTGCGGTCCGTGTCCACGTGCAGGAGGCCGTCGCGCTCCATGCGGGCGACCGTCTGGGACACGGTGGGGCCGGACTGGTGCAGCCGCTCGGCAATCCGGGCACGGAGGGGCTGCACCCCCTCTTCCAACAGCTCGTAGACGGTGCGGAGATACATCTCCGTGGTGTCGATCAGGTCGCTCATGTCCGGTGGCCCCCTTCGCCACCCATCCTAGTGTCGCGGGGCGGGCGCATCAGGGCCGAAGCGGGACCACCCACTCGCCGCGACGCATCACCGCATGCAGGCGCCCGTCGTCGTCGACGAGGCAGATGTCGGCCCGGCAGCCGGGCGCGAGCCGGCCCACCTCGTCGAGCCGGTGCCAGGCTGCGGGCGTGGTGGCGGCCATCAGGGCCGCGTCGGGGATGCTCACCCCCACCTCCTGCACCACGAACTCGAACGCCCTGTCCATGGTCAGGGTCGAGCCGGCGATGGCTCCCGGAGTGCCGTCCGCGGTGACCAGCCGGGCGGTGCCGTCGGAGACCTCCACCTCGAGTTCACCCAGGATGTATCGCCCGTCGCCCTTGCCCGTGGCGCTCATGGCGTCGGTGACCAGGGCGACGCGGCGAGGCGTCGCGGCGTCGATGCTCATCGCGGCGATCACGGGCTGGTGGTGGACCCCGTCGCAGATCAGCTCCACCATCACGCGCTGGTCTGCCAGGAGGACCGGCACCGGCCCGGGGTCGCGGTGGTGGATCGAGCGCATCGCAGAGAACAGGTGGGTGGCGACGGTGGCGCCCCACTCGATGGATTCCGCGGTCTGGACATCGTCCGCATCGGAGTGCCCGAACGCCACCGACACACCCGCCTCGGTGAAGCGACGCGTCGCGGCCTCGGCGTACTCGAGCTCGACGGCCAGCGTGATCATCCTCAGGGCCGGTCCGCCCGCGGCGATGAGCCGCTCGACCGAGGCGGGGTCCGGGACGCGCAGGAGCGCCTCGTCGTGGGCGCCCTTCCGCTCCGGGGCCAGGAA
>DATITN010000379.1:0-9270 GCA_035467795.1 Arachnia sp. | reverse complement strand
CGTCATGGCCACCCAGACGCTGCCGCTCAAGCCGTTCAAGACCATGGCCATCACCGTTGACGGGACCCTGCGCCCCGGCGTCACCGCCAAGGACATCATCCTGGCCGTGATCGCCAAGATCGGCACCGGCGGAGGCCAGGGCTACGTGCTGGAGTACCGCGGCTCCGCGATCCGGGCGCTGTCCATGGAAGCCCGGATGACCATCTGCAACATGTCGATCGAGTGGGGCGCCAAGGCCGGCATGATGGCCCCCGATGAGACCACCTTCGCCTACCTCAAGGGCCGCCCCCACGCGCCTGAGGGCGAGGACTGGGACGCCGCCGTCGAGTACTGGAAGACGCTGCGCACCGACGACGACGCCACCTTCGACGTGGAGGTGGACATCGACGCCACCCAACTCAGCCCCTTCGTCACCTGGGGCACCAACCCGGGCCACGGCGTGCCGCTCAGCAGCGTGGTGCCCAGCCCCGAGGACTTCGAGTCCGAGGTGGAGCAGGCCACCGCGAAGCGCGCGCTGGAGTACATGGCGCTGACTCCCGGCACGCCGATGCGCGACATCACCGTCGACACCGTCTTCCTCGGGTCCTGCACCAACGGCCGCATCGAAGACCTGCGCCTGGCCGCCTCCATCCTGGAGGGCCAGCACATCGCCGACGGCGTGCGCATGCTTGTGGTTCCCGGCTCGGCGCGGGTCCGCCTGCAGGCTGAGGCGGAGGGCCTGGACAAGGTGTTCCTGGACTTCGGCGCCGAGTGGCGCGCCGCCGGCTGCTCGATGTGCCTGGGCATGAACCCGGACCAGCTGGCACCGGGCGAGCGCTCGGCGTCGACGTCGAACCGCAACTTCGAGGGCCGTCAGGGCAAGGGGGGCCGCACGCACCTCGTGTCGCCGCCCGTTGCCGCCGCCACCGCCATCGTCGGCCACCTGGCCGCCCCCGCAGACCTGATTGGACGCTGATCATGGAACCATTCATCAACCACACCGGCGTCGCCGTCCCGCTACGCCGCTCCAACGTCGACACCGACCAGATCATCCCGGCGGTGTACCTCAAGCGCATCACCCGCACCGGTTTCGAGGACGGGCTGTTCGCCGCGTGGCGCAACGACCCGGAGTTCGTGCTCAACAAGGAGCCCTTCAAGGCGGGCACGATCCTCATCCCGGGCCCGGACTTCGGCACCGGTTCCTCCCGCGAGCACGCCGTGTGGGCGCTGCAGAACTACGGCTTCAAGGTGGTCATCGGGAGCCGCTTCGGCGACATCTTCCGGTCCAACTCCGGCAAGGCCGGCCTGCTCGTGGCACTGATCTCCGACGCGGACGTCGACCGGCTCTGGGATGCCATCGACGCGGACCCGAACGTGCCCACGACGGTGGACCTGCCGAGCCAGACCATCACCCGCGGCGACCTGGTGGTGGCCTTCGAGATGGACGAGTACACCAAGCACCGCCTGCTCAACGGGCTCGACGACATCTCGCTGACCCTGATGCAGGCGGACTCCATCTCCGCCTACGAGGCGACGCGCCCGTCGTTCAAGCCGAAGACGCTTCCAGTGCGGACGGCCGACACGGTGGCCTGAGCCAGCCGAACACCGGACCCGCAGCCCGGGCATCAGACGAACCTCTGGTGCCCGGGCTGCACTGTGTCGTGCCCGGTCTCAGCCTCAGAAGAACCGGATGCGGCGCGCCGAGTCAGCTAGCCTGACCTGAACTGATCCTCTAACAGACGCGGGGCCGCATGAACCAACTCACTCTTGGGGTGATGGCGCGCTCCCTGAAGGAGAACGAGCGCCGGCTCCCACTCCACCCGGACCACCTCTCCCGGATTCCCGAGGACCTGCGCGCGAGCATCTATCTCGAGCACGGCTACGGACACCCCTTCGGCAGGTCTGACGACGACCTGATGGGCTGGGTGGCGGGTTTCAGGACGCACGCGCAGCTCATCGACGAGTGCGACATCATCCTTCAACCCAAACCGGTCCTCAGCGACATCGTCGAGCTGCGCGACGGGCAGATCCTGTGGGGGTGGCCGCACTGTGTGCAGGACGACAAGCTCACCCAAATCGCGATCGACCACAAGCTCACGCTGATCGCGTTCGAGGCGATGAATCACTGGCACCGGGACGGAACGTTCAATCTTCACGTGTTCCACATGAACAACGAACTCGCCGGCTACTGCTCGGTGCTCCACGCCATGCAGATCGCGGGCTCCAGCGGCGATTTCGGGCGCCGGCTGCGTGCCGTGGTCATCGGTTTCGGTGCGACCGCTCGAGGGGCGGTCACGGCACTCAACGCGATGGGGGTCAACGACGTCGACGTGCTGACCCACCGTGAGATCGCCGCCGTGGCCTCCCCGATCCACTCCGCCCGCATCGTCCATTTCGACTCCGACGGCGCCGCCCCCCAGGCCAGCCACGCCATCACTCCGGAGGGACGGGTGTCCATCGCCCCATTCCTCGCCGAGCACGACATCATCGTCAATTGCGTGCTCCAGGACACCGACGCGCCGCTCACCTTCATGACCGAAGAGGATCTTCCGGGCGTGATGCCCGGAACGCTGATCGTCGACGTGTCGTGCGACGAGGCGATGGGGTTCAGCTGGGCCCGCCCGACCACGTTCACCACCCCCACCTTCGTGGTCGGCGACAACGTCCTCTACTACGCCGTCGACCACAGCCCGTCGTATCTGTGGAACTCGGCGACGTGGGAGATCAGCGAGGCGCTTCTGCCTTTCCTCCCCACCGTCCTGGGCGGGGAAGAGATGTGGGACGCGAACCCCACGATCAGTCGCGCCATCGAGATCCGAAACGGTGTCATCCAGAATCCGGCCATCTGGTCCTTCCAGACGCGCGACGAGGAATATCCGCACGAGCCCTGACAGCCACCACATCCCCGGTGATCCGGGCTCACCGCAGCTACCGCAGCGTTGTCACCCACACCGCGAGCGTCACCATGGCAGCCAGCCACGCGCCACCCAGGGCCAGGACGATCAGCGTCCCGAGACGCCAGCGCGCCGGCATCCACGGCAGGTGCGCCCAGCGTCGGACGGCCACAGTGGTCGCGGCGATGGCGAGACCGGCTGAGGCGCCGAAGACCCAAGGGGCGGCCCAGTCCCACGGGGCGGCGAGCCACCACAGCAGGAGCGCTCCCGCAGCGGCCAGCCCTTGCCCCAGGATGCGAGCCCTGCTTCGTCCGCGGACCGCGCCCCACGGCGAACAGGAGGGTGATAGGGATGCCGACGACGACCCAGGCGACGGTGTCGCTGTCGAACGGCGGCGGGGCCAGGGAGCCGTCGAGGACCACGCCCACCAACGCCAGGCCCGCACCGGTCACGTCCTGGGTGCTGTTGTTCAGGACGATGGCAGCCCGTCCGTGGGGGCGGTCGATGGCCAGCATGGTCCTGGTGCCGCCGGTGCCCCCGTTGTGGAAGGCGACGGGGCCGTCGTCGGTGTCGGTGACGATCCAGGCCAGGCCGATCTGCCAGCCCATCATCGCCGGCCAGCGGGCGTCGAGGGCCTCGACTCCCGGTGCCGTGCCGTCGAGGATCGCCTGGGCGTAGCGGGTGAGGTCGGCGGCGGTCGTGGTGACCCCGAGTCCGGCCGGGCCGTAGCCGCTGCCCGTCCACGCTTCCGTGGGGCTGCCCAGTCCCTGGTGCGGCTGCATCAGGTCGGGCGCCGGGCGTCCTGGCTCGGCGAACGCAGTGTCGTCCATGCCGAGCGGCTCGAGGAGGCGCTCATGCACGTAGGACGGCCAGTCTGGCATCCCGGCCGCGCGGGCCAGGGCGAAGCCGAGCAGGGAAGCGCCGAGGTTGGAGTACTGCATCGTCCCCCGACCCGACAAGGTGACCGCGCCCGATTCACGGATCACCTCTTCCGGCGTGGCGGCCGTGTAGGCGGACAGGGCGGCGCCGGCAAGGTCCTCGGCGACGACGCGCACCACGTTGAGGCTGAGCAGGCTGGGCAGCCCTGCGCGGTGGCTGACCAGCTCAGCCAGCGTCGCAGAGCCCACCTCGGTGCCCGCCAGCTCGGTCAGGTGGGTCTCGAGTGGGTCGTCGATACCTACCTCGCCGCGCTGGGCGGCGTCGGCCAGGAGGAGCCCGTCGAAGGTCTTGGTGATCGAGCCGAGTTCGTATCGGCTGTCCGGGGTCACCTCTCCGAAGCCGGCCCAGGAGGCCTCGCCGTCGCGGATCCGTGCGACGCTGACCGTTTCCAGGTGCGTGGCCGTGGCGAGAGCCGCGGAGGCGTCCTGGGAGAGGGCGACGTCGCCGGTGGGTGAGCCGAGCCCCCCGGGGCGGGGACCAAGCGCCAGGAGGGCCACGGCGCCGATGAGGGCACCGACCAGCAGAGTTGACCAGGTGTGGGAGGTGGTGTGCCGGGGGGTGGCCATGGTGCCAACCTAGGCGGGTTGATCCGGTTCTCGCAGGATCCCCGTCAGTGGGAGCGGCTTGGCCGACGGCACGACGAGGAGCGCCAGGAGCGACACGGCGCCGACGACGATCAGCGCCCGCAGGATTCCGTAGTGATCGCCGAGGAAGCCCAGCAGGGGCGGGCCGGCCAGGAAGGCGGTGTAGCCGATGGTGGAGACGACGCTGAGCCGGGCGTGCGCGCGGGCCGGCTCGTCGGCCGCCGCGGACATGCCGACGGGGAAGCCGAGGCTCGCGCCCAGCCCCCAGATCGCTGCGCCCACGAAGGCCAGCCAGGGCGTGCCGAAGACCACCAGGAGGCAGCCGATGATCGCGGAGACGAACAGGACGCGGAGCACCGGCACCCGCCCATACCGGTCCAGGAGCCGGGTGCCGAGGATCCGGCCGGCTGTCATGAAGGTGAGGAACACCGCCAGGGCCAACACGCCGAAGGTCTTGTCCAGACCGTGGCCGTCAACGAAGGCGACCGCCATCCAGTCGTTGGCCGTGCCCTCGGTGAACGCCGCGGCCAGCACCATGACCCCGATCAGGAGCGTGCGTGGCTCCGTCCAGGCCGAACGCGATCGGGTCGCCGGGGTGGGGGAGGCGGTGTCGTGTCCGCCGTCCTCGAAGGCCGGCAGGAACTTCGACGTGCCCCACAGGACGAGGGCTGCCGACACCGCGCCGACGGCGCCGATGTGCCAGAGCATGGGCACCTCAAGCCAGACCATCAGCGCGCCGACGAGGGCTCCGAGCACGGTCCCGCCGCTGAAGGCGGCGTGGAACCACGGCATGATCGACCGGCCCAGGCCGCGCTCGATGATGGTCCCTTCGAGGTTCTGTGCCACATCCCAGACCCCGGTTCCCAGCCCGAGCAGGAACAGACTGGCCGCCACGGCCACCATGGGCAGGCCTGCCTGCACGCTTGCCGCGGCCAGCACCAGACCGGGCAGGGCCACCGCCATGGCCAACCGCACGGCGCGGATTGCTCCGAGGCGGCGCGTGACGAGCCCGGCCAACGGCAGGCCGCACAGCGCACCGGCCGACACCGCGAGCAGCAGCAGCCCAAGCTGCCCAGGGCTGAGCGCCAACAGCTCCTTCACGTCCGGCACCCGGGACATCCAGGATGCGAAGGCGAAGCCGTTCACGGCGAACACCACGAAGTCGCCGTTGCGGGCGCTCACCGCCGCCGCCCGCCCATGACTCGGGGCCGTTGGCGCGTCATCCTTAGTTGTCATGTGGATGAGCCTACAAATGCCGCCCCACTTCCTCGGCATGGGCCGGCCTCATCAGGTTGCCGTCGGCGTCCGTGTCGGGACCTGACCAGGGCCCTGCGCGCGCAGCAACCGTGGTGGTCTCCTACCCTGGGACGAGTCCATGTCAGGAGCCCCCGTGAATCCGCTTGCCAGCATCTTCATCACCGCGGCGTTGGTCTTCTACTCGGTGGGCGTGTGGGGTGAACGTGTTGCTGGCCGTCTCAGGTGGTGGAACTTCGTGTTCTTCGTCCTCGGCCTCGCCTGCGACACGGTGGGGACTGGCATGATGTTCGATTTCGTGGGCGGCATGACCTTCGATGTCCACGGCATCTCCGGGCTCATCGCGATCCTGCTGATGTTGGTCCATGCTGTCTGGGCAGGTGTCGTCCTGATCAGGAAGGACGAGGCGGCCCTCAAGAACTTCCACCGGTTCAGCGTGTTCGTGTGGGCCGTCTTGCTGGTTCCCTACTTCAGCCCCATGTTCTTCGCCCTTGCGGGGTGACCCGACGGTGGGTCCGCGTTAGGACCAGGGGGTGCGCGGCCGAGGCTGGCTCTCGCCATCGATTGTGAGGTCGAGCCGCTCGGTGAAGAACGCGATGAGGTTCCGAACAGGCTCCCCGTCGTGGAACGGGTCCTCGTAGGACCACGCAATGTCACGCAGTAAGGTGTCCCCGACTCGGGCGGACCAGTACGACGCGCGACCCTTGTAAGCGCAGATGGTGCGCGTCTCGGAAAGCTCGAGAAGACCCATCGCGACGTCCTCGCGCGGAATGTAGAACCGCGGCGGAAGGGGTGTCTCGAAGAGCAGGGTCGGCCGGTTCGTGGAGGCGAGGCTGACGCCGGCGTGGGAGATCTGCACGCGGCGGCTCGAACGCAGGCAGTCGATCCGGTCGAAGGGGTCGTGCGGATGACCCATGACAGGCTCATCCTCTTCGTACCACTGGGTGAATGCGTTCCAGTCCAGGACGACGTACCCGGCCAAGTCCGGATCGTCTGGCCGGAAGGCCGCCGCTGTGAGGTTGGCGTGGGGCGTCTGGATCGTCAGCGAAGTGCCAGGCGCCGTGTGCGCAGTGAACGGGGTGTTCGGATCGAGGACGGGTGGGCCGTCCTCCATCGACACTGGCCGCTCGAGCGCTCCCATGGCCTCCGCAGCGACGAGGTGCCCGACGACGTCATCCTCAGGAACGGCGTACGACCCCACCGCACGCCGCGGCTCCCAGACCAGTAGGGCTCGGCGGGTGTCGACGACGGTCTGGGTCCCAACGGTGGCTCGGATCCACTTCCGGACCGGATGGATGCGCAGGTCTCCGATCGCACTCCACCACAACTGACTCATTCGCGTCGCCATCACACCAGTCTCCACCCGGCCTCCGTGGCTGTGAGCTCAGAACATGCCGTTGGTGTTCGCCGAATGGTCGGGCACCACCTGCAGCACGTCCCAATGCTCCACGACCTTCCCATTCGCGTCGAGGCGGAAGATGTCGATCCCCGCATAGTCGTGGTCGCCCGGCCAGGTCTGGCGGCAGTGCAGCACCACGTAGTCGTCCTCGGCGATGGCCCGAACGAAGTCGACCCGCTTGCCGGGGTACTCGGCGGCCATCCGCTCGAAGTAGTCGATGAACGCCTGCTTGCCGTCGCCGACGTGTGGATTGTGTTGGGTGTAGGTGTCGCCGGCGTAGCGCTGGATCGCCTCGGCCGGCCGGCACTGGTTGAACATGAGGTCGTAGAACTCCTGCACGTTCCGCTTGTTGATCTGCCTGCGCTCGTTCTCAGACACCTGCGTACCTTTCATGGTTCGGCTTCCTGGGGAACACGCCGTCTGCTCGGCATATTCCGTTGGCGCCTTGGTATGACGCGCGCCTCGAGGGTCGTTCCGGGCGTGCTCTGCGGACGTGGTGCGCGTGGCCTACGAGCGAGGGCTGCTCTGATCGTCAACGCCGAGCCCGAGGGCGAGCACATCACCACCGCCACCGCCGTGGGTTGGAACTGTCAGGGTTCCTTCCTCAACCATGCAATAAGTGTTACCGTTCGGCTAATTACGTTTCGCCGTTCGACTATTGCGTCGGACGACGTATCTGATAAGACCCGGTCTGCGTGCAGTGAGGCTCCCTGCAGCCGCCCGGGCCCAAGATGGGCAATGGATGCGCCCACCCCCGTTGAAGTGTCATCGCCCACCCTTGCGGTGAGCGTCGTGCCATCTCTCAAGGAGAACGGATGTCGAACCACAAGAGGCTGGCCTTAGTAGCCAGTCTGGTAGTCCTGCCCCTGGCCTGGGGTGCCACGCTCACGTCGGCGGCGCCGATAGCGCCTGCCGCGCCGCCCCAACAAGGGCCGGCCGACGTCAACAAGATCAAGGAAGACTACAAGGACAAGGCGGAGAAGACCAAGGAGGCGAAGGCCAAGGAGATCACCCAGAAGCAGCGTGACGAAGCTGCGGCGCGGGCGTTGCAGGACGGGGCGCTCAACCCGCTCATGACGGTGACTGCCGCCGCTGCCCCGGGCGATGCGCCCCGCTACTTCAGCCATCCCAACTATGCCAACAGCCCGCTGCCTGAGGTCGGCATAGTGGCGGGCGAACAGACGGTCGTGGGAAACCCTCTCGAGGACCGGGCGTACGCGAGCGACTATCCCGTGGGAGTAGGGGAACTGGCTCCGGTCTTCGTCGTCGTTGACCAGGCGCTCACCGAGGGCTTCCTCACAGCCTTCCAGAGCTGGAACCAGGCCACAGCCGGTGGATCCCCATTCCCGTCGGCAGGTAACGTCTTCCACGCCTACGTCCTGCGCCCCACGGGCAATGCCAACGAATACACGGTTCTCTTTGATTCGGGGCAGCTCCTTGTGCCAGCCCTCGCGGCAGCAGACACCAGCGAATCCGTCTCCTACGGCGTTGCCAACTTCGCCGTGGCGGCCGGTGACCGGATCGCCTTCTACGGCCAGGGCATCCCTGTCGATACGGACGTGGGCAGCGACATTCTTAGCTACCCGGCGCCCACAGCCCCGCTACAGGACACCAACCTCACGCTCGGCTCGGCGGAGTACCCCGTATTGCCGTCGACCCGCACCTATTCGTTCGGCGCGACGCTGATCGGCCCTGACCAGACGTCCATCACCGGCGGCATCAAGAAGTTCGTGGACGAACTGCCCGAGATTCCGGCGGCCACGCCCGACACGACGAGCTATCCAGGGTCTGACTTCTACCGGATCGGGCTCGTCGAGTACTCGCAGCGGATGTACGCCTCGGACATCCCCACGACGACCACGCTGCGCGGCTACGTTCAACTGAACGCCGATCTCACAACGATGGGAGAGCCGAGCTACCTCGGCCCGGCCATCGTGGCGCAGAAGGACAAGCCGGTCCGGATCGAGTTCCACAACCTGCTGCCGACCGGCGCGGAGGGCAACCTGTTCCTCCCGGTGGACACCACTGTCATGGGGTCCGGTATGACGCCCGAGGGCCACGAGATGATGGAGTCCATGCCCGACCTGGTGGACCCGCAGGTTCCCATGTGCAACGACCTGGCTATGAAGTCCAACTTGGTGGCTAGTGGTGACTGCTACTCGGACAACCGTGCGATCATCCACCTCCACGGCGGAATCACCCCTTGGATCTCCGACGGCAC
>DATITN010000378.1:0-11464 GCA_035467795.1 Arachnia sp. | reverse complement strand
GCTACGGCTTCTTGCCCGGCATCCTGGCGCTCGTGATCTGGTCGAGCGCCACGAGCATCGCGCGATACCGCGCCGTCGCTTCTGAGACCGCTCCGTAGCTTCCATCGCCCGCGAGCTCGACGCGAGTGGGCCGTGGTGATTGGTCGATCTTGCCGCGTGGTCGGGCTGTGACCAGGTGCCACCTACGAGGGCCTTCCTGGCCTCAGCGGACTCCCCGGCACGGCAGGATCGCCGTCGCTGCGAGCAGTGCGCAGAGGCCGGCGACCGCAAAGAGGACGCTGTAACTGCCAGCACCGAGGGCCAGCACGATCGGTGCCGTGGGTGATGGTGGCGGCGAGGTGGGGGGCCACCAGGGGCTGGCTTCCAGATTCGCTGCAGCCTCATACCCAAGCCGGTCGACCAGCGACTCTTCCCAGTTGGGGCACCCCCGGCCCGGTTAGTTATCGCACGTACATTGCACGAACCAGAGGGGATGGAATAAAGGCCCCTTTGGCTAGGGGGTTCGTGGTCGGGGCGACAGGACTCGAACCTGCGGTCTCCTGCTCCCAAAGCAGGCGCGCTAGCCACTACGCTACGCCCCGGTGGCCGTCGAAACCCCTGTCAGTGGAGCCTGACAAGGGGCTTCGACGACTCGAGCGGATGACGGGAATCGAACCCGCGTAGTTAGTTTGGAAGACTAGGGCTCTACCATTGAGCTACATCCGCAGAACCGACGACGACTCTACCAGCCGACTGCGAGAGAGCGCGATTCCAAGGGCTCAGAGGCCGAGGAAGGCGCGGATGGCGTCGAGCTCGCGCTCGGCCTGGGCGCGTCCTGACTGGAACACAGACCGTAGGACCGGGACCCGCCGCTCTGAGTTGCGGATCGGCATGGAGTCCGGGAACACGAGGTAGGCGCGGCCCTCCCGCTCCAGCTCGAGGAGCTCGTCGAGGGAGCGGTTGTAGTTGGCGGGTCGCGCGATGAGCCCCCTGGCCACGGCGGGATAGCGCCGGAACAGCACCCTCATGGCGCCGGTGGAGCGGACGGGGGCCTTGCGGTAGCCGCGCTCGCGGGTCATCACCACGAGGTAGCGCCCGTAGCCGTCTGTCTTCGCGCGGTCCACCGCGAACCCGCCGGTGGGGCCGAGAGCCCCGTCGCAGTAGTCCACGCCGTCGATGGTGGTCAGCGGCATGAGCAACGGCATCGTCGACGACGCCCTCACCCGCTTGGCCAGGGACGTCACGTTCTGAAGGTCCTCGCGGCCCCAGTAGATCATCTCGCCGTCTGCGCAGCGGACCGCTCCGATGCGGATCTGGGCGGGGTTTGCCCGGAAGGTGTCGAGGTCCAGCGGCAGGACCTGGTGGGGGAGCGAGGTCTGCTCGTAGATCCACTCGGCGTTGAACATGCCCTTGCCGGCCACCCAGGTGCGCCAGTCTCCGAACTGGGGCTCGGCAGCGACATCGACGAATGACCGCTCCGCGCGCCCGGGGTCCCGGGAGACGTAGTTGACGGTGCAGCTGGACCCGGCCGAGATGCCGCCCACCCAGTCGAGGTGGATGCCGGCCTCCAGGAAGGCTGCGAGCACACCGGAGGAGAAGGCGGCCCGCATGCCGCCGCCCTCGAAAACGAGTGCGGTGTCGGTCACGGTGCTGGTCATCACGGGCACCCACTCTAGAGCGGTCCGGGCCAGGGCAGGGCGGGAGGGGCGCGCTGCCGATTGGTGGGCCGGGCATTGACCGATAGACTCGAGCCCGATCATTCCAACTTCAGGAGTCCATTCGTGCCTAGCACCTCCCAGAAGCTGAGCCCGACGCGGGTGAAGCTCACCGTCGAGATCCCCTTCGCCGATCTCAAGCCCTACCTCGATGACGCCTACAAGGGGATTGCCGAGCAGATCAACATCCCCGGCTTCCGTAAGGGAAAGGTGCCTGCCACCGTCATCGATCAGCGCTACGGCCGCGGCGTCGTGTTGCAGGAGGCCATCAACGAGGCCATCCCCTCGGCGTACAACGCAGCCATCGAGGAGCACAAGGTTGTGCCCATGGCGCAGCCTGAGGTGGAGGTCACCAAGCTGGAGGACAAGGAACTCGTCGAGTTCACTGCCGAGGTGGACATCCGCCCGGACGTCACGCTGCCTGACTTCTCCAAGGTCGAGGCCACCGTGGGCAGCGCCGCCAGCATCGACGAGCTCGTCGAGGAGCGCATCGGCCTCCTGCGCGAGCGCTTCGCCACCACCTCAGAGGTGGACAGGGCTGCGGCCGAGGGTGACGTGCTGACCCTGGACCTGGTCGCTTCGCAGAACGGCGAGCCGCTTCCCGAGGCCACCGCCGAGGGTCTCACCTACAAGGTGGGCCAGGAAGCCAACATGCTCGAGGGCCTTGACGAGGCCGTGACCGGGCTCAAGGCCGGGGAGTCGAAGACCTTCACCTCCACCCTGGTGGGCGGCCAGTTCCGCGGCCAGGACGCGGAGATCGAGGTGACCGTGCTCAAGGTCTCCCAGCAGGACCTTCCTGAAGTGGACGACGAGTTCGCGCAGCTCATCTCCGAGTTCGACACCGTCGAGCAGATGAAGGAAGACCTGCGCAAGGGCGCCGAGCAGCAGGTGAAGGCCGATCAGCTGGCCGACGCCCGTGACAAGGTCCTGGAGGCCGTCCTGGAGGTCACCGAGTTCGAGCTGCCCGAGTCCGTGCTGACCCGCGAGCTTGAGGCGCGCCGGGCCGAGGTCCAGCGTCAGCTGGCCGGCGGCGGCATGACGGTGGAGGACTACCTCGCCAACTCCGAGGATGAGGAAGCCAAGGACGCCGACGAGTTCTGGGCCATGATCGACAAGCGCTCCGAGCAGGCCCTCAAGGCACAGGTGGTACTGGACGTCTACGCCGACACCAACACCGTCGACGTCTCCCAGCAGGACCTGACGGAGCTCATCTTCCGCAAGGCGCAGCAGAACGGCTCCAGCCCGCAGGACGAGATCAACCACATGATGGAGCACAACCACATGCCCGAGTGGATGCAGGAGATCCGTCGCGGCAAGGCGCTCGCGGCCATCTGCGCAGACGCGAAGGTCACCGATGAGGACGGCAACCCCGTCGACACCACGCTGGCGGTCGACGCCATCGAGGCCGCCGAGGAAGTCATCGCCGAGGAGGAGGCCGAAGAGGCCGAGGTCGACGCCAAGTAGCACCCCAGTCACAGGATCGCCGCGGGATCCGTTCCCGCGGCGATCCTGTCGTCTCTGGTGACGCCTCGGGCGAACACGGCCCCGCGCTCTTGGGTCCTTGGTGAATGCCGGTAGGTTAGTGGGGTGACTGAGACTCGAAACGACATCCGGATGGCCGGGCCCTCGGGCGCCGGCCTCGGCATGACAGACAACGTGTATTCGTCCCTTCTGGCCAATCGGATCATCTTCCTCGGGTCGGAGGTGCGCGACGAGAACGCCAACGCCATCTGTGCGCAGATGCTGCTGCTGAATGCGGAGGATCCGCACCAGGACATCTACCTCTACATCAACTCGCCCGGCGGCTCGGTGGACTCCGGCATGGCCATCTTCGACACCATGCAGTGGATCAGCAACGACGTCGCCACTGTCGCCATGGGGCTGGCGGCATCCATGGGGCAGTTCCTGCTCTCGGCCGGCACGCCCGGCAAACGCTTCGCGCTTCCGCACAGCCGCATCATGATGCACCAGCCCTCCGGCGGGCTCGGCGGCACCGCCTCCGACATCCGGATCCAGGCGGAGCAGTCGCTGCACATCAAGCGCACCATGGCCGCGCTCATCGCCAAGCACACCGGCCAGACGGTGGACCAGATCGAGGCCGATTCAGACCGCGACCGCTGGTTCACCGCCGAGCAGGCGCTTGAGTACGGGTTCATCGACCACGTCTACGAGCGCGCATCCCAGATCAAGACGGAGGCCCCGAACCAGTGATCACCAACCTGCCCCAGGGCTCCGCACCCACCGGAATGGACATGAGCTACTACATTCCCCAGTGGGAAGAGCGCACCAGCTACGGCATGCGCCGGGTGGACCCCTACACGAAGCTGTTCGAGGATCGGATCATCTTCCTCGGCACCCCCATCAACGACGACGTGGCCAACGCCGTCATGGCGCAGCTCCTCTGCCTGCAGTCGATGGACCCCGAGCGCCAGATCTCGATCTACATCAACTCGCCCGGCGGCTCCTTCACCGCCTTGACCGCCATCTACGACACGATGCGCTACATCAAGCCGGACATCCAGACCGTCTGCCTCGGCCAGGCGGCCTCGGCCGCCGCAGTGCTGCTGGCGGCCGGCACGAAGGGCAAGCGGCTCGCGCTGCCCAACTCGCGCATCCTCATCCACCAGCCCGCAACCGAGGGCGGCTACGGACAGTCCTCGGACCTCGAGATCCAGGCCAGGGAGATCCTGCGGATCCGCGCGTTGATGGAGACCATGCTGGCCGCGGATACGGGCCAGGACCTCGACAAGGTGAGCAAGGACATCGAGCGCGACAAGTACCTCACCGCCCAGCAGGCGGTCGAGTACGGCATCGTCGACGACATCCTTCCCTCGCTCAAGGGACTCGACTAAAAGACCCCGGACACACTCCGGGCCCGGGAAGGCGTTTCGCAGTCCCGAGCCGGGGTGTGCCGGGTAGGGTGGGAAATCGGAGATCTACACAACACTCTCGAGCCAAGGAGGTGGAGGACGTGGCACGCATCGGCGAGTCAAGTGACCTGTTCAAGTGCAACTTCTGCGGCAAGAGCCAGAAGCAGGTCAAGAAGCTGATCGCCGGTCCCGGCGTCTACATCTGCGACGAATGCATCGGGCTGTGCAACGAGATCATCGAGGAGGAGTTCCCGGCGCCGGTGGACGCCGGCCTCGTCACCGAGCTGCCGAAGCCGCGGGAGATCCGTGACTTCCTGGACACCTACGTGATCGGCCAGGACGGCGCCAAGAAGGCCCTCTCCGTGGCGGTGTACAACCACTACAAGCGCATCCAATCGCTGCAGGAGGCGCACGGCCGTCGCGCCGAGCACGACGACGTCGAAGTCGGCAAGTCGAACATCCTCCTCATCGGCCCCACCGGCTGCGGCAAGACCTACCTCGCCCAGACGCTGGCCAGGATGCTCAAGGTTCCGTTCGCGATGGCTGACGCGACCGCCCTCACCGAGGCGGGCTACGTCGGCGAGGACGTGGAGAACATCCTGCTCAAGCTCATCCAGTCCGCAGACTTCGACATCGCCAAGGCCGAGACCGGCATCATCTACATCGACGAGATCGACAAGGTGGCGCGCAAGTCCGAGAACCCGTCCATCACCCGGGACGTCTCAGGCGAGGGAGTGCAGCAGGCCCTGCTGAAGATCCTTGAGGGCACCGTCGCCTCCGTCCCCCCGCAGGGTGGCCGCAAGCACCCCCATCAGGACTTCCTCCAGATCGACACCACCAAGGTTCTGTTCATCGTCGGAGGTGCGTTCTCCGGCCTGGAGGACATCATCAACCAGCGCATCGGCAAGCGCCCGCTCGGGTTCAACAACTCGGCGGACGCGCGCAAGCCGGAGGTGGACCCGTTCACGGCGGTGCGCTCCGAGGATCTTCACAAGTTCGGCCTCATCCCCGAGTTCATCGGGCGGCTGCCCATGATCACCTCGGTGACCCCGCTTGACCGAGACGCGCTGGTGCGCATCCTCATCGAGCCGCGCAACGCGCTCGTGCGCCAATTCCAGAAGCTCTTCGAGCTCGACGGGGTGCAGTTGGAGTTCACAGACGAGGCCATCGTCGCCATCGCGGAACTGGCGCTCCTGAGGGGCACTGGTGCGCGCGGGCTG
Source organism: Arachnia sp. (assembly GCA_035467795.1). Classification (GTDB taxonomy): domain Bacteria; phylum Actinomycetota; class Actinomycetes; order Propionibacteriales; family Propionibacteriaceae; genus Arachnia. Next base: position 5,680 of record DATITN010000378.1, on the reverse strand, counting down.
CGCGGCATCCTCGAAGAGCTCCTCCTGGACGTCATGTTCGACGTGCCCTCCGAGGACGACGTGGCACAGGTGCTCATCACCAAGGACGCCGTCGACGGTGTCGCGGCTCCCACGATGGTGCCGCGCGCCAAGCTCGCACGCCGCCGCGACCTCTCGGCCTGAGTTCCTCACCCGCCACGGGCAGAGGAGAGGCATGGAGCTTCACCGACTGGTCGCCACGTCAGTGGCCGTCGCCGCCACCCGGTCGCGCCTGGAGAAGCGACGCCTCCTCGCCGAGGCGCTGAACGCGGCGGACCCTGCAGACGTGGAGGTGGTGGCCACCTTTCTCGCAGGCGGCATCAGGCAGCGACGCACCGGGGTGGGATGGCGCACTCTCGCCAGCCTGCCCGCGCCCGCCCTCGAACCCACGCTGACCGCCGCCGCCTTGGACGACGCGCTGGCCCGGCTCGCGGAGCTGGCCGGGCCGGGTTCGCAGGAGGAGCGCACGCGCGCGGTACGTGCACTCTTCGGCGCGGCCACCGCGGCCGAGCAGGAGTGGATCAGGGGACTCATCTCCGGCGAGCTTCGCCAGGGCGCGCTCGACTCGTTGCTCCTCGAGGCCATCGCCGAGGCCGCCGCGCTGCCTGTCGCGCTCGTCCGGCGCGCCGCGATGTTCTCCGCCCCCACCGGGCCCGTCGCTGCGGCGGCCCTGACGGGCGGCCGCGAGGCGCTGGCCGGCTTCCGCCTCGCCGTGGGTCGGCCTGTTCGGCCGATGCTCGCAGCCTCCGCCCCGGACGTCGACGGGGCTCTGGCCGGCGTCAGCGGCGAGGTCGCGGTAGACGGGAAGATCGACGGTATCCGGGTCCAGGTCCATCGGACCGGCCAGGACGTGGCGGTGTTCACCCGCTCGCTGGACGACATCACCGATCGGCTACCGGAGCTCGTGGAGCTGGTGCTGGGGTTGGATGTCAGCGCAGTGGTGCTCGACGGCGAGGCCCTCGCGCTCGGCCCGGACGGCCGGCCACGGCCGTTCCAGGAGACCGGGGCCCGGGCGATGAGCAGGGACGACACCCTCCGGGAGGCGGTCCCGCTCACCCCACTGTTCTTCGACGTCCTGCACCTCGATGGCCGGGATCTGATCGACGAGCCTGCCCGAACGCGGTTCGAGGCGCTGGCCGCCGTCGTCCCCGAGGCGGCGAGGGCGCCGCGCGTCATCACCTCTGAGCCCGCCGTCGCGCACGAGTTCTTCGCCCAGATGATCGGGCTCGGACACGAAGGGGTGGTGATGAAGGACCTCGCGGCCCCCTACGACGCAGGGAGGCGGGGCTCCGGCTGGGTGAAGGTCAAGCCGCGACACACGCTGGATCTGGTGGTGCTGGCGGTCGAGTGGGGCAGTGGCCGCCGCCGGGGTCTGCTCTCGAACATCCACCTCGGGGCCCGCGACGGCGACGGCTTCACGATGTTGGGGAAGACGTTCAAAGGCATGACGGACGAGATGCTCGCCTGGCAGACCGGGCGTTTCCTCGGGTTGGAGGTGCGACGGGAAGGCCATGTCGTTCACCTGCGCCCAGAGCAGGTGGTCGAAGTGGCCTTCGACGGGGTCCAACGTTCCAGCCGCTACCCCGGAGGTGTGGCTCTCCGATTCGCCCGGGTGCTGCGCTACCGCGACGACAAGACCCCCGCCGAGGCCGACACCCTGGAGTCCGTTCGGGCTCTCGCCTAGGCGGTATCGTGGGGCGGTGACTGATGGCTACCTGCGTTTCCCGCACCTTCACCGCGACACTGTTGTCCTCGTCGCCGACGACGACCTCTGGCTCGGGTCGCTCGGAGGCGGCCGCGCCTCGCGGATCACACTGGGCGAGGAGACGCCCCGCAACCCCCGAATCTCGCCGGACGGGTCCCGGGTGGCGTTCACCGCCACCACCAACGGCGGGTGGGACGCCTACGTCGTGGACCTCGACGGCGGCACGAGGCGGCTGACCTGGCTGAGCGGGCGGCCCATGCTGGTGTCCGGGTGGCTGGACGCCGAGCACATCCTGGTCTGCTCCCAGCACGAGGGCTTCCACCGCGTGGACTCCTCCATGTACTCGTTGTCCCTGGACGGCCGCCTCACCCGCCTTCCGTGGGGGCTGGCCACCTCGGCGGCCGTGCACAGGAAGGGTCGGGTGGCCATCGCGTCGGCGAACTTCCGCGACCCCTCGGGATGGAAGCGCTACCGGGGTGGGATGGCCGCCCGCCTCTACCTCTCGGCGGAGGGCAACGGGGAGTGGAAGCGGCTCCTGCCGGACGTGACCGCTGGCCTCTTCTGGCCCTCCTGGGTGGGGGAGCGGCTGATGTTCACCTCGGATCTGGGGGAGGGGCCGGACGTGCAGGGGCAGGTGTGGTCCGTGAACTCCGCCGGCAAGGACCTACGTCAGCACACGCGGCACAGCGCCGAGCAGGGCTACGTGCGCGACGCCACCACAGACGGCCAGGCCGTCATCTATCACGCCCGGGGGCGTCTGCACTACATGGCCACGTTGAAGGCCGAACCCCAGGCCCTGGACATCACGGTTCCACTGGGGCGCCCCCAGCCGCTTCCGGTGGCGCCCACGGACCGGCTCGAGTCGATCGCACCGGACCGCGGCGGGGACTCCTCGCTCGTGGAGTGGCGCGGTGCCGCCTACCTGCTCACCCACCGCGGAGGCCCGGCCCGCGCCGTCGCCGAGTCGCCCGGCGTGCGCATCCGCGAGCCGCGGTTCCTGGCGCAGACCGGACGCGGGGTGTGGGTGACCGACGAGGGGGGCGAGGACGCGCTGGAGATCCGGCAACTGGACGGCTACGGCCCGGCCCGCCGCCTCGGCGCAGGGCGCCTGGGCCGCGTGATGACGCTGGAGCCCAACGCGGAGGGCAGCAAGGTCGCAGTGGGCAGCCACGACGGCACGGTCTACATCCTCGACGTGGCCCGCGGCTCCGCCAGGAAGGTGGGCCGGTCCCCGGTGGGTGAGGCGACCGGCCTGACCTGGTCCCCGGACGGCCGTTACCTGGTGTGGCGCAACGCGGTGGCCAACGAGGGCATGCTGGGCCAGCTCGTCGGCTACGACATGACGGCCGAGGCCGGCTTCACGCTCACCCGCGGGCAGTTCAACGACTACTCGCCCACCTTCACCGCGGATGGCAAGTACCTGTGCTTCCTGTCCAGCCGCACTATCGACCCCACCTACGACGAGCTCGGGTTCGATCTGGCGTTCACCAACTCCACCCGCCCGTGGCTGGTGCCGCTCAGCGCCACCGAGCCGGCCCCGTTCGGGCCGTCGGCCGACGGATGGCCCATCAGCGAGTCCGACGACAAGGACGACGAGAAGAAGTCCGAAGTTGCCAAGGACGGCGAGGGCGCGCAGGAGGAGGCGGCCCCCGTCGTGGTCTTCGACCTGGACGGTGTGGAGGACCGGATGGTGCCGCTGCCGGTGGCGTCGTCGCGGTACGCCTCGCTGCAGGCCGCCAAGGACGGCCTGGTGTGGGTCGCGCTGCGCTCCACCGGTGAGCTGGGCGCTGCCCGGGCCGGGGTCGAGGGCGAGGTCAAGGACCACGTCGAGCACTTCTCGTTCAAGACCCGCAAGCTGACGGTGGTGGTGGAGGGCTGCGACGGCGCCGCGATCAGCGGGGACGGCGAGCGCCTCGTGGTGCGCAGCGGCGAGGACGTCTGGGTTCAGCAGGCCGACCACGAGCCCGACGGCGACGACGCCAAGATCCCCGTCGATCTCAGCCGCCTCCGCCGCGAGCTGGACCCGCGGGCGGAGTGGCGGCAGATGTTCGAGGAGAACGCCCGCCTCATGCGGGACCACTACTGGCGCGACGACTTCGACGGCACGAACTGGGCGGCCGCCGTCGACCGCTACCGGCCGCTGCTCAACCGGATCGCCAGCCACGACGACCTCGTGGACGTGCTCTGGGAGACGGTGGGGGAGCTCAACACGTCCCACGCCTACGTCGACCCGCCGTCGCATCATCACGACGGCGCGCACGTGGCGTTCCTCGGCGCGGAGTTCACCCGAAACACCAAGGGCGAGGTGGTGATCTCGCGGATCCTGCCGGGGGAGACCTCGGACCCGTCTGCCCGGTCCCCGCTTCGGGCTGCAGGGGTCGCGGCGGCGCCAGGCGACGTCATTGCCGCTGTCGACGGGCGATCCACGGCAGAGGTGCCAGACATCGGCGCCCTCCTCCAAGGCGCCGCTGACAAGGTGGTGGAGCTCACCCTCGTGCAGGGGCGGCAGCGCAGGCGCGTCGCGGTGGTGCCAACGCCCAGTGAGGCGCCCATGCGCTACCACGAGTGGGTGGCCGGCCGCGTGGCCCACACCCGCGCCCGGTCCCAGGGGCGCGTCGGGTACGTACACGTACCGGACATGGTGGCGCGGGGGTGGGCGGAGTTCCACCGCCTCATCGACGCCGCCATGCGGTGCGAGGCCGTGGTGGTGGACGTGCGCTTCAACGCCGGCGGGCACACCTCCGAGCTGGTCATCGAGCGGTTGTCGCGGCGGGCCGTGGGCTGGAACGGGGCGCGGCACCACGACGACGTCACCACCTACCCCAGCCAGGCCGCGCGCGGGCCGGTGGTCTTCCTCACCAACGCCTACGCCGGATCCGACGGCGACATCGTCACCGCAGCCGCCCAGGAGCTGGGCCTCGGCCCGGTGGTGGGGGAGCGGAGCTGGGGCGGCGTCGTCGGCATCGACGGCCGGTTCACGCTGGTGGACGGCACCGAGGTCACGCAGCCGCGGTACTGGATCGCGTTCGACAAGTACGGCTTCGGGCTGGAGAACCACGGCGTGGACCCGGACATCGTGGTGGAGACGGGGCCGGCCGAGTGGGAGTCCGAGGACGATGTGCAGCTGGACCGGGCCATCGACGAGGCGCTGTCCCGGCTGGCCGATCGACCGGCGGCGAGCCCGCCGTCGTTCGAGGCGCCCCGATTCGCACGCAGGGAGAGCTGAGCATGACAGGGACCAACTGGGCGGGCAACGTCACCTACTCCGCACGACGCCTGGCTGAGCCGACGTCCGTCGAGGAGCTGAAGGAGCTCGTGGCGGCCGAGGAGCAGATCCGGGTGGTGGGGTCGCGGCACTGTTTCAACGACATCGCGGACACCGCAGGGGTCCAGATCTCGTTGGGGAAGCTCAGCGATGAGGGTCCCGTTCGGGTGGGCGAGGCCACAGTCCGGGTCCCGGCGTGGTGGCGCTACGGCGACCTGGTGCCCGCGCTGCGCGACGAGGGCGTGGCCCTGGCCAACCTGGCCTCCCTGCCCCACATCTCCGTGGCCGGCGCCGTCCAGACAGGCACGCACGGCTCCGGGGACCGCATCGGCTCGCTTGCCACTCAGGTGTCAGCGCTGGAGATCGTGGACGGTCGCGGCGAGCTGCTTCGGCTGGAGCGCGGCGGCGCGGACTTCGACGGCGCCGTCGTCGGACTCGGCGCCCTGGGTGTGCTCACGCACGTGGATCTCGACGTGGCGCCGGCGCGCCCCGTGGCGCAGAGGGTCTTCGAGGGGGTGCGCCTCGACGCGGTCCTGGGCGATCTCTCGGTCGTGACGGGGGCCGGGGACAGCGTGAGCATGTTCACCACCTGGCAGGATCCCGCCGTCATCGAGCAGGTGTGGGTGAAGTCCGCGGGTGAGCCATCCGTTGGCGGGATCGTCGCCGCGGGCGGGCGGCCGGCAGACGGGCCG
>DATITN010000377.1:0-9657 GCA_035467795.1 Arachnia sp. | reverse complement strand
GTAGGAATGTGCGTGATGCCACCACCCGACAGGCTCCAGGTGCTCGACGGAGACAGGGTCGCCCACGGCACCGCTGGACAGCAATTCCCGGAGCCTACGCGTGTAAGGGGTGTACCGCAGGACGTGGCAGACGCCAAAGATGAGTCCGGATGCGTGTGCGGCAGCGGCGACCAGTCGGCACTCTTCCTCTGTGGGCGCCATCGGTTTCTCCAGCAGGACATGCATGCCGTGGGCGAGCGCGCGCAGCGTCGGTTGAACGTGGTTGTTGTCTTGGAGACACACCAGCACGGCATCCGCAACCTGCCCTGACGCGAGGCACTCCTCCCACGTCTCGAAACAGGCCTCCGGTGGGAGGCCATGGACCTCCGCGTACGCCTGTCGTCTGTCCGCGTCCGGCTCGGCCACCATGACGACGCGTGCCCGCTCGGGGTGTGCGGCCACCCATGCGCCGTAAGCCCTTCCGCGGCTCCCAGCACCAAAGACGGCCAAACGCACCACAGGCGACCCGGCGCCTGTGTCTCTCGGACGATTCACTGCGAGACGGGGATGAGCCATCGTGACTCCCAGGCTTGAAGGACACCGACGAACACCTCGTCGGTGAGGAGATCTGTCCAGGGGCCTCCCGGCACGCTGACGCTTTCGGCGGACACGTTGTGTACGCAACGAACCACGCGCCCATCGGCACTGCGCTCGATGGCGAAGAGCCCGGGGTGTCCGAGATCGAGAACCGCACTGGCGGCGTGAGGATCGAACGCGGCGTGCCCGGCCCGCGCCCGCAACAGGCGCCGGATTGCGGAGAGGACGCGGGCACGCCGTCCGGTCTCGTCGGCCAACTCCTGCTCGAGCTCAGAGCGCTCCAGCCTCTCCCGATTGATCGACCGATCGGCTCCGCTGCGACGCACTCCCTCCGGCCATCCACGGGATCCGAGCAGGCTGTGCACATAGATCCCCGGAACGCCGGGCAACGACAGGAGGATGGCGTGGGCCGTGACGAAGCGGGCCACCTGCGCCTCGACCGGATCCCTCCCATCGGGGTGTGAGAGTGCGTCGAAATAGTTGATGTTCAACTCGTACGGCTTCGGCTGCGCGCCAGCCGCTGAACGGTACGCCACCAACCCATCGTGGGCCCTCGCCCGAGCGGCCAGGGCGTCAATGTCGGCGGGGCTGAGGATGTCCTCAACCCCACGCAGTCCGATGCCGTCATGGGAGGCCAGGAAGTTGAAGAACGTTGTGTCGGAAGAGGGGGTCGCCAGGCCACTCGCCCAACGCGTCAGCTCATTGGCGCTCCCGGAGACGAAGCTGTGCAGGACCAAGGGCGGCAGGGCGAAGTTGTAGACCAGCTGCGCTTCGTTGCTGCCGTCGCCGAAGTAGCTGATGTTCTCCCCGTGCGGAACATTGGTCTCCGTGATGAGGGAGACGGCGGGGTCGACCACGTCGAAGATCGTCCGGATCAACTGAATGATGGCGTGGGTCTTGGGGTGGTGGATGCAGGCGGTGCCGAATTCCTTCCAGAGGAAACCGACCGCATCCAAGCGGATGAGGGTTGCTCCCCTTGCTGCGTAATCCAGCAGCACTTCCACCACGGCGAGCAGCACCTCGGGAGACGCGTAGTTCAGATCCACCTGGTCCGCGCTGAAGGTGGTCCAGATGGACTCAGGCCCACGGGCTGTCTCGAACTCGGTCAGCAGAGGCAGCGTGCGCGGCCGGACCACCTTCGAGAGATCGGTTTCCGGAGGCACGCTGATGAACCACTCCGCGAAGTCCGGGTCCCCGGCGAGGAAACCCTGGAACCAGGCGGAGCTCACGGAGACATGGTTGATCACCGCGTCGACCATCAACTCGGTACGGGAGCCAAGGGCGGCGATGTCGTCCCAGGTCCCCACAGCCGGGTCCACCGCGCCGAAGTCCGACACGCTGAATCCGTCGTCCGATGTCCACGGGAAGAAGGGCAGGAGATGGACACCGGTTATCTCCGGGGCCAGCGCAGCCAGCACTGCGTCGAGAGTCCGCACCGGGGCGACCCCCTCCTCGCGGATGGAGTCGGCGTAAGTGATGAGTATCGCGTCACGCCCGGTCCATCTCCGACGCGTGCGACGGCTCCGGTCAGCGCAGTATCGATCGGCAATGTGGATCAATGCCTCTGCGACCTCTGCGCCGCGGGATCCGTAGAGGAACGACGTGAGTTCTTCGATCCGTGCTGTCTCCGGAGGAATCTCGCTCATGCCCATCGACGTCCTACCGTCCAATCGATGGCTGCCATTGCCGTCCAGGACTGCCGATGGCTGCCCAGCGGCTCTCCGGTCAGCGGCTCGTAATACTCCCCGAACTCCAGATCCGCCAACTGGTCAAGGCCTGCGACCCGCAGCTCATCTGCCAGGTCGCGATCGCCTCGCCGCCTCGCGGTCTCGGCGAAGAGCCACGTGACGATGGGCCACGTCGGCCCCCGCCAATACTCGCGCGGCCGAAACGCCGGATCATCCAGGCTGATGCTGGGAGGCACCGGGTAGCGATTATCCGGATGCCCCATCCAACGCGTTCCGCGGAGGATGTCGCGCTGGCGCGCCACCTCGGCTGGCGGACCACCGCTGACGAGGAGGGAGAATCCCGCGATGGAGCTGATGTCGAGCCAGGTGGACGCGGTGTAGTCCCAATCACGACACAGCCCCGACTCCGGATCGATCGACGAGAGCACCGCGTCGCGACACCGCTGCGCCCGCTCCCGCTCACGTGACGCCATCGAGGTCTCTCCGACGCTGTCGGCCATCCGGGCGAGGGCCTCCGACGACGCGGCAAGGCAGGCCGTGGAGAACACGTCACCGCACCGGAAGTCGATCGCCGAAATCGCCAGGGTGTCGTCGAAGTTCACGCTACGCAGTTGGTCGATGAGGTGCAGGTAGCGCTGATACTCGCGATCGCTCGGTCGCTCCACCGCGTCGGCGTGGCGCAGATCGGTGCGGGGCAACACCCGAGGACGATCCACCTGGATCCGTTCGTAGATGGGATCGAAGCGGGGCGAATTGTCCATCCCGGACTCCCACCCGTGGTGGATCTCCAGCAGCCCACGGTTCTCCGGGTCACGTGCAGTTGACCACCAGTCATGCCAAGCCAACAGCCGAGGGACAGCGTCGACGACGAAGGCCTCCGCTTGGGTGAGGTGCTCACCGCCCGTTTCGCGGCCGATGTCAGCTACCAACTCCACGCACATCGCGTGGACCGGCGGTTGAGCGATGCCGGAGGTCAGCACTCCCGTGGGCCTCGCCGGGACGCCCTCGGTGCCCCAGGCATCGAACCCCGGGAAATAGTCCGGGGAGTCGGGGTCGAACACGATGTGGGGCAGCATTCCGGTAGACCACTGGGCCTCGAAGATCGTTCTCCACTCGACAATGGCCCGGGCGAAACGCTGGTGTGCGAGGCCGACCGAGATCAGCGCGGCATCCCAGGACCACTGATGCGGATACAGGTCTGGGGCCGCCGTGATCATGTGACCACGATCGTTGTCGCGGAGCACCTGGAAGGCGGCGTCGACCAGGGGACTCGATGTGTGGCGGGTCATCAGAGGCCATCGGGAAGCCAGGCGAGTCCCGTCTCAGGGTCGAAGAGCCGGATGGCACTCTCAGAGAACTGCAGCAGCACCGTGTCGCCGGGGCGTATCGTCGCGGTGGGTTCGACCTGAACCTTCAACTGGTGCGATCCCACCTCGACAGTGAGCAGGGTCGAGGCGCCCAACGGCTCGACCACCTGAACTGCCGCCGGGACGGTGTTCGGCCCCTGCGCGTCGACGAGGGCGATGGCCTCCGCCCTGACGCCGACTCGGACAGAGCCTGTTCGGGGGCTGTGTGCCGGCGCGGTGAGACGATGCCCACCGATGTCGATAGCGCCATCGTCGACGGTGCCATCCATGAAGTTCATCGGGGGCGACCCGATGAAGCCGCCGACGAAGGTGTCCGCGGGCCAATCGTAGATGTCGAGCGGCCCGCCCATTTGACTGACCTTCCCAGCCCGCATCACGGCGACGGTGTCACCGAGCGAGAGCGCCTCGGACTGGTCATGCGTGACGTAGACCGTTGTCATGCCGATCTGTTCAACGATGCGCTTGAGTTCCGACCGGAACGAGAGGCGCAGCAACGCATCCAGATTGGAGAGGGGCTCGTCCATGAGGAGGACATCAGCGTCGAGCACGATCGCGCGCGCAACGGCCACCCGCTGTCGCTGTCCCCCGGAGAGTTGAGCGGGGAATCGGTCCAGGTACGGTGTCAACTGAAGGAGTTCCGCTGCCCAGGCGAGCTTCTTCTCGATCTCCTTTGCCGGCATCTTCTTCATCTTGAGCGGAAAGGCAATGTTGTGTCGCACGCGTCGGTGGGGGAACACGGCATAGCTCTGGAACACCATCGAGAGATTGCGTAGATGTACCGGCATGTAGGTGACATCGCGACCTCCGATGGCGATCGACCCGGAGGTCGGCAGCTCGAGCCCCGCGATCTGGCGGAGCAGTGTCGTCTTGCCGCAGCCGGACGGACCGAGCAGCACCATGAATTCGCCGTCATCGATGTGCATGCTGACGTCGTCGTTCGCCCTTTCGCCACCGCCTGGGTAGACCTTGACGAGGTTGTTGATCTGGATTTCAGCCATGGTGTGACTTCCTCGAGTTCATCGGATCGTGGTTCCCCACATGTTGAGAAGGTACTTGCGCATGATCGCGATGAAGATCAGCGCCCGGATGACCAGCACCAGACCGCCCGCGAACCGGTAGGCCAGAGGCGAGTCGGCCAGAGAGCTGAGCACCTGGGCAGGGAGGGTGCGTTGGGAGAACGTCAGGATTGTGGCCCCGAGGACCTCGTTCCAACTCATGACGAAGGTGAAGATGGAGGCGGCAGCCATACCTGGTAGGGCTAGCGGGAGCACCACCCTCACGAAGGCACCCACCGGCGTGCACCCGAAGATGCGGGCAGCCTCTTCGGCGTCCACCGGAACAGCCAGGAACACGCTCGAGGTGATGAGGATCGTCGTGGGCAGCGCCAGCGCGGAGTGCAGGAGAATCACGGCGATCGGACGATCATAGATCTGGGCTGCAAGGAACACCCTGGCCAGCGGCACCGACAGGACCACGATCGGCAGCGCCCTGGTGAACAGGAGGAAGAGTTGGTAGGAGTCCTTACCCCGGAACACGTAGCGGGCGATGGCATAGCCTGCCGGAGCGCCGACAAGGGAGCTGAGCAGGAGAGTGCCGAGGCCCACCGTCAGCGAGTTGATGAAACCGGCGGTGATGCCCGTCGAGCTGAGGAACGTCACCATGGTCTCTGTCCCGAAGTTGGCCGGATACAGGGGCTGGGGGAACTGGTTGAGCCCTTCCCTGGTGCTGAACGCGGCCACGGCGATGAGGTAGATCGGGATCGCCATGAACCCCGAGATGGCCACGCAGAGCAGCTGGAGCAGGCCACGACGGCGTCGATAGGCGCGCAGGGGTCGGAGGTCGACAGGCACGGGGACGTGGGTGGCTGTGGTCATGAGGGACCCTGCTTGCTCTGGTCGCGAAGGACTCGGAGATAGGCAACCGCTGTGACCATCGAGACCGCCATGATCACGAGTGCGTAGGCCGAGGCGACGTTGGAGTTGTTCAGCGCTGCGTACCACCGGTAGGTCTCGCCGACCAGCAGGGGGAAGCTCTCACCCGTGAGGGCCTGAGCGACGGCGAAGGTCTGGAAGGCCAGGATGGTCCGAAGGATGAGCGCCACCTGGAGGCTGGGCTTCAACAGCGGCAGCGTGATGTGCCAGAGGCGCTGCCAGTAGTTCGCACCGAACACGGCCGCGGCCTCGTCGTAGTCCTTCGGAATGCCCTGCATCCCTGAGACGACGATCACGAGGACCAGTGAGGTGGCACGCCAGATCTCCGCCATCGCGACCGCCAAAAACTGCGTCGATGGAGATTGATACGACAACCAGGAGAACGGCTGGAATCCGAGCCCCACCAAGACCGAGTTGAGATAGCCCTGATCGGCGAAGATCGACAGCCAGACCAACCCAGCGGCGAGGTCGGAGACGGCCAGCGGGATGGCCCACAGGTAGAAGTAGAGGGCACTTCCCCGGGGCTTCGCCTGCAACAGCAGCGCCATGGTGAGGGCGAAGAGGAACTGGATCGGGATGATGACGACGATCAGCAACAGCGTGTTGCGCACTGCTCTGCCGAAGTAGGGATCGCCCACCATCCGCTCCCAGTTGTTCACCGTGAACGCCCCCGTGATGTCAGACGTGAACGCGGCACGGACCCCCTCCACCATCGGGTAAGCGAACAGGAACAGCATGAAGACGATCGAGGGCAGAATCAGCCAGAAGGCAGGCGGCACGCGTGACCCGCGCCGCGACGGGGCGGGGGGGGTCACGCGGGGGTCCGGTGACACCTCATCCAACCTTGCACACTTCGGCCGCGGGATCCGGAGCCCAGCAGGGCACCTGCGCAGCTTCAAGAATCGTCGAGATCGTCGCCGCGTACTTCGTGACCACGGTCTTGGGATCGCCTCCTTGGAGGCAGATCTCGTTGAAGCAATCCTTGAAGACCTGCGACATCTCGCCGTCCTTCTCGCCCAGCCCGATCGGCGGAAGGGACAGAAGTGCCTGCGGTGAGTTGGCCTGGGCGGCGACGGCCTCCGCCTCGAGCTTGACTGGGGCGGGCAGATCGTCGGGCAGGTCTGCCTTGACCACCGGGAAGAACGCGTTCTGCCTGAGGAGTTCGATCTGGGCATCGGGGGCCGAGAGCGCCTTGATGATCTTGGTCGCCGCCGCCTTGTCGCCGCCCTTGGGGACTGCGAGCCCGCCGATGATCAGCATGTAACCCAAGCCCTTGGGGCCGGTGGGCGCGGGAACCATGATCCACTCCTCGGGCTTCGCCTTCGGCGCCTCCACGAGCCTGGCCACGTGATCCCAGCCGACCAGGATCTCGCCGCGGGCCAACGGCTCCTGAAGGTTGTCGTAGTTGGTCGATGCTGGGTTGCACTGCGCCCAGAACTCCTTCATCCACGCCCAGCCGCTCACGGCGTCGTCGGAGGTGAAGCGGGTGATCTGCGCGCCGGTGAACGACGGCAGCAGGTACCCCTGGAACCACCGGTGGTACAGACCCTTCGGACCGGCGGGGAAACCGAACACCGGCTTGCCGTTGGCCTGGTTGGCGGCCCGGGCCCACTCGAGGTACTGGTCATACGTGAGCGCGTTGACGTCGGCCCCGGCCGGCAGCCATTCGAGCGCCTTCTTGTTGACAGCGACGACGTAGGTGGCTTGCATCCACGGGATGTACTTCTGCGTCGACCCACCGAGCTTTCCGAGGTCGAGCATGTCCTGGGGAATGCCCGCGGCGCTGGCGTCGGCCACGAGGTCGTCGATGTCTTCCAGGTAGGCCGGCAACGGCGTCAGGTCACCGTGGAGCGCGCCCGCCACCGTGAACTTCAGCTGGTTGGCATCGACCTGTGTCTTGAGGTTGGTGGTGAAGTCTGCGGCGGCTACGGAACTGAAGCTGGTCTTCGGGTCGGTGACGTAGGCAGCCAGAACCTTCTCGAAGCGCTGCTTCTCCTCGATGGGGGTGAACTGTGTGGAGAAGAGCACGGCATCTCCGGCCGTCCCTCCAGTCGTGCTAGCTCCCGAACAACCAGCCAGGGCGCTGGCGACGGTGGCCCCACCCGCGACGCCCAGAAGCGTTCGGCGGGACATGGCGGTGGTGAATGGGTGGAGTGACATCGGCGTCTCCTCGGTCCGGTACTTTTGTATGATTGTCGATCATTAGTACCCGAGTATCGTTTCACGGGAGGAAAACCACGTCAAGGGAGGAGACCACACTCATGGCTCGCCAGATGTCGGCGGCGTCGCCGGGCGCCCTGCTCCAGACGATCCGCGCCCAGGGAGGGCTCACCCGACAGCAGCTTCTCACCCGGACGGGGATGGCGCGGTCGACGCTGTCCGAGCGCCTCGATTCGCTCGAGCGAGCGGGCCTCATCTACGAATCTCAGCAGCTCTCCTCGACTGGGGGACGACCGGCCTCTGTCGTGGCGTTCGACGACCGCGACCGGGTGGTCCTCACGATCGACATCGGACACCACCGGGCCACGGTGGAGGTCTGTGATCACGAAGGGGAGGCCCTCCTCACTGAGACCCTCGAGCGAGACAAGTCCGGGCTCCCGGAGCTGCTGGAGAACCTGGCCCGCGCAGGGGAGCTGCTGCTGGCGCAGGCGGAGGGCAAACGGCTCGCCGGTGTAGGACTTGCCATCCCCGCTCCCGTCAACTCCCACACCGGCACCAGGCAATCCTCCGTCGCGCTCCCCGACGCGGACTTCCCCTTCGTCGAGCTGTTGGCACAGCGTTTCGGAGTCGATGTCGCAGTCGAGAACGACGCCCGTGCCCTGACCATCGGGGCAGCCCTGGAGGTCCCGCCCCTGGCGGACGGGGACGTCCTCATCGGCGTGAAATTCTCGACCGGCGTCGGAATCGGTCTCTACACGGGGCACCACATCCTGAGCGGCTCTGCTGGCGCCGCGGGCGATCTAGGGCATCTGACGATCACGCCAGGATATGGGCCGGAGTGCACTTGCGGCCGGGTGGGCTGCCTCGCAGCCTATGTGTCAGGTCGAGCAATCGTCCGCGATCTTGCGCGCTCCGACGTGCGCCATGTCGGTGACATCGCCCGGCTCTTCGATGCTGGCGACGCTGAGGTGGTTCCGGTGGTCGAGCGGGCCGCGCACGTGCTGGGCCTTCACCTCGGCGGGTTCGTTCAGGTGACAAACCCGGCCTATGTGTTCTTCGGGGGCTTCCTGGGCCGGCGACCCGCCATCACGGAACACACCGTGGCGGCGATCCGCACCCGACTGTCCCATCGGGTGGACGGACCAGCTGAATACCGGGTGGTCCATGGCGACCACACCACGGCCCGTGGCCTCGTCGCCATGGTGCTTGACCAAGCCTTCAGCCCGGACCAGGTCGATCGGCTGGTGCGTCGTAGCACTGCACGCTGAGGGCGGGACCGCCTAGATCGACAACCAGGCCACGTCGGAGACCGACGGCTGGACGGAGAGCTGACAAAGGAGACGGTTCTCCGCTGCCTGCGCATAGGCGGCGAGCCGGATCCCTCGTTCGGTCTCCCCGAGCCCTGCCGCGTAGAGCTTCGCCAACGCCACATCGGCCCCGCGTAAGGGCCTCGGATCCGTGCTGATCCGCCCGAAGCCGATGGAGGCGAACGCCTGCGCCCCCAGCACGTCGAAGTCCCCCACCGGCCAGGTCCCAGACCCCAGCTCGATGGGAACCAGCCCGTGAAGAGCCAGGAGCACCCCGTCGCGCCGGGACGCCCGCGCCAGCACCTCGGTGGCGGACGCCGCAGCCTCGCTCGCCACGGGAAGCCCGAGCTGTCCCGCCAGAGCGGCCGCACACGCGATCCAGGCCGTGGGCCTGTCCTGGTGATCGCCGATGACCCTGTCCACGGCGTCGAGCAGGTCATCGGAGGCCCAGGCGTCGAGCATGTGACGGACCGCGACGTAGGCCCACGCGTCGCTTCTCGGGCCGGAGGCCATCAGTTCGCCCCGCAGCACCGCCAGGTCCCGGAAGGCACCCACCTCCACTGAGGTTCGCCCCCCAGGCCCCCACACCCCCACCTGCACCAGTCCGGGCGGGGTGACCAGCGAGGAC
>DATITN010000376.1:0-7187 GCA_035467795.1 Arachnia sp. | reverse complement strand
CTCGGCCACCACATCCTCCTGACGCGCGAGCCACGGTGGCCGACGCCTTCGTGGAAGGAACCCGGCGGACGCCCGATCTCTTCCGTTCCCGCTCGGCGTCAGCTCTCCTCCCGGCTGAGCCCCTCAGCGAACCGCCGCAGTCGCGCGACGGCGTCCGGGTCCACTGGGGCAGGTTCGCTCTCCGCACCCAGCGTGGCGGCCTTGATCGCTCGATAGGTGTTCGCCTCAAGACCGCATCGACGGCAGGTTTCGAGGTGGGTGGACACCATGTCGGCCGTCATGTGATCCACCTCGCCATCGAGGTACGCCTGAAGCACCTTCGCAACCCGGTGGCACTCCACCCATGGAATTGTGCTCATCACATCCTCCTCGCATTCGGGACGATGCCTGCCTGGGCCAACTGGGCCCGGATCCGAGCCCGGGCCCGGTGCAGCAGACTCATTACTGTCCCACGCGGCACACCGAGTCGATCCGCCGCCATCTGGTACGACATGCCCTGAATGTCGACCAGTTCCACCACCTGCCGGTGCTTCTCCGGCAACGCGACCAAGGCCACAGACACCGCAGCCTCGAACATGTCATCGACCACGACCTCCTCCGCTGACGGCGATGGCATGGCCAGCCGTTCCATGGTCCTCTCGACCGAACCATCGTCGTCCTCGAACAACAGGACCGCGCTCTTACCGCGAACCCTGTTGAGGTGGGTGTGCCGAAGAATCGTCAGCAGCCACGCCCGCGGATGGGCGCCATCAAACCGGTCGATGGCGCGGAAGGCGCGCACCAGGGTGTCCTGGACGAGGTCCTCCGCGTCTGACGGTTGGCCTGCCAACGAGCGGGCCACCCGGTAGAGGAGAGGGATCTCGGGCACGACGTAGCGGTCGAACGCCGTGGACCCGTCCTTCTCGGCATTGTCGATCACACGCGTGAGACTACCCCGGCGCCCACGAGGCGCTGGTGATCGTGCACACAGTTCTTCAGTCAGGTCATGCGGAAGCGATACCAAGTGGGGTGGGAGCGGTCCAATGGCCACTCGAGGCCGCGCGTGTCTGCGGGCTCGGTTGAGAGCGGTCGCCACGCCGGGAAGGCTGTGATGACTTGTTCGCGGGTGACACCCTCCGTCAGGCGGTGGAGGAGTGTGGGCCCAAAAGCCAGCATCAGCAAGGTTGCACCCGGGTTGGCTAGAGCCGTCACACCCTCGCCCATGTCCAGACGCCCGACCGCGTCAAGCCCTTGGAAGCAGCCCACATCCAGAAAGAAGTCGAAATGTCCCAACCCTGCCTGCTGCAGCCGGGTGGCATCAGCGACGTGGAACCGAGCACCTTGCACGCCGGCCCGGGTCGCCGCCTTGACGGCTCGGGCAACGATGTCGATGCCCACCACGTCCCATCCCAAGTGAGCGAGCGCGGCGCTGTGAACACCGCGACCGCAACCGACATCGAGGGCGCGTCCCAGGGGGCGCGCGACGCGATCGGTGCTCTCCCGCTCCAGCTTCGCGGCAATGCTCGCGTGCGCCACCTCGGCGTAGTGCTCCCAGGGGGTCAGGCCGAGCATGTACATGAGTGCGTACTTCATTCCCACCGCCCCCCTACACGAGGGTGCCATCATTGGCATCCGCCGAGGCGGTGGTCAAGGATCGGAGCCATCCTCGCCAAGATCCCTGGCCGAGGGGGCACGAAATCAGGCCTCAGTTGAGGAGCTCAGGTCAAGAGCTGACGAGCCATTCAGGTGTGTCGGGGCAGCCGGGACCACTGGTTGGGGGAACTCCCCCGTCAGTTAGGGTTCAAGCTGCCCCCACATCTGTCCAAGGAGTCAACCATGCCCACCACCCGGTCGTCCCACCCGGACAACGGGAGCGTGGGCCTGTGGTGGATCGTGGCGGTGGTTGCCGGCGGCCTGATCATGGTGATGACTGCACCGGGCCAGACGACCGGGCTGTCCGTGTTCACCGATCCCCTCTTGGCGGAGTTGTCGATCGACAGGACCGCTCTGTCTCTGAGCTACCTGTTCGGCACCCTCGCGGGTGCGGCCGCTCAGCCGTTCATCGGCCGAGCGTCGGATCGCTGGGACGTGCGGCACGTCATCGCCGTCATCGCGGTGGTGTTTGCGGTGGTGCTGCTCGCTCTGAGCCTGGTGACGGGACTGGTGGGGTTGACCTTCGGCTACGTCGGGGTCCGGATGGCAGGACAGGGGGCACTCGGGTTGGCGGTCACCACTGCGTTGTCGCGCGGTATCCGCCACCGGCGCGGTCTGGCGCTGGGCATCTCGTCGGCGATCGGCTCAGCGGGCATCTCCCTGGCCCCTGTGCTGCTCGAGCGCGTGGTCAGTGCGGTCGGTATCCGTGCCGCGTGGCGGTGGGAGGCGCTGGCCGTGCTCCTGGTGGTGGTGCCTTTGGCCTACCTGATGCCCCCACGGAACCTCGATCCCTTGCCCAGTGGGAATACAGCGGCCAGGATCGCTGACCGGTGGACCCAGCGAGAGGCGCTTCGGACGGGCATGTTCTGGGTCCTGTCTGCGGCTGTGGCGACGGTGGCCATGTTGGGCACCGCGCTGGGGTTCCACCAGATCGCCTTGCTGGGTGAGCGCGGTTTGACACCGTTCGAGGCGGCCGCGAACTTCCTTCCGCAGACGGTCACGGCACTGGTGGCCACCCTGCTGGTGGGGGGCTTGGTGGATCGCGTCGACCCACGGGTGTTCGTCGTGATCTCGATGGGTCTGACGGGGGCCGCGCTGGCCATGGTTCCGGTCATCGGGCCTGGCTGGTCGGCGATCACCTACGGCCTGATCCTCGGTGCCGCGGGGGGCGCGCTGCGCGGCATGGAGGCGGCGACATTTGCCCGCTATTTCGGGGTCGCCAACATCGGCGCCATCCGCGGTGTGGCCACCTCGATCGGTCTGGCCGCCTCGGCTCTGGGTCCCATCGCCCTGTCGGTGGGCGTAGACCGGACAGGCACTTTCACCACTCCCGCACTCATGCTGGCGGTGATTCCGGCCGTCGTGGCGGTGGCCGCGCTGGTGGCTCGCCCACCGCGGCATCCGTCGACCCGGTGACCGTCGCGGGCTTGATTCCACAGTCACAGAAATCTACCGTGGCGTGAGAGTCGACTGATTCGGAGACAAGGGATGTTCGACAGCACGTGTCCGCGGTGCGGCACGGACGCCGATGTCCGCGGGCAGGCCACGCCCGAGGGTGTCCGGCTCACCTGCGCCCGCTGTGGTGAGTCCTGGCTGCGGTCTGAGCGACGGTGCCTCTCGTGTGGCGGCTCGGACTCTCTGACGCGGCCCCAGAAACTGGTGGTGAATCCGCGCGGTAACCAGCTGGCCACTGTCGGGCTCAGCGAGGTGCGGCTGTGCCCATCCTGTGATGCGCCGATCCTCGTCGACACCGGCCCGGGTCAATGGCTGCCCGACGGCTACGTCTCGCGCTTCATCAACGGCACGCCCCGCACCACCGCGCCAGCACCGCGGCGTGCCTCCGCCCCGCCGCCGCAACGACCGGCGCGTGTCGCACCCCCCGCGAAGCGCGCCGCGACGGCACCCACCAGCACGCCGACGCTCACCAACCCGACCGTGCGAGAGGCGATGGAGGCGTCGCTCTCCGAGGTCAGCGGCCTCAATGCCGGGGTGACCACCTTGCTGGCGATCAGGCTGGGACCGTTCACCCGGCTGGCGTCTCTGGGGGCGGCGATGGACCGGGAGCGGCTGGCGGCGTGGGCCAGGGAATCCCGTCTGCCGGCTGCGGCGATGGAGACAGTGGACGCACTCCTGGCCCATTGGCGTACCCAAGGGTGGCTCTAGCGGCTCTGGGCGCCGCTGCGCGGTGGCTCGAAGACGCTCAGGAGGACGCAGAATCACCGCCGAGTCCGCGCAACTGAGCGATGAACTCGTCAGCTTTCGCCACCTGCAGAGCCAGGTCGTCGCGACGCTCAGAGGCAACCCGGACATAGTCCGCCAGCGCGGCCGCAGTGTCCGCGGTGGGCAGAGCGCGGTGCGCGTCAGCGGTCTCGAGCAGCGACACCATCTCCTCCAGGCTGAACCCGAGGGGCTTCATGCGCCGGATCAGCAGCAGCCGGCTGACGTCGTCGTGGGTGTAGAGCCGGAATCCGCCGACGGACCGCCCGCTAGGGCGCACCAGACCGACCTCGTCGTAGTGCCGCAGCGTCCTGATCGAGAGCCCGGTGCGCTCCGCGACGGCACCGATCTGGAGGGTGGGCGCGGAGTCGGGCTGAGTCATGCCCCCAGTGTGCCGCACGCTGGGGTGACGCCTGAGGGCACCATCACCGAACCCTCTCGTTCGGGGAGAGTATGGTAGGGGTGATCAGACTCTTGAGGTGCTGCGCGCTCGCGGCATCCGCAGGGAAGAGCCGGATGACAACGACCGCCGGCCGTGCCTGCTCCACCAATCCCCCAGCCCCGCCCAGGAGGCGACCACATGTTCAACTCGGCACACCTGACCCTTCCGCCCCCGCCGCCGGAGAACAGCCTTCGGGTGGTCGCACTCGGCGGCCTCGGCGACGTGGGACGCAACATGACGGTATTCGAGCACGACGGAAGACTGCTCATCGTCGACTGCGGCGTGCTCTTCCCTGAGGAGCACCAGCCCGGCGTCGACGTCATCCTCCCGGACT
Source organism: Arachnia sp. (assembly GCA_035467795.1). Taxonomy (GTDB): domain Bacteria; phylum Actinomycetota; class Actinomycetes; order Propionibacteriales; family Propionibacteriaceae; genus Arachnia. The sequence continues at coordinate 2,562 of DATITN010000376.1, read as the reverse complement.
TCTCGTGGATCGCGGACCGCCTCGACGCGGTGGAGGCTCTGGTGCTCACCCACGGGCACGAGGATCACATCGGCGGTGTCCCCTACCTCCTGCGCCTGCGCAGCGACATCCCGGTGATCGGATCCCGGCTCACCCTCGGCTTCATCCAGGCCAAGCTCAAGGAGCATCGGATCAACGCCCGCACCGTCGAGGTCAAAGAAGGTGACCGGCGAGCCTTCGGCCCGTTCGACCTGGAGTTCTCCGCGGTCAACCACTCCATCCCCGACGGCCTGGCCGTGGCCATCCGCACCCCGGCGGGGCTGGCGCTCCACACCGGCGACTTCAAGATGGACCAGTTCCCCCTCGACAACCGCCTCACGGATCTCCGGGCGTTCGCCAGGCTGGGGGAAGAGGGAGTCGACCTGTTCCTGGTGGACTCCACCAACGCCGAGGTTCCGGGCTTCACGATCTCCGAGCGCGACCTGGCCCCCGCGATCGAAGAGGTGTTCCGCGGCGCGCCGCGGCGGATCGTGGTGTCCAGCTTCGCCAGCCACATCCACCGGATCCAGCAGATCATCGACGCCGCGCAGCGGCACGGACGAAAGGTGGCGTTCGTCGGCAGATCCATGGTGCGCAACATGCGCGTGGCCCGGGAGCTCGGGTTCCTGACTGTTCCGCGTGGCCTGGTCGTCGATTTCCGCAAGCTCGCCGACGAACCCGATCACAAGGTCGCGCTGATCTGCACAGGGTCACAGGGTGAGCCTTTGGCGGCTCTGGCCCGGATGGCCGAGGGAAGCCACGACATCACCATCGGGCCCGGCGACACGATCCTGCTCGCGAGCTCCATGATCCCCGGCAACGAGAACGCGATCTCCCGGGTGATCAACGGCCTCACCCGCCGAGGCGCGAACGTCGTCCACAAGGGCAACGCCAAGGTGCACGTGTCCGGGCACGCGAGCGCCGGCGAACTCGCCTACTGCTACAACCTCATCGAGCCCGGCAACGTCCTGCCCATCCACGGGGAGGTGCGCCACCTCGCCGCCAACGCCGCCATCGCGATCCGCACCGGCATCCCGGAGGACCGGGTCCTGGTCGCCACCGACGGCTTCGTCATCGACCTGGTCGACGGCGTGGCCTCCGTGACCGGCCGCGTGCCGGCCCAGCACGTCTACGTCGACGGCACGACGGTGGGGCGCGTGGACGAGGCCGCACTCCTGGAGCGCCGCACCCTCGCCTCCGACGGCCTCGTCACGATTCTGGTCACCATTTCAGGCGAGACCGGCCTATCCACCGCCCCACCGGAGTTCCTCACTCGAGGCATGGTCCATGACACAGGCACCTTCGCCGACGCCCTCCCCCGCATCGACGCGGTGCTCGCCAAGGCGAAGGCATCCGGCATCACGGACCACACCACACTGGAGGAACGGATCGAGCGGGACCTCAGCGGCTGGATGAACCGCACCCGGCGCCGCAGCCCCGTCATCGTCCCCATCGTCCTGGAGGGATGACCCGGCCGCACGGGCCGCCGGGCCTCCGATACAAGAGGTCGTCCTGCCTGTGACGGGTCACGCTGCGATGATCTGCCCGTCGCGGCGCGGGGCTAGCACGAAGGCCAGAAGGTAGATCAGCAGGACGAGGACCAGCAGGTTGCTGTACCCGGTCAGCAGCGCGGCGTACTCCAGGCAGCCTCCGACCAGGGCGCCCAACAGGTTGAGGCCGAAGGCCGAGCGCGAATTCTCTGCTGCAGCGAAGCGCTTGGCGAAGGCAACGTTGGCGAGGAAGATCGGTGCGAAAGCCAACGCCACCGCCACCACGAGGCGCATCGGACCCGGCAGGGCAAGCAACCACTCAGGGCTGACCACGTAGGCCAGGGCCAGGGAGGCGGCGATGCCGCCGAACAACCATTGGATGGGAGGAGTGCGCCATCGTCTGGTGGTCTCGACCGCCAGAAGCACGGTGAGGAGGACGCCGCCGAAAACGAGGGCGTTGACAAGCCACGTCGTCCCGAAAAGCAGGGCGAATGTGGCGATGTATCTCGTCTGCAGCAGCATGAAAGCGACCCCCATGAGGAAGAGATCCGCGTAGGGCCGCATCGTCCGGAACGGGCCCCCCAGGGCCCGCACCACGATTCCTGAGAGGAGGACGATGCCGGCGAGCGTCCATAAGTAGACCGCGGGGATGCCTTCGCCACGGTAGTAGAGGAACGGCGCGTTGTCGGTGGGAGGGGCGATGCGTTCGGAGGGCAGCACGTGGTTGTCGGGTCCGCACTGCTGGTACGCAGGGTCCTTCGCGATGGTGACAACAGCCTGCGCCTCGCCCAACAGGTCCACGCAGGGCCCATGCCCGAAAGAATCCTCGGCGATGCCCCCAAGTCGATCGATGAGCCAGGACTCGCGGTAGTAGTTGTACATCGAAAACACGCCGTCGTCAGTCAGCCTTGCGCGAGCCGAGGCGAGTGCCTCCTCGGTGAAGAGAAATGATTCAAGCCGGATCTGCGAGGCGCCGCTCACCAGCGCCAGCGAGTCAGGCAGGGCAAAGAGAATGAGATCGTATTTCTTGTCCGTGGACTCCAGGAAGGCACGC
>DATITN010000375.1:0-6535 GCA_035467795.1 Arachnia sp. | reverse complement strand
GCCGGTGGCGGCCCCGCTCTGGCGGTAGAGGGCATCCATATCGCGGAGCTGGAACTTCACCACATCCGCGCCGGCGTCCATAGCCAGGTCCACCAGACGCTTGGCGAAGCCGACGTCGCCCTGGTGGTTGTTGCCGATCTCGGCGATGATCAGTGTCGGGTCCTCGGCGGAGACCCGGTGGCGACCGACGCGGAACTCATGCGTCCGCGAGGTTGCGATGCCTACGAGACGCCCTCGGTCATCGATCAACGGAATATGGGTGATCGGGCCGCTCAGCATGCTGGCGATCGTGGAAGATTTCTCCCCCACGGCTGCTGTCACGCAGCGACGGTTGGCGATCCCACCGACAGGCGTTGAGAGGTCCGGGGCGGAGGAGCTCACCAGCCAGCGACGAACGTCGCCGTCGGACAGGGAGCCGACCAGATGCCCATGCGAGTCAATGACGAAGACGATCCGTGCCCGGTTGTCACTGATGACCTTTAGTGCGCTTAGGGTTGACTCGGTCGCGTCAACCGTCAGGTCCTGGACGTTACGGTCGATGTGCATCGCAGTGAGCTTCCTCCGCATGGGGCACGCACCCCATCGCGCCCGGTTCGAGCAATCTACCAGTGCTACGCGGATCGGCCTCCGATCGCGCTACGACCTCGATCGAGCTCGCTGCGGTGGAGCGTGGGTTCAGTTCACCCGAGGGAGGAGTTGGGGCCTGTGCTTGTTGCCTCGGACAAAGTAGGTCCAGTAGCCAGACAGGCGTCCCGCCGCGTCCACCGTCCATCGCACCCACCTGACCCGGCGGGTTCCGCCCGGACGGATCATCCGCCACGGGAGAAGCATAACGCTATGCGCGAGGTGACCGACGAAGTGCGGCAGCGAGGGAACTTGGGTCTCCGAGGCGGGGTGACGAGCTGCAACGGCTACACGAGCCTTGGCCATGAGGAACTCCTTCTTCACCACTCGTGTGGGGGGAGTAATAGTGAAGTTCACGATGGCGTCTGGAACGTAGACGAGCCGGTGACCCGATTCTTGCACGCGCCAGGAGAACTCGAGATCGTCACACCCGTAGGACGGCAGCGACTCATCGAAGCCGCCCACATCGAAGAAGGCTTCATGCGTGATGGCGAAGTTGCATCCGCTGACGTGAGGCAGGTAACTGGTCTGTTGGAGGGCGTCGCCGAAGGCAGCGTGGTCGATCGAGCCGTTCGGCCGGATGGCTGTTACGCGACCACCACCGAGCCCCGAGTCGACGGAGGCGTGCAGGGCGCGAACCCAACCGGCATCGACGGCATCGTCTGCGTCGCAGAAGGCCAGCATGCGGCCCCGCGCAGCCTGGGCACCGGCGTTGCGAGCGTGCGGAATTCCGCGCTTGGCGGAAGAATCGATGATTCTGAGTTCGGCGACTGCTCCCAGATTCTCGTCTGCCCACTGCTTCGCCACGGACACGGTCTCGTCCGTGGAGCCGTTGTCAGAGACGATGACCTCAAATTGAGGTGGCTCTACCTGACCGGAAAGCGCATCGAGTTGGCGACGAAGCGTCTTTGCTCCGTTGCGGACGCAGATAATGACCGACACGTCGATGTGGTTCACGCCTGGGCCTCCGCAAGATGATGTGCGATCCGAGTCGCGGGGTCAGACTCTACCGCGGGGGGTGGCGTGGGTCTCCGGCCCCATCGACTCATGCTGTAGCGATCCCAGAACTCTTCGAGCCAGGGGGGCGGCGAGACGTGGAATACCCAGGCGGGAATCCCCCGGGCGGCGGCCTCAAGGACGCCGGTGGAGAAGGCACTGACGACGGGCCGGTCGAGCTCGGCGAGCGGGGTCGACGAGTCGACGTCCATGCCGAGCCGGCGCCAGATCGCGTGTTGCGCCTGCGACAGCTTGTCCTCCTCGCGCGGATGCGGCCGGTACGTGGCGCCGGTCAGCCGCCAGAAATACGTGACCGAGCGTGTCATGGACCAGCGCGAGAGTTCCGCCCCGTGCAGCTGCCCGAGAAAGACGGGTGTCGCGAATCGGCTCACGTGCCGGGCCGGGTTGCCCGCCGCCGCGGCGAGCAACGGGGACCCCACCACGTGAGTGGTCAGGTCCGGCCGGCCCGCGGTGATGAAGGCGGCGTCTGCCTCCGACCAAGCCAGCACCTCGACATCAGGCGGGGGTGGAGGCGAGAACGGTGTGAGCAGGCCGTGCTGGACCACCAGCTGGCGCCACCCGCGTCGGGCCGCCTGCTCATGAGCCCAGGCGCCAACCCCCAGATGATCGCCGATCGACACGACGGCACGGACTCCCGCCAGCACTTGGTCGGGATCGACCACCTCGCGCCAACCGTCGCCGGGGAGGCGGAGATCTGTCGCCGTCGGATAGACCACGATGGCAGGGAGTTCGACGTCGGAGCTCAGCGGTGCCAGCAGCGCGTGGTGGTTGGTGGGGGAGTTGGAGTCGCACGCCACCAGCAGCGCGGGGTCGCTTCCACGAGCCCAGACGCGGTGGGGACGGTCGGGCTTCCCCGTAGGGGAGGAGGGACTCGCCAACCACGACCTGAGGATCTGGAGGCGGCGGCGCGACTCCTGCCAGCGGCGCCAGGACTCATGGTCGAGGTACCTCAGGCCCACAGCCGCGCCACCTCCGCGGCCCGGTGAGCCCACGTGTGCTCCGCGAGGGTGCGCTTGCGGCCGGCCTCGCGCAGGGCATCGCCCCACCGGTCGTCGCTGATCGCCCGGCGGCAGAGCTCGACGAGTTCGCCAGCGTCGTGGAACACTGCGACCTCGCGGCCCGGCTCGTAGTACGCAGCCACGTCGTCGCGGTCCACCAGCTGCACGCCCCCCACCCCCGGGACCTCGAAGGTCTTCATGGTGAAGCCGTCCTGGTCCCCGTGGATGTTGATCGCCGCGGGAGATCCTGCGGTGAGGGCGTAGCCGTCGGCGCGGTCGATGTCGCGTGCGGCAGGCACGTCGGGGCGGCTGAGCTGCCAGGTGCGGGCGCGGTCGAAGGGGTGGCGCGACCACTCCCGCCCGTAGCAGCGCAGCGGCACGCCCGCGTCGGCGACAGCCGTGAGCAGCTCGTCGCGTCTGGGATAGCGGGCCCCGATGAAGATCACCTCGGACGAGTGCCGGGGGGTGGGGGTCATCGCGGGATCGAACGCGTTCGGTAGATGGAGGCACGCCCGGCCTGCGTCATTGAAGGCCTGTGTGTCGAGGGGTGAGTAGGAGATGAGATGGTCGTAGCGATCCAGTGACGCCTCATCGTGCGCCGTCCGGCGGACCTCGTCCCACAGCCAGAGGAACCTGCGCGACCCCACGTCGTCGAGGGCGTCGAAGACCGACTCCCCGAACTGATCGCCCCGGATGACCAGGGTGACGTCCGGCCGTGCGGCGCGGATGGCCTCGGCGGCCTCGGTGCTGTGGCGCAGGTGTGGGCGCTCGTCCCCGAGCCCCACCCGGGTGGGGAGCTCGTGGATCAGCTTGTGGGAGAGCTTCTGGCCGAACGTCTGTTTCGCGTCGTAGCAGTGGGTGTCGATCTCGAAGCCGAGCTGCCGGAACCCGGCGGCGATGCTCATCGAGTAGCCGTGGAAGACGGGGCTCAGCAGCAGCAGCTTCGGCTGGCGGGTCATGATGCGCCCCAGATCAGTGCGAGTTCCTCGCGTGCGGTGCTCACCGGGGCGACGTCGACTCCGCGCAGGGCCCGTACACAGTTCCAGGCGAAGTTGATGACGGTGGCCGTGCTGAGGGCGGCTCGGAGGCGACCGGCCCCGCCCCACTTCTTCGCGTATCGGACCTGAGCTGTCACGAGCCAGCGACGCCGCTTCGCGGGGTCTGAGGATCCCCCGCCCTCGTGTGTGACGCTGACCCCAGGGATGTAGACCCGCGGCAGTCCGCGGGCGGCAAGGCGACGCTGCAGGTCGATCTCCTCGGAGTTCATGAAGAACCGTTCGTCAAGCCCGCCCACGGCCTGGAACTCGGCAAGGGGCAACATGAAGGCCGCGCCCACCAGCCAGTCGACCTCGACAGGACTGTCGGCGGTGAGGATGCGGGCGTCATGGCCCAGCAGCCGCCTCAGCCAGGGGCGGTTGCGCCAGCGGGCCAGGGGGGTTAGCCATTCGACGCTCTGGCTGAGGATGGTGGGCCAGCGGTGGGCGCTGAACGCCACGCGGCCCGATTGATCTAGGACGCGGGGTGCCACCACCGCGGGCTGCAGGGGGGTGGCGTGCGTGACCATGTCATTGACGAGGTCCGTGGGGACCTCGAGGTCACTGTTCAGGACAAGGAGGAGTTCACCCGTGGCGACGGCGGCGCCGGAGTTGACCGCCGCCCCGAACCCTCCGTTTGTCTCACGCCGCACGACGACCAGGCCGTCGGTTGGGGGGAAGGGGTGTGGTGATGAGTCGTCGCTGACGATGATCTGATGGGGGAGCTGCAAGGCGAGCTGGGCCACGAGTGCCTGGGTGGGCGCAGGGTCGCCGTAGTGAGGAACGACCACGCTGACTGTTGGTGATGTCGGCACGATCACCCCCTCCTGGTGCTTCCAGCCCAGCCTACTCAGTACAGCTGGTCACCGGTCACCTGTTCAGAGTCGGCAATTCCACCGCTATGCTGACGATCGTCGCCTCGACGAGGGTGGGGAAATGGGCTTGCTGAGGATCGCACGCGAGGTCAAGCACCTCGGTCTTGTGTCGGTCAAGAAGGCCCGTCCGACACTTGTCCGGTTGTGTGACGGCGCGCTGGACGTGTACACCGCCCTCCGTTTGAGGGGACACAGCTACGAGTTCAGGCCGGAGAGGTATCGTCGGTCGTTTCTCGTTAGAAGGCTCCTCAGTGAGCCGATCGCCGGAGAAATGCCGGGCCAGGTCTTTTGCTTCTGGACCGGGAGCAATCCCCTGACTGAGAACCGGGAGCGCAATCTCCGTGGCATGGAGAAGAAAATAGGGCTTCCGGTCATCCTGGTGACCCCGCAGAATCTCGGCGAGTGGGTCAAGGCGGACTGGCCTCTTCACCCAGCGTATGAGTTCCTGTCTCTCGTTCATCGCTCGGATTATCTGCGAGCCTACTTCCTCCATCACTACGGCGGTGGGTACTGCGACATCAAGGCACCCACACCTCGTTGGGACCGCGTGTGGCAGAGCGTGAGTCATCGGCAGGATGTCTGGTATGTGGCGAGGGGGCATGAGTCGTCCGGGCATGTGGCATCCCTGCCGGGGGCGCTCGGGTTAGATGTCCGGATGTGGCATCGCATCATCCCGAGCAACCTGGCCTGCCTGGCCCGCAGTCACACGCCTCTCACACTCGAGTGGCTCACCGAAGTGGAGCGGCGGTTGGACTACTTCTATCCGCAGCTGAAAGAGTTCCCCGGCGGAGAGCGGGGCGCGGTGGTGGGCTATCCGATCTCCTGGAACCGTCTCCTCAATCAGGTCCACCACCCCCTCGCGCTGAAATATAACGAGTGGGTTGTGATTGATGATCGCATCGACGTGGCCCGAGCCGACTACCTCTGATCAGCGGTAGTTCCGCAGTACGGGACGGATATCGTCATCGAACATGATCCGATTCTGGAACTTGAGCGAGAGACACTGCGCGATATCGGGGAAGAGTTCCCCCCACCACAGTGGGTAGCTGTGAGGGAGGTCGTAGGGTTCCGGGGGCGTGTCCGTGAGTGCAGGCTCATAGTAGTCGAGGCGCCTCAGCTGCTCCCGGTAGAGCGACGCGGTGAAGACGCTCCGGGGACGCATGATGAAGGCGCTGGGACCCATGACGAATCGGTAGTATCGGCGCAGGTCCGAGCCCAGGTTCCGAGGGTGTTCGCTGACATAGTTCGACGTGATCTCCCGGTACCCTGCGACGAGGATCGTCCGGTCCTCCTCCAGCCGTCGGAAAACCCCGTCCCACGTTGCACGGGGGGGCTTGAGGTCCGTGTACCCGCCGCCGTGGAAGTGCATGAGATAGGCCCTGAGATGGTCAGACCGATGTGTGGCGGCGAGCTTGTTGAAGGCAGGGTGCAGCGGATGCTCGGGGAGGAGGAATTCGCCCACGGTAGCCTCGGTGATCAGAACCACCGGCGTGTCCGGATTCGAACGGCGGATTTCGTCGAGGCTGCGGGACCGGGTTGTAGGCAGCGGGCCACCGAACCACATCGCATAGATCACGCGGGGGCAGGGCGCGGACTCCAGGTGCGGCGGGTCTGGCCGTTCCATGAAACTGCGGGTGTATCGCCCATCGAAGTATCGATAGGGGGGGCCAAGGACTTCCCTCACCCTCCCGAGCGCATCCGTCACCCCGAGCGCGGCACGGCGGCGCACCGAGTGCGCGCGCTTCGTCGCGACGAACGCCCGGTGCTTGAGCTCTCTCAGGGGAGCGAGGGGGTCCATCTATCGTCCTTCAGTTCGTCCCACCCCATTTGGTCGGCCTGTCTGCGGGAGCCGCTGGGGATCCGGCTCACAGCAGCCGCCCGAGCCGGATCAGCTCGGCGAAATCGTCATTGCGGGACGCTAGTTCCGACATGGTGCCTCGATCGACGATCCTCCCCTGGGAGAAGTAGAGGATCATGTCGGCGTTCT
>DATITN010000374.1:0-3970 GCA_035467795.1 Arachnia sp. | reverse complement strand
CACCCGCCCGCCCCTCGACGACCTTCGGCAGACTGTGCCCATGGACGACCCGTCGGACCCCCCTCACCTGGCCGCTGCCTGGGCGACGGCGGTGGGACTCGGCGTGGTGGCCGCCGTCGCGACATGGCTCGCCAACCAGGTGATCGTCGGATCCTTCGCCGACGCCCCCCGCCCGGACGACCTGCTCTTCGAGCTCCTCCCCTACCTCTCCCCCGCCCGCTGGCTCACCTTGGTGGCCCTGGCTGCGGGGATCGGCGTCCACCTGTGGGCGACACTGCGCGCGGCGCCGTCGACCTTGCCCGCCGCCGCCACCGCCGTGGCGCTGATGTATCTCCTGCGGGCGGGCATGATCGTCCTGACCCCGTTGGCGCCGGCCTACGGGGAGGGCATCTTCGTGTTTCCCCAGGAGCAGTTCGGCACGTTCCCCTCCGGCCACACAGCCCTGCTGACGCTTCTCGCCCTCCGGGTTCCCGACGATCAACCCCGGCTCCGCACCTTCCAATGGTCGATGGTTGCGCTGATGATCGCCGGCCTGCTGTTGGCGCACGGGCACTACTCGATCGACATCATCGGCGGCATGTTGCTCGCCTACTTTGTGGCCACCGTCTGGCGGCACGGGAGGCTGTTTTCGCCGATCACGAGAGTCACCGGGCTCTGAGCCCCGTCCCTGTCCTAGTGTGAGCGGATCAGCCGAAGCCGCCACGCCAACGAAGGACGCGATGATCTCCACCGGGGCACGATCCACCAAGGGGCGACGTGACGGCCGCCTGATCGATGACCTTCCCGCGGCGCGTCGCGTGGTGCCCCACCTGATGCCCACCCGCCTCGACGCCACCGTCTACTACCCCCAGCATCTGGAGGTGGAACGGCTGATGTCCTGGCTGGACGACGTCAACCGCGACCGAACGGCGGGGACGCGCATCGGCTTCTTCCACGTCTTCCTCACGGCGCTGGCCCGGCTCTTCCACCAGCGGCCGGAGCTCAACCGGTTCATCTCCGGGCGGCGCACCTACGAGCACCGCGACATCTCCTTCGCGTTCACGGTGAAGAAGGCCCTCACCGACGAGGCCGACGAGGTGCAGGCACAGATCACCTTCACGGGGCTCGAGACCGTCGACGAGGTGCGCACCATGGTCGACGAGGCGCTGACCCGGGCGCGCAACCACACCCGCAACGAGAGCGACATACTGGTGTCGCAGCTGGTCCGGCTCCCCGGCCTGCTGATCGCCGCCGTCGCCCGGACGGCATGGGCGCTGGACTCCATCAACCGGCTGCCGAAGGTACTGCAGGATGCCATCCCCACCTACGCCAGCGCCTACCTCGTGAACATGGGCTCGCTCAAGGCCGAGGCGCCGTTCCACCACCTCTACCGGCATGGCACCGCAGGCGTGTTCGTCTCGATCGGCACCATCCGTCCCGAGCCGGTAGTCGACGAAGCTGGGTCCGTCGTCGCCCGGCGCCGGGTGGACGTCATCTACACGATCGATGAGCGGGTCACCGACGGCTTCTACCTCGTGCGGTCGGCCCACATACTGCAGCAGATGGTCGACGATCCGGCCGCGCTGCTCCTGCAACCCCCGTCTGCCTGACGGGAAGCCTCGGCGCCCAGCCTCAGATCGCGCCGTAGGTCAGCTCCGGGTGGTGTGCCTGGATCTGGATGAGCCGGTTGTACTTGGCCACGCGTTCGCCGCGGGCCGGGGCACCGGTCTTGATCTGGCCGCATCCCGTGGCCACCGCTAGGTCAGCGATGAACGTGTCCGGCGTCTCACCGGAACGGTGCGACACCATCTGGCCATACCCTGCCTCGTGGCAGATCCGCATCGCCTCCAGCGTCTCGGTGATCGTCCCGATCTGGTTGACCTTGATCAACGCCGCGTTGCCGATGCCGTTGGCGATGGCTTCGGTGATGATCGCGGGGTTGGTGCAGAAGTTGTCGTCGCCCACCAGCTGCAGGCGCCCACCCAGGGCCGCCGTCAGCTTCTTCCAACCCTCGGTGTCGGCCTCACCCAGGCCGTCCTCGATGCTCCAGATCGGGTATGCGTCCACCATCGCCACATAGCGGGCGATCATGTCCCCGCTGGACAGCGAGGCGCCGTTGACGCGGTAGGTTCCGTCGGCCTGATGGAACTCCGACGCCGCCGGGTCGAGCGCAATCGCGATGCCCTCGACCCCAGGCGTGTACCCGGCGTCGGTGATGGCGGCGACGATCAGCTCGAGGACCTCCTCGGGCTCGGCCAGGTTGGGGGCGAAGCCACCCTCATCTCCCAGGCCTGTGGCGTGGCCCGCGGCGGCGAGCCGCTTACGCAACGCCGCGTACACTTCGGCGCCGGCGCGGACTGCTTCGGCCATCGAGGGTGCGCCGAGCGGCGAGACCATGAACTCCTGGAAGTCCAGCGGATTGGGTGCGTGGGCGCCGCCGTTGAGGACGTTGAAGCACGGCACGGGCATTCTCGGCGCCTGGCCGAATCCGGGCAGCCACTCGTGCAGCGGCACCCCCTCGGATGCTGCCAACGCACGGGCGACCGCCATCGAGGTACCGATGATCGCGTTGGCACCGAGGCGTGCCTTGTTCGGGGTGCCGTCCAGGTCCCGCATCGCCTGATCCACCTCTGCCAGGGAGTTCCACATCCGGCCGGACAGGCCGGCGTTGAGCTCGTCATTGACGTGGTCTCGGGCCTGGGTGACACCGGCGCCGCCGAAGCGGGAGGCGTCGCCGTCGCGCAACTCCACCGCCTCGCGGGTACCCGTGGAAGCCCCTGACGGCACACCAGCCTCAGCGACCGTCCCGTCGGCCAGGGTGACCGACACGTTCAACGTGGGCCTCCCGCGCGAATCCATGATTTCCAGCGCGCTCACGCTGCTGATCTCGAAGCCCATCACGGCCCCTCTCAACGTTGGATCGACGCCGTGCCGGACGGCCGACGCCATGATGTGAACCACGCATCCAACGCGAGAGAGATCGAGGCTGTGTGACGCTCGCCGGCGATCATTCTCGGCCCCATAGCGTCACCTCCCTATCCGTCGCACGTCGAATCGTGTGGGATAGGGACTGTTGGCCGCCCGGGCGGCTGTTGGGTCAGGCGAGCCCCACCGCCTGGTGCTTCGACCCTAGCAGCGCGCTCTTCCGTCGGCGCCGCTTTCACCGTGATTACGACGCGGGCTCGATGACCGCTGGGTGAGCGGCGGATCTGATGGCGGCTACGCGACCAGATCTGCCGGTCATCCCGTCCCGACCCAATCGCGCGGAAGGTGCGCCACGAGTTCGCGCGGGTCCGGCGGCCTCAGCTCACGGTCAAGGTCAGCCGCACCGGCTCCAGCCCCTCGGCCGACACCGTCACGGTCACCCCGCCCGCCCCGGAAGGCCGCACCACGGCCAGCGCCCGGCCGTCGAACGTGCGCCACGTGGAAGCGTCGAAGTGCTCGGCCGTCTTCGGGTTGGCGCTGCACATCCCGGCCAGCACCCCGGCCCCCTCCACCTCGACGGTGACCTCACGGTCCCCCGTCGTGATGAGAACGCCATTGTCATCGCGCAGTTCGATGGCGACGAACGCGAGGTCGGCGTCGCCGTCGCGCAGCGCGGTGCGGTCCACGGTCGCGGTCAGGCGGGCGGGCGTCGTCGCGGTCGCGATACTGGTGCGGCCCGCCTCCTCGCCGTCCCGGTACGCGACGGCGGTCAGCTTCCCCGCCCGGTAGGCAGTCTCCAGCGTGGCCATCATCGGGTGGGTCTTCCCCACCGTCGCCCGCGACACCTCCACCCCGTCGAGCAGCAGCGCCACCTCGTCGGCGCCGGCGTAGACCTCGACGACGACCGGCCTGCCCTCGAAGCCCGGCCACGTCCACGACGAGACCGAGTCGCTCCAGCCCCACGGCGACTGCATGGTGATCGTGTGCCCGTGATGCTCCGGCCGCCGCACCGCGCTGTAGGGCTCGGTGCGCAGGCCGAAGACGATCTCGCGGTAGTAGGAGACGG
>DATITN010000373.1:0-8713 GCA_035467795.1 Arachnia sp. | reverse complement strand
CACCGCGTCGCGCAGTGGGCGGACGCCGAGTTCGCCATCCTCGAGCACCTCGGCGTGGCGCAGCGTCAGCGTGGTGCCCGCCGGCAGGTCGACCGTCAGCCGCAACCGGCCGACGAGGTTCTGCCCGAAGTCCAGCACCGTGGCACCCGACGGCGTGGTGAGCACCTCGCGCACGGGCAGTTCGTCGGTGCAGCGGACCGGCGGGGCAAGCTTCGGCTCCGGGACCAGGTCGACGTCCTCAACGAGTACCGGCGTCCAGCCGTCGGCAGCGGCGCCGGGGAGGTCCCAGCCGAGGTGCGCCCGGCGCAGGTCCACCGTCTCGCCCCGGTAGATGCCCGAGTCGACGATCTCCAGGTCTCCCCTCGCCATCCACTCCGGTCCGGTTGCGATCACTCGCTCCGAGCCGTCGGCGAAGCGCAGGTGCAGCTGAGCAGCGAAGCTCGGCTGATCGCCGTACACACGACGCGGACGGCCGAAGAATCCGTAGGCCTCGGTCCGCCACGCCCCCGCTACTGCGGCCGCGAGCGTGTTGGCGCCAGGGCGCATAGAGGCCGTGACCTCATGGGTCTCGAAGACCAGCCGCTTGTCGTACGGGGTCCACCCGGGCGGGAGCACGTGGTCGCTGACCGGCTCACCGTTCAGGGTGGTCTCGTGGGCCCCCAGAGCAGTGACGTAGAGGAAGGCGGCGACGGGGGCCTCGGACAGGGTGAACTCGTGTCGGAGCCACACCGGCCGTGCGACGCGCTCCGGTTCAGCAAGCGCAATGAACTTCGCCACCCACTCTCCCTCGGCAAGGAAGCCCGCGGTGATCACCAGCTCATCGCTCCACGGCGTCACGGACCCGTCGGCCCCACCGCTGCGGACCTGGAGGGCTCGCGCCTCTCGCGGGGAGAGCGGATCGAAGGGCCACGCCACCGCGTTCGACTCGGGTCCCTCGAAACGTGCCACGGCACCACCAGCCCGGACCTCGGCCCAGGCCTGCGACCATCCGGGCTCACCGCTCTCGACCGTCCAACTCAGCGCCGGCGTCGGCGTGTTTGCGGTGACGTCAGCGTGTCTGGTGAGGGCGACGCGCGCGATTCTGGGCTGGGCCATGTGTTCTGCCTCTCGCAGGGGACGGGCCTCTGCGCACCGTCGTCGCCCACGCTACGACAATTGACGAAAATATTCCAGTCATAAGATTTTGGATCGATCCTGGCGCGCGGTCAGAGCTCGACAGTGAGGAACTGCTGCATGTGACGGTGCATATCCTCGGCCATGTCGATGCCGGGGATGTCGTTGAGCCAGAGCAGCTGCAGCCCCTCGACCATGGACACACAGCTGAGGGCGGCGGCGCGCGGGTCCACACCCTCCCTCAGCTTGCCGAGCCGGGCCAGGTCCTCGAAGGCCCGCGACGTCTCGGTCACGATGAGCTCGAAGCGATCCTTGAAGTGCCTGTGCGCAGGATGCTCAGGGCTGGTGGCCTCACCGGCGATCACGGTATAGAACCTGATCAACTCACGCTTCTCGAGGTTTCGGCGGGAGATCTCCACCAGTCCGCGGAGGAACTCGATGTCGCGGCGACCGCCCAGGATGTCCTGCGCGGTCTGGTCCCGGCGCTCGAACACCGCCAGCAGCATGGCCAGCTTCGAGTCGTAGTGATGCAGCAGGCCGGGCTGGCTCATGCCCACCTCGCGCGCGATCTCACTCACCGACGCGTTGGTGAAGCCCACCCGGGAGAACACGCGGAAGGCGGCGTCGAGCACCTCTTCGCGTCGCTGCGCGCTCTTGCGGTACTCACCCCGGACACTCGCCATGCCTGGACCCTAGCACCCCCATCGCGAAAACCTTGACACCTTAAGATTTTCGATCTACTGTCCTCTCAAGACGCCGACGACCGCCGTCCACACCTTCACCGACGAAGACCCAACGAAGGGAAACCACACCGATGTCCCGCATCATCAAGGCCCTGGCGCTGGGGGCAACCGCCTCCCTCGCGCTCACCGCCTGCTCCTCGGGTTCCAGCGACCCGACCACCTCGACCGGCAGCACTGCCGACTCCTCGTCCTCGGCCACGGCGGTGGAGCGCGGCGGCGAGCTGCGCATCGGCGCCGTCGTCGACATCGCCACCTGGAAGGCGGCCGACGCCGACTGGGGCAACGTCGCCACGTACCACATGGCCGTCTACGACACCCTCCTTCGCACTGCGGCCGACGGCACGGTCGAGCCCGGCCTCGCCGAGGAGTGGACCTACAACGACACCAACACCGAGCTCACCCTCGAGCTGCGTGATGGTGTCACCTTCACCGACGGCACCGAACTCACCGCTGACCTGGCGGCCCAGAACCTGATCCGGTTCCGCGACGGCGCCTCCCCCAACACGGGCAACCTCGCCGCCCTCGCCGAGGCCACTGCGGCCGATGAGGACACCCTGGTGCTCACTCTCTCCAAGCCAGACCCGGCCCTGCTGACCTACCTCAGCCAGAACTCCGGCCTCGTTGCCGCCGCGTCCAGCTTCGACGCCGCCGACGCGCAGACCAACCCCGTCGGCTCCGGGCCGTACGTGCTCGACACCGCGGCCTCCACCGTCGGCTCCAGCTACAAGCTCACCGCGAACCCGGACTACTGGGACCCGAGCCTGCAGCACTACGACGCGATCACCATCAACTTCTACGCCGATGCGTCCGCGCTGCTCAACGCGCTGCGCGACCAGCAGGTGGACATCGCCAACCTCAACTCGCCGACCCAGATCCCCGACGCCGAGGCTGCCGGCTACACCATCAACCAGATCCCCGTGAACTGGAAGGGCCTCATCATCGCCGACCGCAACGGCCAGGTGAACGAGGCCCTCGCCGACGTCCGCGTCCGCCAGGCCATCAACCACGCCATCGACCGCGAAGGCCTGCTCCAGGGACTTGAGGCCGGCTACGGCGAGCCGACCACCCAGATCTTCGGCCCGGGCACCGAGGCGTTCATCCCCGAACTCGAAGAGGCCTACCCCTACGACCCGGAGAAGGCCAAGGCGCTGCTGGCCGAGGCCGGCTACCCCGACGGCGTGACCATCGTGATGCCGCAGACCGGTTTCACCCCGCCCTCTGAGCCCGAGCTCATCGCCGGCGTGCTTGCCGAATCCGGCATCAATATCGAGTACGAACAGGCCGGCGAGAGCTTCATCGGTGACCTGCTGGGTGGCAAGTGGGGCATGTTCGCCTTCGGCCTCAACCAGGAGCCCATCGCATGGATGACCTACCTGCTCGCTGTGGACCCGGGTTCGGCGTGGAACGTCTACCACCAGGGTGACGAGACCATCGCCGGGCTGGCCGAGCGCATGCGCGTCGGCGGCGAGGATGCCGACGCCGCGGCCAAGGAGCTCAACGAGTACCTCATCGAGCAGGCCTGGTTCGCTCCCTTCTACCGCGTCATGGGGTTCAACGTGACCGCCGAGGGAACCTCGGTGACCATGAAGGAGGGTCAGGCTGTGGCCAACCTCTGGGACATCGTCCCGGCCTGATCACGAGAACCCTGGAGGGCGCAACTCATGCTCAAATTCATCGCCAAGCGGCTGCTGACGGGCCTCGGCCTCGTCGCCGCGCTCAGCGTGCTGACCTTCTTCCTGCTGCAGATCGGCAACACCGACACTGCCCGCCGCATCGCGGGACAGACGGCCACCGACGAGGCCGTGGCGCAGGTGGAGGAACGGCTCGGGCTCGACAAGCCCGTGCTGGAGCAGTTCGCCTCATGGGCGGGCAACGCCCTCCAGGGGGACCTCGGTTTGTCGTGGTTCAACGGCCAGCCGGTCACCGACGCAATCTCCACCCGCGTCGCGGTCACCATCTCACTGGCCGTCGGATCGGTCCTCCTGACCGCCCTGATCGGCATCGTCCTGGGCGCGCTCGCCGCCACGAAGCGTGGCTGGCTCGACCGGACGGTTCAGATCATGGCGGTCCTGGGCCAGGCCATCCCCGGGTTCCTCATGGCCCTGTTCCTCGTCATCGTGTTCGCCATCAACCTGGACTGGTTCCCGGCCACCGGCTACACGAGGTTCGCGGTGTCACCCGTGGAGTGGCTGCAGTCCATCGCTCTCCCCATCGCGGCGCTCACCATCGGCTCGATCGGCGGCGTCGCGCAGCAGGTACGCGGCTCGATGATCGACGTGCTGGGCCGCGACTACGTGCGGACGCTCCGCAGCCGGGGACTCCCCGCGCGGCGGATCGTGTACCGGCACGTGCTGCGCAACGCGGCAGGTCCCGCGCTCAGCATCCTCGGCCTCATGTTCGTCATCCTGCTGGGCGGTGCCGTGATCGTGGAGCAACTGTTCTCCATCCCCGGCCTCGGCCCGCTCGCCCTGACCAGCACGTCGAAGGGCGACCTGCCCATCGTGATGGGCATCGTCATCGTGACCGGCATCATCGTCACGCTCGTGAACACCCTCGTCGACATCGCTCAGGCGTGGGTCAATCCGAAGGTTCGGCTGTCATGACCACACCCCTCGTCACGCCGTCGACGGCGCCCACCGAGACCCGGGCACCGCGCGGCCACCTGCTCAGGCGCCTCCTGGTCCACCCCCTCGGGGGGCCGGCGCTGATCTTCCTGGCCCTGGTCGCGATCGTCGCGGTGATCGGCCCCTTCGTCGCCCCGAACGACCCGTCCCTCACGTCGCTGAGGCACATCTTCGCCCCGCCGGGTGGGGATTTCCTCCTGGGCGGCGACTCCGCTGGGCGCGACATCTTCTCCCGGCTCCTGGTGGCCACGTCGTTCAGCATGGCTGGCGGGCTGCTGGTCGCCACCATCGCCTCAACCATCGGGGTCACCGCCGGGCTCATCGCCGGCTACTTCGGCGGCTGGGTCGATTCGCTGGGGTCGTGGTTCACGGCGCTGACCATGTCGCTGCCTGCGATCATCGTGCTCATCGCAGCGCGCGCCGTCATGGGGCCCTCGATGTGGGTGACGATGGCCATCTTCGGCGCCTTCATCTCCCCCGTGTACTACCGCGTGGTCTACAACTCCGTGCGCGCGGTCCGCAACGAGCTCTACGTCGACGCCGCCCGCACCTCAGGCCTGTCCACGCCGCGGATCATCGGCCGGCACATCCTGCTGGCGGTCCGTGCGCCGGTCATCCTGCTCACCGCCGGCATCATCGCCGCGGGCATCGGTATGCAGGCCGGGTTCGACTTCCTCGGCCTCGGCGACCCCCTGACCCCCACATGGGGTCAGATCCTCAACGAGGGCTTCTACAACATCAACCGCTCCGGCCTGCTGGTGCTGTGGCCGTCGCTGGCCCTCGGCCTGACGCTTGTCGCGCTCACGCTCCTCAGCACCGCCATCCGTGACGAACTGGAGGGCACAGGCGAGGTCAAGCGCGGCCGGACCGCCTGGTCCGCCACGACGGAGCCGGCACCAGCACCGCTGGCGCACGATGCGCCAGACGCTGGGCCGCTGCTGGAGGTGGCCGGCCTCGCCGTGGCCTACCAGGGCAAGACCACGTGGACCACAGTGGTGCACGACGCCCGCCTCACCGTGGCGCGCGGCGAGACCCACGGCCTCGTCGGCGAGTCCGGCTCCGGCAAGACCCAGACCGCATTCGCGATCCTCGGCCTCCTGCCCTCAGGCGGTTCCGTCGTCGGCGGCTCGGTGGTCTTTGACGGGCAGGAGCTCGTGGGCCTGAGCTATGAGGCGATGAACAAGCTCCGCGGACGCCGCATCGCTTACGTGCCACAGGAGCCGATGTCCAACCTGGACCCGTCGTTCACCGTCGGCTCCCAGCTCACGGACCCGCTCGTCATCGTGCTGGGCATGTCGCGGGCGGAGGCGAAGGAGCGGGCGCTCTCGCTGCTGACGCAGGTGGGCATCCCCGACCCCCAGCGGACCTTCGATTCCTACCCGCATCAACTCTCCGGCGGGATGGCGCAACGGGTCCTCATCGCCGGCGCGGTGGCCTCCCACCCGGACCTGCTCATCGCCGACGAGCCCACCACGGCGCTCGACGTCACGGTCCAGGCGGAGGTGCTGGACCTTTTGCGGGACCTGCAACGCGAACTGGGCATGGCGATCCTGCTGGTCACCCACAACTTCGGCGTGGTGGCAGACCTGTGCGACCGGGTCTCCGTGATGCAGCATGGCGTGATTGTGGAAACCGGCCCCACCTCGGACGTCTTCCGCAGCCCCCGACATCCCTACACGCAGTCCTTGTTCGACGCGATCCCCTCCGGAGCACCGCGGACACCCCTGCCGGGCGTGGCCAGCTCCGGCAGTCTCGGCATCGGGAGCCTCTCATGACCCAGCCCCTGCTCACCGTCGACGACCTCATCGTCGAGTACCCCGGTCGCGGGTTCCGCGCCCAGCCGTTCCGCGCCGTGAAGGGCGTCAGCTTCGACATCCTGCCCGGCGAGACCGTCGGCCTGGTGGGCGAGTCCGGCTCCGGCAAGACCACCATCGGGCGTGCGATCCTGGGCCTGGCTCCGGTTTCCGGCGGCACGATCGGCTTCCGCGGCGAGGACATCAGCCACCCCACCGCCACGCGGCGCCGGGAGCTGACCCGCGACATCCAGGTGGTCTACCAGGACCCCTACTCATCGCTGAACCCGGCGCTGACCATCGGTGATTCGCTCACCGAGCCGATGATCGTGCGCAAGACGCCGAAGAAGGAGGCCGAGCGGCGGGTGGGCGAGCTCCTCGACCTCGTCCAACTCCCCGCCGACGCCGCGCAGCGGATGCCGCGCGAGTTCTCCGGCGGCCAGCGGCAGCGGGTGGCGATCGCCCGCGCGCTGGCGCTCGATCCCACGCTCATCATCTGCGACGAGCCCGTTTCTGCCCTCGACCTGTCAACGCAGGCGCGCGTCCTGGAGCTGTTCCTTGAGATCCAGGAACGCACCGGGGTGGCGTACCTGTTCATCTCGCACGACCTCGCCGTCGTGAGGGAGATGTCGCACCGGGTGGCCGTCCTCCTCCACGGGGAGCTCGTCGAGTGGGGCGACGGCGCCACCGTCACCTCGGCGCCCGAGCATCCCTACACGCAGCGCCTGCTGCTGGCCTCCCCCGTGCCCGACCCGCTCCAGCAGGCCCAACGCCGCGCTGACCGGCAGCGGCTCAAAGCAATCCACGCCGAGCAGGACCTGCAGGCCGGCGCCCTCTGAGCCGCTCGGCTCCCAACTCTTCCTCTAGAAAGGCCCTCACAACCATGAGCCAGATCAGCATGCCCTCAACCTTCCTGTGGGGCGCGGCCACCGCCGGGCACCAGGTCGACGGGGGTGACGTCGACTCCGACACCACCTTCCTGGAGAACGTGACCCCGACGGTGTTCGTTGCGCCCGCGGGGGTGGCCTGCGGCGCCTGGGAGCAGTGGGAGACCGATCTCGACCTCGCCGCGGCCATGGGGCTCAACGCCTTCCGCTTCTCCATCGAGTGGTCGCGGGTCGAGCCCCGCCAGGGCGAGATCGACGAGACGGCCATCGCGCACTACTCCCACATGCTCGACGGGTGCCTTGCCCGCGGCCTGGCGCCGTTGGTGACTCTCAATCACTTCACCCTGCCGCACTGGTTCGCGTGTCGGGGCTCGTGGTTTGCTCCGGATGCGGCCGAACTGTTCGCCGCCTACTGCGCGATGGTCACGGAGCGCTTGGGCGACCGGTTCGCGCTGGTGGTCACGCTCAACGAGCCCAACCTCCAGCACATCCTGGCCGACATGCTGCCGCCCGAAGTCTGGGAGCTGAGCGCCGCGACCCTCGACGCCGCGTCCGCCGCCGCCGGGGTGTCGCGGTACCGGTCGGGCAACGTCGCGAAGCTGGACGAGATCGAAGGCCTGGAGGACGGGTTCGAGGCGGCGCATGTCGCTGCTCGGGCCGCGATCAAGGCGGTGCGGCCGGAGCTTCCGGTCGGCCTCTCCATCGCGGTGGCCGACGATGTGGCCATGCCGGGCGGCGAGGCTCACCGCGACCGCGTCCGGGCTGCCTGCTACGGGCGTTGGCTCGAGTTGGCGAAGGACGACGACTTCGTCGGGGTGCAGAACTACGAGCAGGTGCTGTACGACGCCTCTGGGCGGATCGCTCACGGGCCCGAGGTGGAACTGAACGGGATGGGGTCGCCGATCTCCCCCGGGTCACTCGAGGGTGCAGTCCGCTACGTCGCCGAGGCGACCGGGGTTCCGGTACTGGTCACCGAGCACGGCCTCTCCACCGAGGATGACGCCCAGCGGTGCACCTTCATCCCCGAGGCCCTCGCCGGCCTCGACCGTGCGATCGCCGACGGCGTGCCCGTGCTCGGGTACTGCCACTGGACGTTCCTGGACAACTTCGAGTGGGTGTCGGCCTACGGCCCGAAGTTCGGCCTCCACGCCGTCGACCGCGACACGTTGGAGCGCACCGCGAAGGAGTCGTCGAGGGTCTTCGCGGCAGAGATCCTGGCCCGCGCGACCGTCTCCGTCTGAGGTGATCCCTACCGCTGGCTGAGGAGAGAGGAGCGTCAGCGACGAGCCTCGAAGCCTAAGAAACGGAGGCTGACAAGGTCACTTACTCCAGGCCTCGGGGCCGTTCCGCGGCACCTCAGCCAGCGGGGTCAGGGACGTTTCCCTGCCCGGAGCTCGCTCCAGCTGTTCAGCCTCCATCAACTCGACGCCCAGCGGGCCCGGGTTGTAGGCGACCTCCCAGCGGACCCCGTCCGGATCGGCGAAATACCCGCTGTAGCCACCCCAGTCCCGCTGCTGCCCGAGCGAGACCGCAGACGCTCCCGCCGCCTCCGC
>DATITN010000372.1:0-1851 GCA_035467795.1 Arachnia sp. | reverse complement strand
GGCGTGGACCTCCGCGGGGGACAGCGGCTTCGTCGGCTGCCAGGCCAGCCACCAGACCGGGCCGCCGACCACGAGGGCGCTGATACCGCCCAGTAGGAGGGTTCGGGGGTCCGAACCGGCGAGCGGGGTGGTGGTGGCGGCGAGGATCGCGTTCACGACCACGCCCAGCCCGGAGGCCGCGGCCACCAGGCCCACGCCGGAGGTCACGAGCTTCGTCGCCAGCCTCGTCGTGTCCGACCGGGACCGGGTCAGGCCACGGTGGTAGCTCCAGACCAGGGCGCCGATGCACGCGGCGGAGATGCCGAAGCCGAGGAGGCCGAGGATGTCGGTGATCGGGCCGGCGCGGTCGAAGGC
Organism: Arachnia sp.; assembly: GCA_035467795.1. GTDB lineage: Bacteria > Actinomycetota > Actinomycetes > Propionibacteriales > Propionibacteriaceae > Arachnia. The sequence continues at coordinate 1,497 of DATITN010000372.1, read as the reverse complement.
CAGTCTGAGCAGCAGGAAGAGCACGGTTCCGGCCCCGCTCAGCGTCAGGATGGTCGCCCCTGCCACGCCGACGGCGACGAGCGCCAGATCGGCCAGGCCGCCGCGCAGGTCGCGGGCCCGGCTGCGGATCCAGTGCCACCACCAGATGACCAGCCCGCCAGCGAACCAGATCAGCGCCTGGAGGGTCAGCTGCCACCAGGGTTCGCCCTGGGTAAGGCTCGGCGCGAAGGCGTCGACGGCGGCGTCGAGCAGGGAGCTGAGGGCCGTGACGGCGCCGCCCACCGCGATCACGAGGCCGAAGACGGAACCGAGGACCGGGGCCACGGTGACGAGCCGGGTGGGGCTCTTCTCCCGGTGCCGGGACATCCACAGGTGCCAGACCCACACTCCGGCCCAGACCACGCCGGTGGCGAAGAGGCGCGGTTGCCAGTCCCCGCCCACGAGCACGGCTGCCGTGGCCAGCAGAGTGGTGCTGAACGTGATCAGGGAGACCGTGTACATGCCGGCCAGGTAGAGGCCCCAGGCGACGGATGTCCGTTCCGCGCCGTCCATCCTGCGCCACAGCACCCACCAGAGGACGGCGGCGAACGGGCCGGCGATGAGGGTGAACGCGAGGGAGCGGGCAAGCCCGGTGACGTCGTTGGAGGCGAGCGCGGTGCCGGCATCGAGAAGGCGCCCGAGCAGCCCGCTCAGCCCGATGGCGGCGATCACGACCAGGGCGAAGAGCAGGACGAACACGATCACCCGGCGCACGGTGGGCTGGGCCGTGCTGTCCCCGTGCGGCGACGACCGGCGCACCGCGATCACGATGCCGGCGATGCCGGCGCCGATCACCAGGACGGCGACCAGCAGCACCACGCTGACCATCAGGAACCGGCCTTCGGGTTCGGGCAGATGCTGAGTTCGTAGGGGGCGTCATCGATCAGCCACGTGCCGTCGACGGCAACCAGGTCGAAGACGCCCTGGGTCTCATACTCGTCGGCTCCGAAGGGTCCGCTGCCGTAGGAGGTGACGATGGACACCTTCACGTCGGCGGACTCGGCCCGCTCGGTGGTGGAGACGAGGGTGACTCTCATATTGTCGGTGGGTCCGGGTTCGAAGCCCTTGCAGTCCGGGAACGCGTCCTCGGTGAGGTACTCGGCGGCGGCCTGCTCGTCGCCGTCGATGACAGCGGCGGTGTAGGCCTGGACGACGCCCTCCGGGGTGTCCGCGTCAAGCTGTTCGGGCTCGCCCCCGGTGAAGACGACGATGAGGGCGATGACGACCAGTGCCCCGATCACGGACAGGAGGGCAATCAGGGTCCGATCGGGCTTTCCGCTTGCTGTGCTCATCTGCTCAGCATGGCCCAATCCGCGAGGCGGCACTACGAGGGTGCTGGCACGCGTCCGGGGGACCTAGGCTATTGACCGTGTCGACGCTCAGTAATCTCGTACTTGCCCAGGGCCGCAGCAGCGCGGAGGATGTGGACTGGCTCCACATGCTCGTCGCGGACGGCCA
>DATITN010000371.1:0-14437 GCA_035467795.1 Arachnia sp. | reverse complement strand
ACGCCCACGGTCACTTCTGTCGTCACAGTGACCGAAACCGTGTTCCGGCCCGCAGAGCCCACGGTGCCCGGACCGATCGCCACGGAGGTCGGTCTAGGGAGCACCGTGTCCCTGCGCTACTTCGACGTGACCGTGAGCGATGTCCAACGCGGCGCTACGGAGATGGCAGTGAAGGTCGAGGTCTGCTACACCCACGCCCACCCCGAGGCGAACCAAGACGGCACGACCAGGGTCAGCCGGGACCCCTGGTCGTTAGGGATCACCGACCCAGAGGGTGCCCAGAGCATCGAATACATGTACGTGAAGGCGAGGGAGTTCCCCACGAGCGCCCGCTGGACGCCCGTGTACAGGGAGACCAGGCTGTCCGTGGGGGAGTGCAACACCGGCTGGCTGGGCATCCAGCATGACAATCCGGACCTCTGGATCAGCTACCTCCGGTACTCCCCGGCCGACTTCGGTGACCAGGTCACGTGGGACATCGGAAGCTAGCGACGCGCACTGTCAATGGTGACGGCAAGCGGATACGGTCGGTCCATGTTCACGATGCACTGGATGGCCTCTATCCCTCGGCGCGGCGTGGATGTGTCCATCCGCGCCTATCAGCGGTACCTCTCGCCTCACAAGGGCTTCACCTGCGCCCACGTTGTGGCCCGCGGTGGCCAGTCCTGCTCGGCGGCCGTGCGCGACATCGTCACCGCCAACGGCGTGTTGCGCGGCACGCTCCCGACCCTGGCGCGCTTCTACGCCTGCCACCAGGCCGCTGCGATGCTGCAGTCAGGGCCGGTACGGGTGCGGGGGGTCTGTTGCTGCGGAGGGATCCCGATCCCGTTCCGGATCTAGCCGCGAGGGACAGTCAGCCAGGTCGCGACCATCTGCAACCGGTCGCCAGGTTGATGCGCCGCCGAACAGCGGTGCCATCGCGGCCGTCGCAGCTGATGCGCGGCGCATATCCCCAACGCTACGCACCGAAGCAGCTGAGTGACATTACCTTCGTCAGCGCACGTCTCAGGCGCGACGCCGTCGCTTGGCTCAGAGTGGGTGGCCGAGGGAGTCGGTCTTGAAGGACTGGGTCTTGAACTTGTTGAGGAAGGCCCATAGCTCCCCAGCGCTGGTCTCGACGATGGTGGCGCCGTCCTGCCAGATGCCGTTCTCGAGGTCGTGGCCGCTGCCGACGGGGTCGCCCTGGTTCTGGTGGATGTTGTGGACGCCCAAACCGCTGGTGAACGGTTCGCCGAACACGTAGCAGCGGACGGCCTGGCTGATGATCGTTTCCAGGTCGGTGAGCGCCTGGATTCCTGTGCCGCTGTTCCATCGCGGGTTCCAGCGCAGCCAGGAGAGCAGACGGAACAGGAAACCGGCGAAGCGCACGGTTCGGATCAGAAGCGGTGGATGCAGTGACGCCGATCGGAAGTAGTCCAGCGCCCCGGAGGTGGGTGTCGATGTGAGGGTGTGCCATCCGTCGGGAAGGGCCTTGATTCCGCCGAAGTCGCCGGTGCGGATCTTGACTTTGCGCCATTGGATGCCGTCAGGCATGTTCTTGGGGTCCACGTCGATCGCGCACTTGTAGTTGCCCAAGGGCGTGTGCACGACGAGGTTTCCGTGGTAGTAACGCCCGAAGTTGTCGGGCGGGTCACGGAAATAGTCGTGCTTGGTGCCGATGACCAAGCCGTAGCCGCTGCTCAAGGGCATGTCTGCTCCTCTTCGATACACGGACCGGCAAGGGGGTGCAGTCTGAATTGGTGCCCTCTCCAGGCCTCCACTGGCTCGGGGTGGCTTCCGAGGCGGCCGATCTCCTCGTTGACGGTGTTGGACGTGAGCTCAACCATGGCGTCGAACGGACCGTCGACGACCTGAGCGGGATCGTTCGGATCGGAGGCCAGAAACCTGTTGCGGTTCGCAGGCACGTCCGCCGCCCGTCTGGGGGCAGGCCTCGTGGACTGGGCACCCATGGGTATCTCCCCGGTGAACTGGCCGGCTGGTCCGGCCGCTGTTTCCTTCAGGAGGCGGCATCGACCCCGGTGATACGGCTGCCGAATGGCCTGCGGCACGCGCGGAGCGCCGGAGCGACCCCGCGCTTCGTATCAAGGCACGGCGCGACGGCTCCTTGTGAGGTGTCAGGTCCACCCGGTCAAATGAAGAAGGTTCATGATGGCTCATCCGGTTCGGCGCAATATCGCCCATCTCTCGGCTTCGGAACGTCAGGCCTACATCGATGCCGTGTTGCAGGCTGATCTGCACGCGTTCTCAGACGGGGTTTCCTACTGGGACAAGCAGGATCAGATCCACCAGTCGACGCACAACCACGGTGACAACTCCTTCATCCCGTGGCACCGCGAGCTGGTCAACCGCTATGAGGCCCTGTTGCGGCAATCCAACCCGGACGTCGCGCTGCACTACTGGGACTGGACCGAGGACCCTCGGACCGCCTCAGACGGTCAGGGCGGCACGGTTGACCTGACCGATCCGTCCCTCTTCGGGACGTTCAGCGGCATGCTGAACGGTGCGTTGGCCACCCTCCACAACGGCGGCGCCGTACCTGGCAGCCGGGAGGACACCGGTGATCCGGCCGATCCCCCGCAGTCGGTGCAGCGGTCCGCATCGGTCGGCAACCCTGGCCTGGCCTCGGACCAGGCCATCATCGATTCCAGCAACGGGATAGCCCAGGCGCAGCAGTGGACCGCGTTCCGGGTGGCCCTTGAGGGGGCCCACGGCTCAGCCCACGGCTACATCGGCGGGGACATCGGCGGTCAGCACCAGGCGTTCGAGGATCCGTTCGTGTTCCTGCTTCACTCGAACGTGGATCGGTTGTTCGCCATGTGGCAGACCGTCCCCGGTCAGGACTGGCGCCTCGATCCGGGCCAGGTGTACGGGGACCAGGCCACCACCACCGGGGTGGGTGGCATCCAACATCCGCTGCAGCCGTGGGACGGCACTGTGCCGTTGGGCGCACCCATGGAGCCCTGGATCGGCGCCTCGCCCCTGATCGAGGTGAAGGACTGTCGTCATCCCTCGGTCGTGCGACCACCGTGCTACGACACGTTGCCGCTCAGCGTCGAGCAGGTCGCCCCTGCGCCGTCGGCTGCCCTGAGCTTCGTCGATGTCGTGGAGCAGTTGCCGACTGCCCGTGCGCTACGGCTCCGGGTGCGGGGGTGCGGGACTGTCACCGCTGCGGCATCGGTGACCGCCCCGTTCACGGTGCTGTCCGCCTCGGTCGCCTCTCCCGAGACCGAGGGTTTCGGGGTGACCGACCTGCTGGTGTGGGTGCTGTACACGCCGGGTACGGCCGGGACGGCGGATACGGGGACGTTGACCGTGACCGTGTCTCCCACCGGTCAGGAGTTCACGGTGCCGATCACGGCCACGGTGGTGCCGAACCCGAGCGTGGGCACCTCGCTGGTGTTGGACACCTCGGGCAGCATGAGCCTGCCATCGGGTTTGCCGAGCAAGGACCGGATGGGCGTCCTGCACGACTCGGCGCCACTGTTCGTCGCCCTGCTCGACCCGACTGACGGGGTCGGGGTGGTGCGGTTCGACACCGACGCGGCCCCGGTCACCGCCGTCGTCGACGCGGGGCCCACCATCGGTGGGGCGGGACGACTGGCCGCCCTGAACGCGATCTCGACCACGGCCACGAACCTCGCCGGTATGACGGCCATCGGCGACGGCCTTGAAGCTGCCGCCGCACAGCTCGCCCCCGTCGCCGCGGGCTACGACTCGACCGCCACCATCGTGTTCACCGACGGCAACGAGACCGCCGAACGCACCATCGAGCAGGCGGCCGCCTCGGTCAACAGCCGCGTGTTCGCCATCGGCCTGGGAACCGCCGACCAGCTCAATCCCGGCGCCCTGTCAGACATCGCCAACGGCACCGGCGGATACCTGCTCCTCACCGGCAACCCCGGAGTGGACGACCAGCTTCTCCTGCAGAAGTACTTCGCACAGGTCCTGGCCGGGGCCACCAATGCCGCCATCGTCGTCGACCCGGCGGGAGTCGTCCCCGTCGGCGGGAAGGTTATCGTCCCGTTCGACCTGACCGACGCCGACATCCGCACTGACGTTCTGCTCCTCGGCGAGCTGACAGCGGTACTTCGGGTCGAGATCATCGCCCCCGACGGAACCAGCCTCACGGCTGGCGCTGGCGCGGACGAGGTACTCGGCGACGCGTTCAGGGTCCTCCGTGTAGTGCCCGCCGACGTCCTCCCCGCTCCGGCCGGGGCGGCAGGCCAATGGCAGGCGGTGCTGACAGTCGACGACCGTGACCTCAAGAACCGGCTGGCCAGGCTTCGCAAGCAGCTGAGCCAGACCGAGGGCGGCGACCAGGTGTTCAAGCGGATCCTGACGGCCGTCGACACACACGGAGTCCCGTTCACTCTCAGCGTTCAGGCCCGCAGCGCCCTGCGCATGACGGCCGCGCTCAGCCAGCAGTCACGGCTCCCCGGTCACCCCGGGCGGCTCGAGGTAACCCTGACCGACAGCGGAGTGCCCCTCTCAGGAAGTGCCGCCGTGCACGCCGGAGTCACCTCACCAACCGGCACCGCGTCGACGGTGACCTTGGCCGAGGCCGAACAAGGCCTCTACCGCGGCGAGATCCCGACCTCGGTCTCCGGGGTCTACCGGGTCCTGGTCAAAGCCTCCGGCGCCGACCTCCGCGGAACCCGATTCACCCGCGAAGAGTTACGAACCTTGGCCGTCTGGGCCCGGGGCGACGACAGCCCACCGGTTGTCACCCACCCCGGCACAGGGGCCGGCACGTCGGGCATCGACGTCTGCGGGCTGCTCCTGTGCCTGCTCCGGGACGACAACATCCGCGACCTGCTCAAACGCCACGAGGTGGACCCCGACGTCATCACAGGGTGCGTCAAACGAGCATGCGGATAAGAACCACCACCCACGCGCGCCCGGCCGGGGGCCTCACCTAGCCGAGGGAAAGGTTCGCGGGCGATAGGACAGCGTCCCCCGCGTGGTGTTTGTGAAACCACCGGAGCCGTCTCAGCCGAGGTGCGGTGGGTCAGCGGCGGGAGATCTGGGATCAGGGCTGCTCGGCCAGGGTGATCGTGGCCTGGTACGACGACTGCTCGCGCAGGTAGACCAGTGGCACCTCGTCGCCGACCTGCGCAGTGGCCAGAAGCCAGGCGATCGAGAAACTGGTGGCGGGGCCACCATCGATCTCGGTGATCACATCGCCGGGTCTGAGGCCGGCTCTTGCGGCGGGTCCGTCTGGGGCTATGGCCTGAACGAACAGGCCTGCCTGGGTCCCGAATCGGTCCGCGGATTCCTGGGTGATCTCGGCGGTCTGAGGGCCAATCCACGGATGGGTCGCGCGGTCGTCGGCCACCATCTGGTCGACGATCCGCTTGGCGGTGCTCGCGGGCACCGCGAACCCGATGCCCACGCTGCCGCCTCCGGCCACACCATCGACGTTGGGAGCCGTCGCGATCGCGGTGTTCACGCCGACCAGATCCCCGCCACAGGTCACCAGTGGACCTCCGGAGTTCCCGGGGTTGATCACGCGTCGGTCTGGATCGACCCCACCAGCACGGTGGTGCCCCCGGCTGCCTTCGGTGCGGGTACGTTCCGTCCGACCGCGCTGACGATCCCGCTGGTCACCGTCCCCGAGAGTCCGAGGGGTGCACCCAGCGCGACGACAGGCTGACCGACGCTGAGGTCAGCGCGTGGCGCGAGGCGGAGCGCTGGCAGGTTGTCGCCTTCGATGTGGAGGACGGCAAGGTCGGTCACCGGGTCGGTTCCGATCAGATCCGCAGAGTGACGTGCTCCGCTGTCGAGTAGGACCTCGATGGTGCCGGTGTCGGCAGCCGCGGCGACCCCCAGCCACCGCGACCAGAGCGGCGAGTCCGATGAGCTGCGCCCGGTTGAGTACCGCACGCTGCAGCCACCAGCTTCGCGGGTCTGTCTCCTGGTCGTGTTCAGCAAGGTTCCACACGCTGGTCTTCTTTCGCGAGCAGGTCGTGGTTCAAACGGCCAGGGCCGGAGGGTGGTGGCGGTGACGATATCAGGCGCCCCCAGCCATCGCCGCCTAGGCTTGATGGATGACTCAGGGATACCGCACCGAACAGCCGACCCGCGAAGAGCTCGACCAGTCTGAGGGGTTGACCGTTCTCCAGTTCGGGACCAACTGGTGTGGCTACTGTCGAGCGGCTGAACAGGTGATCGAACCAGTCCTGTCGGGGTTGCCTCATGTCCGCCGCATCAAAGCGGAGGACGGGAGAGGAAGGCCCCTGGGTCGTTCGTTCCACGTCAAGCTGTGGCCCACCCTCATCTTCCTCCGCGACGGCCAGGAGGTAGCGCGCGTGGTCCGGCCAGACAGTCGCGAACTCGTTGAGACAGCCGTCGACGAGCTGACGCGAGGGCGCCTTGGACCTCAGGGGGGCCAATGACGGGTGAACATGGCCCGGGCTCAGGCGGGTTGAGGGGCTTCATGGGTCTCGTCGTGGGTCGTCACCCAGAAGAGACCGGCGACGAGCAGGCCGAGTACCAGCAGCGCCGAAGTCAGCACGAAGGGCCAGCTGCGATCCATGCTCGACAGCCATCCGCTGATCCAGCCGAACGGGGCGGTGACCAGCATCACGCAGGTGCGCTGGATGGCCATCACCCGGGACCGCTCAGCTTGGTCCACGTGCAGCGCCACCAACGACTCCGCCAGCATGAACAGGATCCCCCCTCCGAAGGCATCGAGGATCAGGCAGACGCCGAGCAGCGCATAGGTTGAGACGCTGGCCGCGCCGTCGGGGGAAGGGATGCCCACCAGGAGCGCCTGGCCGGCGAAGTAGACGCCGAATCCGATCAGCGTCGGAGCCTTCAAGTGCTTGGAGTGGGTGAGCAGCGGGATGAGCGTGAAGAAGAAGAGCACGGACAGCAGCGACCGCACCATCGGGAAGAACGGCAGCAGCGCGTCGGGAACGCCCAGCCGCTGATTGATCACCACCTGCCAGAACGTGGCATTGACCAGCGTGACGGCGCCCACGATCGCGGCGATGCTGAGCGAGAACATCGTGCCCTTTGATCGGACGATGAGCCCTAGTACGCCGCGATACTCCGACAGCGACTTCCAGATGCTCACGCCGCGCGTCTGCTCCATTCGGACCACTCCCGTCGCGGTCTCCGTCGTGTACCGGTACAGGAGCCAGATCTTGAACGACATGATGAAGAAGGCGTTGAGGTACAGGATCCGCACCGCAAGTTCCAGGCCAAGGCTGGAGACCAGGATGGCAGCGATGGGCGCGAACAACGCGGAGAACTCCGCCGCGACCTTGATGAGCGAGTAGACCTTCGGGATCTCGGCGCGGTCGACATCCTCAACAAGCAGGCAGTCCCACGAGTTCTGCGTGACCTGCCACGCGCCGTTGATGACGGATGCGACGAGGAACCACCAGAAATTCTGCGCGAAGGCCCAGATCAGGCAGGGGATGGCCCAGGCGATGATGTCAAAGACGGCGGTGGTCATCCGTCGGCCGAGCTTGTCGGTGATGACGCCGCTGAGCAGCCCGAAGACCACCTGGGACAGCATCGAGATGGTGGCGAGCAGGCCGATCTGCGCGTCGCGCACTCCCAAGGCCAGCATGAACACCGACGCATACGGCAACACCAGCATCATCGAGAGCCCCCACAGGGGCTCGGTGTAGACCGACGCGCGGCCGTTGCCGCGGAGCCCTAGGAGGGTGATGATCATGGGGTTGCGTCCACGTAGCACCGCCCTAGTCAACCCGGGTGTGCGGCCGCTGTCCACCGGTGCCGGCCGCCGCCTCCGCTGAGGCTTTGTATCAGTCGGGCTGATCGCTCCCGATAACTTCGATCCCCACATGATGGCGCCGGTCCCACACCAACACCGCGTGAACGCTGAGGCCGTCGTCACGGACCCCGGTCAGCAGAACGGCCGAGCCACGAATGACCGCCACTGCAGCGAAGCCGAGACCGCCCTTGCCGTCGCCCCTGGCCAGCACCGTTGTGCCATCGGCGAATCGGAGCCGGACCACACCGTCGGAGCCGTAGCCCTCCGCTCCGCGCAAGGGTGTGCCACGGTTCTCAACCCGTGAGAGGTCAGCTAACAGATGGCGTGTCAAGGACGCACGATGCTCAGCCGCCGTCGCATCCAGCGCAGCGTGCAGGTCATCGTCGAACAGGTCGTCGAAGGAGTCGTCGTGCGTGCGTTCCCGCATGGTCCAGTATGGCCTCAGGGGACCCCGGGATGAAAGGCACTGACCTCGAAAAGTGGAGGTGAGCCCTGCAGCCGCCCGGTTCATGCTGCGGGTCTAGGGTGGTTGCATGAGCCACCTCGGGAAGCACGTGGCTACGGCCGCGACCTCGGACGCACCTGTCGTCAGCGCCATCCGTGCCTCGAACCTCCGCAGGACCTACGGCACCCTTGCCACCGCGGTCAACGCGCTCGAGGACGTGACGTTCGAGATCCCCCGCGGTGAGTTCGTGGTGCTGCTGGGGCCGAGTGGTTCGGGCAAGACAACGATGCTCAACGTCATCGGAGCCCTAGATGCGCCGACCGCCGGTTCGCTGGAGGTGATGGCCACTTCGCTGTCCGACATGAACGAGGACGAGCGCACGCGCTACCGACTCTCCACCATCGGCTTCGTCTTCCAGTTCTTCAACCTGGTCCCTACGCTCACCGCACTCGAGAACGTCTCACTCCTCGCAGAGATCACCGGGGCCCAGGCCGGCGAGCGCGCCCGCCGGGCCCTCGACCAGGTGGGTCTGGGGGACCGCACGGACCACTTCCCCGGCCAACTCTCCGGCGGCGAGCAGCAACGGGTCTCCATCGCGCGCGCCCTGGTGAAGGACGTGCCGCTCCTCCTCTGCGACGAGCCGACGGGCGCCCTCGACATTGACACCGGCACACACATCCTCCGGGTGCTGCGCGACACCACCGACCGGGGCTGCACAGTCCTGCTCGTGACCCACAACTCCGAGATCGCCCGCATGGCGGATCGTGTCCTCCGCCTCAGAGACGGTCGCCTGGTCAGTGATGAGCCGAATGCGACGCCGGTCGCACCCGAGGACCTCCGGTGGTGAAGAGCCTTCGCCTCAAACGCCGCCGGGACATCGCCCGGCAGCGTGGCCAGTTCCTCTCCGTGCTGGCCACGATCGTGCTCGGTGTGATGATGTTCGCCGCAACCTACGACGCCTACCGCAACCTCGAGGCCTCCTACAACGGCACCTACCGCCGCCTCGCCTTCGCCGACGTGACCGTCACCGGCGGCACCTCCGGGCTGAACGACGCGCTCGCGGCCCTTGACGGCGTCGCCTCGGTGGAGCGACGTCGCCAGGCCGACGTACCACTCCGGGTGGGGGACACGGTCCTCCTGGGCCGCATCGTCGCCCTCACCAACGACGTCAACCTGCTTGACGTCGTTGCCGGCGAACACCCGGGCGGTGGGAGCGCCGCCGGGATCGTGGAGACCCATCTCGCCGAGCACTTTGGGCTGAAACAGGGCGACACCGTCGAGGTGTTGACGAACTCAGGCTGGAACGCTGTGGCGCTGTCCGGGGAGGCGGTGTCCGCCGAGTACCTGTGGCCCGCGCGCAGCTCCCAGGAGTTCTTCGAGGCTCCGGGAAGCTTCGGGGTCCTGTTCGTGACTGACGATGTCTTCGACTCCATCGACGAGACCCAGATACTGCCCCAGCTCCTGGTGCTCTACCACCCCGACGCAGACACAGTAACTCTCGATGACGCCGTCCGCAGTACAGCACTCAAGGACGGTGCGGAGGCGGTGGTGACCCGCGCGGACCAGCCGTCGAACAAGGCGCTGAACCTGGACGTCACCGGGTTCGAGCAGATGGCCGTGTTTTTTCCGGTCATGTTCCTCCTCGTCTCCGGACTCGCCGCATACACGCTTCTGACGCGAGTGGTGCACTCGCAGCGCAGCGTCATCGGCACGCTCCGGGCGAACGGATTCTCGCGGGGCACTGTGCTCTGGCACTATCTGTCCTACGGGCTCTGGCTCGGGACATTGGGGGCGGTGCTCGGGATCGCTCTCGGCATTCCCGCCGGGTGGGCGATGACGGCGGCCTATACCGCAGAACTGGGGATTCCGGACACGATCCGGGAGCTGCGGTGGATCACCCCGATCGGCGGCCTCGCCTTCGGGGTCGCTGTGGGTCTGCTGTCTGCATGGGTCCCTGCGCGCGCCGCAGTTCGCCTGGAGCCCGCCGAGGCGCTTCGGGGCGACTCGCCCGCGTCTTCCACCCGCCGTAGCCTCCTCGAGCGTGTCTTCCCTCCATCTTCCGGGCTGCCTGTGCAGTGGCTGATGGTGGTGCGCGGCATCGGTCGGAACCCCCGCCGCAGTTCATCGGTGGTGGTGGCAATCGTTCTGGCCATGACTCTCGTCTACACCACTTGGGCCATGGTCGACACTGTCACGATCCTTCTCGACCGCCACTTCAGCGAGATCAACCGCCACGACGGCGACGTCGTGACGTCCGTTCCCGTGGACGACGCGGTGGTGGCGGCAGTCGCGGGGGTGCCCGGCGTCCGGACCGCCGAGCCGGTGGTGGTGCTCGAAGCCTCACTTCAGGGGCCGGACGACACCTACTCGACCACCCTGTTAGCGCACGTTTCCGGGACCGAGGTCCACGGCTTCGTGACGCCCAACGGCAGGGGACCGACCACGGGTGTCGTCGTCGGCGAAGCGGTCCTGGGTGAGACCGGCGCGGAGGTGGGCGGCATGCTGCGGGTGTCGCTGCCGACGCTCGGCGTCATCTTCGACGCCACGATCGAGGACACCGTGCGAGAGCCGATGGGCAGCCCGGTGTACCTGACCCGGGAGATGCTGGAGGAGGTGCTCGCCACAGACGGCGGCCGCGGGTGGCGGGAGGCGGTGACCCGGCCGGGGACCTCGGTGATCGCCCTGGTGCTGGACGATGAAGCCGACCGCGACGCGGCGCTGGATGAGGTGCGCGACCTGCCCGAGGTGGCCGCCGTCGCCGACGTCCGGGCGGTGTGGATGATGATCGAGCAGTACCTGGGGCTCTTCTACCTGATTGTGGGCCTGATGTTGGCGTTCGGCGGCGTGCTTGCGGTGGCGCTGATCTACAACGTCGTCTCGGTCAATCTGGCGGAGCGAACCGGGGAACTCGCCACCATGCGCGCCAACGGCGTCTCACACCGCCGGATCGGCGCCTACGTCATGGCGGAGAACATGATCCTGACTGCGTTCGGCGTGATACCAGGGGGCGTCGTCGCGCACGCCGCCGCATCCTGGCTGATGTCCACCTACTCCACCGACATGCTCTCCTTTGACCTGGAGGCTCGGCCGGCCACCATGGCGCTCACCATCCTGGCCATGTTTCTGGTCACGGCGGTCTCGCTGGGGCCTGGGATTCGCGCGGTTCGGCGCCTTGATGTCGCTACCGCGGTGCGCGAGCGCTCGCAATGACAGCGCCCCCGAACCACGGAGGAGCGCTGTCCACGGCATTCAGAGCCACCACGTACGCCCTACGGGAGGACAATGTTGAAGCCCGGGTCGGGTTGATCCAGAGCCGACATCAGGCGGCCCAGGACCCCCAGGTCGCCGGTGACCTCCACGCCCGCGTCGGCGAACTCCTGGGGGGCGAGTTGGCCGGTCAGGAGCCCGTTCAGCGCGGCTCTGCTGAGCCTCAGTGACACGTCCGCTTCGGTCGGCTGGGGTGCGGTGGACTGGGTGAGGACTCCATTGGTCAGGGTGAGCCGATGCCGGACCCCGGCGTCTGTGATGTCGAAGTCGAGCGATAACCGATCGTCCCAACACTGCGGGGCATTGACCCGGATGGCCAAGGAGTCGAACAGCTGGGTCGGCGTCAAAGCGGCGAGGATGTCGGGTGTCACACTGGAGACCGGTGTCCCGAACGCGCCGTGCCGGAGTTCGTGGGCGCCGGAGAGGTAGGCGCAGCGCCAGGTGCCGCACTCGGACCCGTAGCCGAGTTGCTCCAGTGTGTCGGCCAGCAGTTCCTTGGCCGGTTCGTGGTCTGGTTGGGCGAACACGACGTGGCCCAGCACTTCGGCCACCCACCTGAAGTCGCCGGCGTCGAAAGAGTCGCGGGCCTTTGCCACGACGGCGTCTGCCCCGCCCATGAATTCCAGGTACCTCTTGCCCGCGTCGACCGGGGGATGCTTCCACAGGTTGACCGGATTCCCGTCGTACCAGCCCATGTAGCGCTGATAGATCGCTTTGACGTTGTGGCTGATCGACCCGTAGTAACCCCGTGCGTGCCACGCTTTCTCCAGCGCGGGCGGCATCTGGATCGCCTCGGCGATCTCGATGCCGGTCATGCCCTGGTTCATCATCCGCAGCGTCTGATCGTGGAGATAGGCATACAGATCCCGCTGCTGACCCAGGTACTCCATGCACCGCTCATGCCCCCAGGTGGGCCAGTGGTGGGAGGAGAAGATCACATCGGTGTCTGCACCGAACAGGTCGATCGCCTCGGTCAGGTACTGCGCCCACGCGTGAGGGTCACGTACCAGCGCACCGCGGATGGTGAGGATGTTGTGCAGAGTGTGGCTGGCGTTCTCGGCCAGGCACAGGACCCGCAGATCGGGGAAGAAGAAGTGGAACTCCGAGGGCGCCTCGGTGCCAGGCGCCATCTGGAACACCATCCGGACACCGTCGACCGTGAGCTCCTCGCCCGTGGTGGACACGTCGACCGTCGGCGCGATCAGCGTGAACTCACCCGTCGAGGTGGTCTGCGCCAGGCCCGCCCCCACCTGCCCCTGAGGGCTGCGTTCCAGGACGGCGCCGTACATGTAGCCTGCACGCCGGTTCATGGCGGTGCCGGCGAACACGTTCTCGGCGACGGCGTGCGCCATGAAACCAGACGGCGCGATGATCTGCACCCGGCCGGCGTCGACGTCGGCCTCATCCACAACGCCGCGGACGCCTCCGAAGTGGTCCGCGTGGCTGTGGGTGTAGATCACGGCGGTCACGGTGCGCTCGCCGCGATGCTCGCGGTAGAGCGCCAACGCGGCGCGTGCCGGTTCCGCCGTGAGGAGTGGGTCGATGATGATGATGCCCGTGTCGCCCTCGACGACGGTCATCACCGACAGATCCAGCCCACGCACCTGATAGATGCCCGGAACCACCTCGAACAAGCCCTGCTCGATCAGGAGGTTCGACTGCCTCCACAGGCTGGGATTCGCGGTCAGCGGGGCCTCGGCCTTGAGGAAGTCGTACGAATCGATGTCCCACACCACGCGGCCGTCGTCGGCACGCACGACGCCCGGTTCCAGGGCCGCGATGAAACCCCGATGGGCGTCGTCGATGTCCTGGGTGTCCCCGAACGGCAAAGTCCGGGTCAGGAGTTCGTGATTGGTGGCGATGGTGGCGGTGGCGGGCTTGCTGCTGGTATCCATGAAGAGCTCCTTGAGAGTGGGAAACGTTGCTGAGTCAGTCGGCGCCGTGCAGGGCAGACATTCAGCCCTTCAGTTCCTCGGATCGAACCCTGCCGATCATCATGAGGCTGAGCCCCTCCAGGAGCGTCTGGATGCCCAGCAGCGTGCCCAGGAGGGTGAGGGTTGCGGCGCCGAGATTGAAGAGGACGAAGAACCCCAGCCCCAAGGACACCAGGCCGCTGAGGATCAGGAGCAGACGTCCGCTCTCCGCCCCGAACGCCCACGCCATGCGGGTCAGGCCGCTGACGAAAAAGGTCACGCCCGCCCCGAGGGTGAGAGCGACGGCCCCCACCACCGGGTTGCGGAGGACGAACAGCCCGATCACCGCCAGAATCGCGCCACCCAGGACGGCTGACCAGAAGCCGCCGGTCTTGATCCGAAAGAACGATGCCGCGAGGAGGACGACACCCGAGAGCATGGTGGTCCACCCGATGACGAACACTGAGATCGCGGTGGCGAACACCGCGTTTCCTAGCAGGAACAGCCCTCCCAGCACCAGTACGATGCCGAGAATGACGTCCCAGGCTGTCCTCTTCGGCGAAGTTGTCGTGGTTGACGTCATGGGACTCCCTCTGTTGTGCGTGACACCAGTATCGGGAGGTACAACCGCTGTGAGGTCACCCGCTGCGGGTGAACCGGGATGAGGACTCAATGAACCGGGCAGGCCGTCGGCGTCGGCGTCGACGTCGAGGCCCGGACATGCCGCGACCCCCCGTCTGTGTTCAGACGGGGGGTCGCGGTTCTCAAGCCCTAGGAGATGCCTACCGGCACCTCACTCAGAGGGGGCGGATGTTCGCAGCTTGGAGGCCCTTCGGGCCGCGCTCGGTCTCGTACTCAACCTTCTGATTCTCCTCGAGGTTGCGGTGTCCCGCACCAGCGATCGCGCTGAAGTGCGCGAACACATCGGCCGTGCCGTCATCGGGAGCGATGAAGCCGTAGCCCTTGTCGGAGTTGAACCATTTGACGGTGCCAGTGGCCATAACGTCATTCCTTCTTATTTCTGGACCACACTGTGTGGTCGTTCTACGATCTTAGGCCATCAAG
>DATITN010000370.1:0-2282 GCA_035467795.1 Arachnia sp. | reverse complement strand
CCTGGAACCATGTCCGGTACTCCACAGGCGTGCCGTAGATCGCCGCGGGGTCGGGAGTCAGCTCGTCGCCACCGGACAGGGCGAACTGGTGCGAGTACCACCGCTGGAGCCCGTCGACGACGGACCGGTCCGCGTTCGCCTCGTCAACCAGGATCGCCGCCAGAGCCTTCTCCCCGGAAAGCCCGCGGGCCGCGAGCTCGTCGAGGATCTCGCGCTCGTCGTCAGGCATCAGCGTGTCCGACGCTGGGTCGAGTAGGCGCTGGACCCGGTACTTCACGAAGTCGTTGGCCGCAGCGGACGGGGGGTATGCGAAGACCTTTGCGGGATCCTTCGGGAGCTTCACGAGGAGCGGATGGGCCGGCACCTGTGGGCCGTACTGCCGGTGGTGGCGGCCGATGATGTAGACCCTGACGCCCCTCTTCAGCAGCCCCGGGATCACGTCCTTACCGACGGCCGGGGGCGGCCCCACGCGCTCCGGCTTGGGCGCGGTCTCGCCCTCCGCTGCGTTGCCGCCGTCGACCTTCTTCTTGGGCCGGTAGTCGTTCTGCACGCTGTTGAGGTTCTGCGGCTCGATGGCGACGATGGCCTTCAGGTGCTCGCCCAGCTCCTTGCCCACGTTCCACAGGTCGTAGCCGGACTCGCTGAAGCCCGAGTAGACCAGCTTGTCGCGAGTCAGGAGGGTGTCGCCGCCGTGGAGGGTGAGGGCGGTGTTGGTCTGGATGAGGCCCATGATCGCGTCGGTGGTGCGCCGCACGTGCCCGGTGACCGCCGCGCCATACGAGCCTGAGGCCGACGACGACGCCAGTCCGATGCGCTGAGGCACCAGGAGCAGCTGTGCCGGCTTCGCGTCGCCGCGATGCTCGAACGCGCGCTGGAGGCCCGCGGGGATGGACCACTGCATGGGCGTGACCTGCCCCTTGCGCTTGCCCTCGCCGATGCGGAGGATGCACAGCACGTTGCGCCAGTACGTGACGGTGTCGAACTGCGAGCGCAGGCGGGCCACGTCGACGTCAGGCACGGGCGGCATGAGGTACTTGATCAGGGCTCGCCCGTCACTCTTGAAGTAGTCGCCGTTCTTCGTGAGGTACTTCTCGTCATCGGGCAGATTCTGCCCCTCGCGGTTGTCCGAGGGCTGCAGGAAGATGTGCGGCGACACCGCCGTCGCGGCCACCAGGTGCTTGGGAATGACCGCGTGCCAGATCAGCGGGACTCCCGCGGTGTGCGCGAGGACGCGCATCGCCAGCGGCGCGTCGCGGGTGACCTCCTTGTACAGCTCGTAGACGGGGTTGTCCGCATGGAGCGCCCACCAGCCGTCGGTGATGTCGAGCATGAGCGTGTTGACCTCCACGCGCCCCGCCGCGACACCTCCAGCCCCCACCAACGGATGGACGAGCAGGTTGCTGATCCGCAGCCTGCCGTGGGCGTCCACCCAGCCGCCCGGCGCGAACCGGTACCCCGGCGGATCGCCCTCGGCCGGCGCCGACGCGATCAGCCGCTGCACGATCCGCAGCGCCGTGAACCGGGTGCCGCCCAACGTGACGGGGACGGTGTAGGTGAGGTCCACGAAGGTGGCGACGACGCTCGGCGGAAAGTCGCCGGGCTGCAGCTCGACGACGAACGTGCCAGGCCCGGGCCCCTTCACCCCCGCGAATGATCGAGACGACCCGTCCGCGAAACCCACCTTCGCCTCCAGCGCCGCGTCGGCAAGCAGGAAATGGGTCCGGTTGTCCGCAACGAGCCCCGCATGCCGCTGCGGAGCAACCGTGATCTTCACGCGTTCACTCGGCGATCGGGATCTGCCTGCCGGTGATGGGGTCGTAGGCCACCTCGACGGGCACGATCTGGTCCGTGGGAAGCACCTCGGTCCACTGCGCCATGATCTGGAAGTTGGTGCTGCCGCCCTCCTCTGGGGACGTCGCCGGCGTGGCCTTGAAGGACCGCTCCAGCGGGTAGAAGCCGTGCTCGTAGACCTTGTCGATGGGCGTTGCCCACACCTTGTCGCCGTCGTCGATACCGCTGCGGTCCGGGAAGAGCGCGACGGTGCCGCCCTCCACGTGCTTCTCGCCAACGCGCTTGCACAGGTAGCGGATCGCATCGCCGACCGTAGGCGGGTCCTGCGCCGGCTCGGCCGTGCCGGCCAGGCCGTCGATGATCTCGTCGGCTTCCTCAGCGCTGCCCGCGTACGTGAACCCCAGGCCCTCGGTGCCCTCGACGTCGGCCTTGGTCAGCCAGTTCATGGCGGCCTCCTCCTTGCCTGGCCGGACCGGCATGACGGCGCGCAC
>DATITN010000369.1:0-16234 GCA_035467795.1 Arachnia sp. | reverse complement strand
GATCCCAAGCGGGATTCCCGACCGCAGTGGCTGAAGCAAGCACGCGACCTCGGACTCGACTAGCGAAGTCGCTACCCTGGCGCCACTCAGGAGTGTTGCATTCCAAATAGACGGCCGCCCACTTCCTGGGTGCGGCAGATGAGGATGTTCCCGGGCACTTGACCCGCACATGCTCGCAAGTTACTTTGGATTGATGGAGGATCCAGTCATCGCCCCGTCCGCGCTCAAGCATGGCCTGGGTGAACCCGAGATCCTCCACGCCTACCGCAACCCGGTCCGGATCTGGGATCTCGGCGACGGGTTCACCATGATCGTGGGTCCCAACCAGTCCGCGATCTTCCTGGAGGTCGGCTATGTCGATGGCGATCACGTGCACGTCATCGTCCACGCAATGAAAGCCCGCGAGAAGTTCCTGAGGTGATGACCATGCCACGCACTGTTGACGAGATCCTGCAGCACGCCGACGAGCTGGCGGCGCGCTTCGAGTCCTACGAACCCAATCCCGACGACGAACTCGACGCCGGTGCAGTTGCCCTGCTCCGAGCAGCGGTGGCGGAGAGATCCGAGGCCGAGCGCCACGTGATTGATGCCATCCGCACAGCCCGCGAAGCCGGCATGCCATGGTCAGCGATCGGCGCCTTCGTCGGCACCAGCGGAGAGGCCGCCCGCCAGCGCTACGCAAGCAAGGTCGCCTGAGGCACCAGGCGCGGCAGTACAGGTTGTCCAATGCCAAGCCGGGCTCATGAGTTCCCTCGGCCGATCAAGAGTTGATCCACGACTGCACGTCTTGCCCGGGATCGACATATCTGTGCGGTGGGTTGTCTCTAGTAGCGAAGCTGTTGCCTGCTCGACGTTTGATGCTTGCCCCACCCATCGTCCACATGCGGTGATAGGAGAGGGGGAAAGCAGGCTCCAACTGTGATTTCGGGGGGCGATCGGTTGACTTGGAATTGATTGAGTCGCAGTAACGATCGGGAGGCAGCGCTCGTATTATGTGAGGGTAGGGAGGTGGTGGATGAGCCGGAGGCAGACACGTCGCGGAGACGTGACAAGGGGCTCGGCGAGAGCGAGGGATGAAGCCCTCGCAACCCTCCGGTCTGCCCTACTCGAGCCGTTTGGCCTTCGCCGCCGTGAGGCCGCCAGAGACCTGATGGTCCTCGACCACCCTCGGGTCGGGGACGTCATCGTCGAAGGCTTGCGCAGCCCCAACCTCGGCGTCCGGCTCGCGATGTTGTTCGCCATCCTTGAGACCGCCGAAGCAGGCGGTGGGGGTCGGAGTTGGCTGCAGGTCCACAAGACCACCGAGGGGACGGTTCTGGACCGGCGGGCAGTTCGCATCGTCAAGGCTCTTCTCCGTCTGTGCGAAGACACCGACGACCGGCTTCGGCAGGAGTCTGGAGCCGCGCTGGAGGCGGTCCTCGAGGTTATCCGAGAGACGCGCCAAGAACAGAGCTTGGTCCCTGCCGGGAGAGTGAGCGGGGTCCGCCTAAACGAGGCGGATGAGGACGACGACGATGACGACGGAGGTGGATGGTCGGGGTCGACGTTTGACCCCGCCCACGAGCCAGAGTCGTCGCTGGAGAGGGAGATGGCGTGGGTCGCGGAACAGGCACAGCGCCCACCAACACGCGACCGGTTCACCGAACTCCGGCTGTTCCACGACTCTGAGGAGGACGCTGAGCCGGAAGCGGTGCCGCTGGATCTGCCGGTGCGGGACGGCGACTGGTATCTGCTGGTAGTGGCGGTCCGAGAGGATCCAGGAGGGATTCCGCTCAAGGGAGGTCTACGGTTGCCGATCTCGCCGCCGCCCGGGGAGTCGTTGGAGCTGATCGCCGTCGCGGAGGGAGACGGCTTCGAGGTCGAGGAACCGGTGCAATCGCTCGACCTCCCTGTCGTTGGGGACTCGACGCGCGACGCGGCGTTCCGAGTCCGGCCGACCCGGGCGACGGCCGAGCCGGCTTCGATCCGCATCCGGCTGTACTACCGCCTCAACCTGCTCGAGTCGGTGGTGCTCAGCGCGCGTGTCGCGCCCAAGTTCGAGGAACTTGCGCCGACAGGCGAAGCGCCCATCGTCTTTCGGCAGGAGCGGCGCGAGCAGTCGTTCAGTGACCTGCAGGCCTCGGACCCGAAGGCGCTGCACATCGACGTCTCCAAGCGCGGCACGAGCTACTGCTTCCACTTCGCGATCCTGGACGACCGCAAGCGGGAGCGCGTGGCGTTCGGGGGGACCGCCCGCCTGCAGGCATCCGACCTCGAGGACGACCTCGTCGGCATCCGTGACCTGTGGGACTCCATCGCCACCAGCCGAACCCTCACCACCGCACTTGAAGGGGACGAGGACTTCTTCCTCGGTCAGCTCCGAAACCTGGCTCACGCCGGCCAGAAATTGTGGACCCGACTGTTCCTGCAAGAGTCGAATAGCGCCATGCGCCGCATCGGCAAATGGCTTACCGAGAACCCGTTGCCGACGGGTGGGACCATCCAGGTCTCGACGGCAGAGGAGGCGGGCGACTTCGTTTTCCCGTGGGCCCTCCTCTTCGACCGCAGCATGCCCGAGAAGGCCTACGATCTTCCAGACGCCGCCGGGTTCTGGGGATTGCGGTACTGCATCGAGCAGCGGGTGCCCATCCCTCGTCTGTACGGCCCGACTGCCATCAAGGCCCAAGGCCCGGCCGCTGTCAGTTTCTTCCGGTGTCAGCGGCTGAGGAACGTCGACCACCAGGACACCTTCTTCGAGTCCTTGAGGCAGGACCACAGCGCGACGGTCGCCGTCAGCCTCCCCCCTCTCGAGGAGGCGGACGCCTGCTACCGACTGCTGCAAGAATGCGAGGCGGAACTCCTCTACTTCTACACCCACGGGCACACGCGACAGCGCAGAACCGACAGCGCAGCGCTGGGCCTGGTCAGCAAGGATCAGCTTCTGGAAAGCATCGGCAAAGCGATCGAGACCATGCCGGAAGAGTCGATCTTGAGGGCCTCGCTCGCTCGACTCCAAACCGGGTGGCGTGACGGTTCCCTTGAAGGCGAACGCTCCTGGATCGAGCTGACACGAGGACGGGTCTACCTCGACACTCTCTACCAGCAGGTGACAAAGCTCGCCTCCCGGCCGGTCGTCTTCCTCAACATGTGCGAGTCGGCTCAGGTCACACCGTTCCAGTCGCAGAACTTCGCCCACTTCTTCCTCGACCGGGGTGCCCGAGCGGTGCTAGGAACCGAGTGCTGCATGACCACCGAGTTCGCCGACCCATTCGCCCAGGACGTCCTCTCCCGAATGGTGGGCGGCGACTCTATCGGCGAGGCGGTCCGCGCAAGCCGAGCACACTTCATCTATCAGAGCCGTAACCCTCTCGGTCTCGCCTACAGCCTGTATGGCTCGGGCGCGGCCACCTTGGTCGCAAATCCCCCTCCCGCACGACAAGAGAAAGCACGCCGATGACAGGACCTAGTCCCGAAGCCATTCTGGCCGCGGAGAAGCTTCAGCAGTCCAGCGAGTCTCAACTCCTCGAAGAGCTTGGCGCCCGAGCTCGTGCGGTGCAGAGCGACCCCGCACTCGGGGCGCACTACGACCTTGAGCTGGCGCCCGACGACACCGTCATGGGATGGCGTGAAGACGCGCTCGAGCTCGGCCGCCAGCTCTTCTCCCGGTGGGAGCGCGAGGCTTACAACCTCCTCTGCGGCGCAGCGGACGACGACACCGCTGACCGAAAGAAGCTGGGCGAGGCCTTCGGCGTGAGCGACGTGATCGTGGCGGCGAGCATATCGACGGCTCTCGCCGCCTCGTTCGGCCTCGCGGCTCCGGTGGCGGCGGTAATCGCCGCCATCCTCGTTAAGCGGTTCTTCCGTCCCGGCTACGAGGAGTTCTGCCGATTCTGGGGCAAGACGCTGGACCAGCCGGCCTAAATGCCGAGCTGGAAGGTCGATGCCGCTCTTGGCGAATTCCAGGTTGCCGAACGGTACGGCGAGCATCCCGGAAGTGCGTTCAACCTTCTTCAAGACACCTGGATGGGGCGCACCGGATATCGGCAGAACGCAGACGGCTCGTTCCTGGTCGTGAAGGGGATCGGCCCCAGTCCGGGCTCGGAGTGGATGCGCAAACTCATCGACCAGAACGCACGCGAGTCACACGGCGGCGACGGCGGCTGCCTTCGGCTGACCACCGGAACCCCGTACCCGTTGCTCGTACCCTTTGGACGGTTGCATGGCGCGTGGCGGGTCCACTCCGCTCGGCCGGAGGGGATGGCCCGCTTCGCGCTCTGCCTGCTGGAAGCGGAAGTAGCATCCGTCTACCAACGCATGAAGGTACCGGTGGCGCAGCCCCTCTTCGTCTCACGAAACCGGACCTGCCCTCCTTGGGATGCCGGCAACTCTGCCTCCATGAGTCGCTACCTGCGGGCGATCCTGCCCCTGGCGATCCAGGACCATCTCGAATTGCCAGAGATCGTCGAGACAAGTTCGATCGTCGTTGGCAGGCAGGTCTACGCCCACCTGGATGCCGGCGTCCTCGCGAGACGAGTCCGCTCGCCCTACCGAATCTCCAACGTGTGCCAGGCCGTGATCGACCGTGACGGAGAGAGCCTGAGCCGATTGGCTCATCACCTTCGTCAGATTGGTCGCACCGACGCCTCAGGGGAGTCGATTGTCGCGAGGTTGGCACGCACCGCGGGCATGCTGTTCTGCGAAGGGGCGATCCACGGCCAGCTTCACATTCACCACCAGGACATCACCCTCGCCGGAGAACTCGCCGACCTCGACTGCACGACCTTCTTGCGCTGGCTGCCGGAGCACGTCGAGGACATCCCCTTCGGTCCATCACAGGTCGGTGACGGGTACCAGCGGTGTCACGATCGGCTTTCGGAACTAGGGGCACGGCACGAGGTCGCGCTGGCAAGCGATCCCGACCGTCGCTACGAATCTCACTTTGTGGGGTCGGCTGCCTCGGATGGCTGGCGACGCACTCAGATCGCCAGCGCTCTCCTTCGACAGCTCTTCGATCTCTACAATCAGGGATCGCTGGCCGCCGACCGCATTGCGCTGCTCGAAGGCCGACGGCTGGGCGTGCCCGAGAGGATCCGGCTCCAGAGGCGATTCGTGGTCGAAGCAGCCACCGTTATACGAAGGCTCCGATCGGACACCCTCTTTCAATGGTGCCTAGAGCACGGATGGGAGAATCTCGTCGATCACGACTTGGCCACGCGGGACAAGAGGACGCTCTACGGCTGGGCGTGCCCGGGAGTCCCGCTCGACTTCGTCGACCTCCCAGGAGACACTGTTCGAACGACGTTCGTCCAGAACGAGGTCGAGTCCTTCTTCCGCGCCTTGGCAGCAGAAGTGGAAGGTCGCTCCGCGTAAACCGTGACCCGCTGCTTCGTCCGGCAGACGACGCATTGGCAAAGAGCCCTCCGGAGCACCGGATTAGCCAGAGTTCTGAACGGGCTGAGCCTCTCGATTCTGTCCCCTGCAGTGAGCGTGGAACCGGGGTCGAGGGTTTTCTGCCAAGTTCCTGGGGCCACTTGGATTTCCAGTCATTGGACCCCTAACGGGCCAACCCCGTGACTTAATGCACAGGGGATCAGTGGCGGGGCCGCTCGGCGGACATCGTGAGCAGAAAGAATGCGGTCTAGTTCGTTCCTCGTGAATGGTGCATGGGTTCTTGACGTATCTTGATGCTGGCGGCGTCGATCGTGCTGGAGTGGACGAAGACATGCTTGTCGTAGCGGGTGGCCACGGCGCGGAATCCCCTGAGCCGGTTGAACGTCAACCGTCGAAAGTCGTCTACTTGGGAATGTAGCCCGCCGATGTCACCTTCTGGGGGAATAGCGTCCTGCTGAGGTCGTGATGGTACACCCCGTAGCCGGACGGGGCGGTGGTCACCAAGAACTTCCAGCCGCCGGGGTCGATGACCCAGCCGAACTGCAAAGGGGGTGTTCCTAGCGGTGGGATGCAAGGCTCGATGAACGTGCCAACCGGCACATGGAAGTCGTGGTGGCCGAAGAGATCGCTGGTGGCCTGGGTTACCGCGTGGGTCTTCACGGCGTGGTCGAAGTCCTTGTAGGCGGGGTCACTTGTGGGCACTTCGAACGTGGGCAAATCAACGCCGAATGCGACAAGCGAGCCTTCGGCGTCCACCTCATAGGAACCGGGCTTGCCCTTCACCGCCGCCGTGCCCGCGAGTTGGAACGTGAACGTCTGCTTCTCGTCGGGGAGCATATCGCCGACCCGCCAAAGGATGAAGGCGCCATTGGGGGCGAGCTGCTCAGGTCGTGGGTCGACCGGCGGCACCGCGGTGAAGACGCCAGTCAGATGCTCCGTGACGATGACGTCGGTGATCGGACGGTTGAACGCGTTGATCACCGTGAGGGTGACGGTGTTGTTGGCTTCGTCCAGGTCCTTCCGGGTGACGACGGAGCAGGGCTTCACCTTGAGCTGGGCCTGCGGGAGCTTGGCCACGGTAGGTGACGGTTGACCGCATCGGTAGCTCACGTGCGCCGCTGGATCGTCCACGTCCACCAGGGCGGGTGCGGACTGGTCGGAGCACCAGGTCGCGGTCACATCGAAGAACAGCGTGAATACCTGACTCGCTCCCAACCGGTGGACGCGCGGGATGGTCAACGTGTTGGTGGAGTAAAAAGTCACCGCTGCCGCGTTGACGTCAGCCATGAACTGGGCCTCGTCCTCCAAGCTGCTTGGGAAGCTTGTCAGCAGCGATCCGGGCCGAATCATCAGTCCCTTGTCAACAACTTCGACGATGTCGATCATCGTCGTGTCCAGCCAGTGGGAGCCTGCTTGGTAAGCGGACGTGAACGTCGTAATGAGGCTGGCCTGAGTAGGCGCCGCCTGATAGCTGCCGCCGGTCTTTTCTGCGATGAGGTCGAGCAGCAACGCGTTCGGCTCGGGGCCCCAACCGATGGTGAAGTACTTGATCCCTTGCGACACCGGGATCCACGTGTTTTTCATGAAGTAGTTTGTCTGCCCCTGCGCCCCCCCGTAGCCGGTGTTGGTCCACCCGTCCGACATCAGGATGACAATCTTGTTAGGTGAAGAATCGAGCTTCAGTACGTCGTTGGCCTTCATGAACCCGTCCTGCAGGTTCGTGTTTCCGTCCGGGCTCATCCCGTCGATAGTCTGCGCGAGGCCGGTGAAGGACGTCGTGAGGGGGACGTCGATCGTGGCGATGTCCCGGATGCTGATGATCGACACCTTGTCGACGCCCGGGGTGAGCTGGTTGACAATGGCCTTCGCCGCGGCGGCCACCGCCTGGTAAGCGCCGTCGCTGTCCATGCTGCCGGAATAGTCCAGAGCAAGTACCACGGCCGTGGGGACGGCCACGGTCTGAGGGCGCGAATCGCCGGCGACCTTGAGCGTGACCGTAGCCCATTCCCCCTTGTAGATTTCCTGGGGGTAAGGCATTTTGCTAGAGACCAGTTGCGGGTAGTTGTACGTAGATGACATCCCACCAACCTCAATCATTCATCGCGGGGCCTGAGGTCGTTTAACGGCTTAAGGATCACCGTCTCGGCTTCACTGTGTCTTAAGCGTATGACAGGTCGCCCCCTGTCGTTGTCGTTCACGGGGTGCGGGGTCCCACGGGTACGGGTGGTGCGGGGCTGGCGGGCAGAGTGGTCCGGGGGGCAGCCGGGCGAGCGAAGCGGATCGAGTCGGTGATCGCCCCGACGGCCAGACACTGGTCCAGGGTGCCGGGTCAGACAGATGCAGGATCATCCGCCTCGATGTATGGGCGAGGGTGGTGGGGATCGTGAACGGCTCGTGGTGCAGTCGTTTGGATTCCCACCCGCCCGTTGTCGTCGATGAGGGCGAGGAGTCTGCCTCAAGTCCACGAGCTCGAGGACGAGAGGGACGATGGCGCACCAGATCTTGCTCTGGGCGAAGCCATGCAGGGGACTCCGGTTCGGTAGCCCAGTGTCCTTGGCGCGACATGCGCCCGCGGCATCTTGATCCGACTATGGGCATACCGTGAACCTCCGCACATCGGCAAATCCGGGCGGGTGTACCGCACGCGAGTTGATGACCCGGAGCAGCCTAACTGTCCCCTACTTCGGGCCTCGGTGCCCACTCGGTGCCCAAACAGGCGACCGGGGCGCGAGGCGGGGGACCATCGCCATTCTCCAGCCGGACTTGTGTCGACAGCCGACCCCCCGCCTCCCGTGGGAGCTGACATGACTGGAGACGTCCGTCCAGGCAGGCACCATCCTGACCACCGACCTGTCAGCGATGCCCATTGACCAGGCATGTGGCGCTGTGCTTGCTGCGGGGTCCCTCGCGCCTGGATGCGGCGGATCCCTGTCCGTGGCGCGCAGGAAGAACGTTACGAGTGCCTCCACGAAACCCACGCACTTCGAAAAGACTCGGGGCACCCGTTCGGGGCACGAATCGCGTCGCGCACCCGGTTCCGCCCCAGAAACAGCGATTCCCGCCTAGTCAGCAGCGGGAATCGTGGTGGCGGAGGATACGAGATTCGAACTCGTGAGGGCGTTAACCCAACCCGCTTTCCAAGCGAGCGCCATAGGCCTCTAGGCGAATCCTCCACGGGAGACCCTACCGGAGCGGGTCGCGGCGGCTCAAGTTGGGATGCGGGAGGCCGCTCCACAGGGTCTTCCCGCGCTCGGCCACGGCCGTGAGGCGGTCAGAGCACCATCGCCGCGACCCACCCGGCGGCCAGCAGCGGCAGGTTGAAGTGCAGGAAGGTGGGGATGACGGTGTCGCGGATGTGGTCGTGCTGCCCGTCGGCGTTCAGGCCCGCGGTGGGTCCGAGCGTCGAGTCCGAGGCGGGCGAGCCGGCGTCGCCCAGGGCGCCCGCGGTGCCGATGATGGCCACCGTCGCCACGGGCGAGAATCCGAGCGAGATGCACAGCGGCACGTAGATCGCGGCGATGATCGGCAGCGTCGAGAACGAGCTGCCGATGCCCATCGTCACGAGTAGGCCCACCAGCAGCATGACGAAGGCGGCCATGCCTCGGTTGTCTCCGAAGATCGCCGCTGAGCCCTCAACCAGGGGGGCGATCTGCTCGGTTGCGCGCATCACGGACGCGAAACCCTGTGCCGCGATCATGATGAGCCCGATGAGCGCCATCATGCGCATGCCGCCGGTGAAGACCGCGTCGGCGTCCTGCCACTTCACGGCGCCGGTGATGATGAACAGGCAGAGGCCGAGCAGCGCGCCCACCAGCAGCGGGTCGGCGGCGGATCCCGCGAGCGTCAGCCAGGTCTGGATCCCGAACGAGACGACGATGGCCGCCAGCGCGACGACGATGCGGAACGGCTTGATCTCGGTGGGCGCGTCGTGGTCGACGACGGCGTCCCGGTCGTAGTCGCGGGGGCGCCGGTAGGTGACGAACACGGCCACCAGGAGGCCGATCACCATGCCGAGTGCGGGGATGCCCATCGCGGACATGACGTTGACGTCGCTCACGTCGAGGCCCGAGGAGATGATGTTGCCGTAGAGGATGTCGCTGAGGAAGATCTTCCCGAAGCCGATCGGCAGGAACATGTAGGTGGTGACGAGGCCGAACGTCAGCACGCTTGCCACAGCGCGGCGGTCCAGCTGCAGGCGATTCATCACGATCAGCAGCGGCGGGATGAGCAGCGGGATGAACGCGATGTGGACCGGGATGAGGTTCTGGCTCATGATCGCCATGGCCAGGATTCCGGTCAGGAGGCCCGCCGTGGTCCATCGGGTGACCTTCTGGGACAACGTGAGATCGTCCGAATCGAGCTTGCGGATCAGCCAGTTGGCGAGCAGTTGCGGCAGCCCCGAGTGGGCCACCGCCATCGCGAAGGCGCCCAGCAGCGCGTAGCTCAGCGCGATCTTCGCGCCGCCGGCCAGGCCGTCCTGGAACGCCACCATGGTTGCCTCCAGGCCCAAGCCCGCGGCGAGGCCGCCGATCAGGGCGCCGAGGAACAGCGCGAGGACCACGTGCACGCGTGCCACCGACAGCACCAGCATCACGACAACAGACAGCACGACGGCGTTCATGACAGACCTCTGGGGGAGACGGCGGGGCGGGCGCAGACTATCGGACCGCCCCGCGACATTCGACGGCGGGACCCGTCAGCCGAGACCGGAGCGCAACGCGGCGTCGAGGCCTGGATCGACGGTCACCCGGCCCACCCGTCGGCCGTGGCCGAGCACCGGCTCCGGTTGCAGATCCCGCAGGGCCGGCGTGTCGTGGCCGAGCGCTGCCAGCACGGCCACCAGTGCTGCGACGGCGGCCCGGTGATGCCCGTCGCCGGCCTTCACCGCGACACCAGTGCCGTCCGGTAGGCCGGCGGCGAAACAGCCCTCCGCGCCGACCTTCGTCACCAGGCCCAACACCTCGCGGTGGAGGACCACCTCGTCGCGCCGCGTCCCCGACGCGTACTCAGGGTGGGCGCGGAAGGCCTCGGCCACCCGCCGCTCAGGCCCTGAGCGCGCCCCCGCCAGACGCCCGAACGCCCGCGACAGTCCTGCCAGGCTGAGCGGGAACGCCGGCGCGCCGCAGCCATCCACCACCGGATCGCCCACGGGCTCGCCCGCCAGCTCGGCGATGGTGTCGCGGGAGGCTCGCTGCAGCGGGTGGTCGGCCTCAAGGTAGGACCCGAGCGGCCACCCGGCCCGCACGCAGGTCCGCAGCATGCCCGCGTGCTTCCCGGAGCAGTTGTGCGCCAGCGGATCCCTGCCCTTCCCGCCTGCCAGCAATTCCGCCTGCGCGACGGCGTCCGACGGCAGCCCCGGCGTGGTCTGCAGGTCCGCCGGCGATAGTCCCGCGCCGTCGAGGATGCTGCGCACTCCGTCGAGGTGGAACGGCTCGCCGGAGTGGGAGGCGCCGACGAGGGCGAGCTCCGCACCCTCGACGTCGAGCCCGTGGCGCAGCATTGCGACGGCCTGGAGCGGCTTGAGTGAGGAGCGGGGCAGGAGAGGGACAGACACGTCGCCGGCCGCGAAGCGCGGCACCCCGCCGGGCGCGGTGACGACGACTGATCCGTGATGCAGGCACTCGACGTACCCACCCCTCCACACCTGCGCGATCACCGGATCCTGACTGCTCACCATGGCCGCCAGACTAGGGCAGCGTCCCACCTCCAGCTGGACGCCGCAGCGGCTCCCGGGAGCCTCAGGGGATGGGGTAGAGTTGACGGAGGTTCCTCGCGCGGCGGTACCTCGCCCAACTCCCCCAGGGTCGGAAGGCAGCAAGGGTAAGTGAGCTCTGCTGGGTGCGCGAGGGACCCCTTTCTTTGCCGCTGGAATTGTCGGGCCTCTGGAATAGGGTGGGTCGCGTGGACGACTACGACGAGGACGAGTACGCCCCCATCGCCGACGAGGGGGTCGCGGCAGCTGATCTGCCCGGCTTCGAGCCGATGGACGGCCCCGGCCTGTTCGACGATCTGGAGCCAGAGGCCCCCGTCGATGCGCCTGCGCTGCACGTGCCCCCGTCGAAGCTGAGCACGGGCCCCCGCCGCGAGTCGCCCGCGTCGCCCTTGGCCCTCTACCGTCGCTACCGGCCGGACGCCTTCTCGGAGGTCATCGGCCAGGACCATGTGACGGTGCCCCTGCAGCGGGCGCTGGCCAGCAACCGGGTCAACCACGCGTACCTCTTCTCCGGGCCGCGCGGCTGCGGCAAGACCACCTCTGCCCGCATCCTGGCCCGCTGCCTCAACTGTGAGCAGGGCCCCACGGACACACCGTGCGGCACCTGTGACTCGTGCAAGGACCTGGCTCGAGGCGGGCCGGGCTCCATCGACGTGATTGAGATCGACGCGGCCTCCCACGGCGGCGTGGATGACGCCAGAGAACTGCGGGAGCGCGCCTACTTCGCCCCCGTCGCCAGCCGATACAAGATCTACATCATCGACGAGGCCCACATGGTCACCACGCAGGGCTTCAACGCCCTGCTCAAGCTCGTCGAGGAGCCGCCCCCGCACACCAAGTTCATCTTCGCCACCACCGAGCCTGAGAAGGTCATCGGCACCATCCGTTCGCGCACGCACCACTACCCCTTCCGGTTGGTGCCGCCACGGATGCTGGTGGACTACCTTGCGGACATCTGCCAGAGCGAAGGTGTCGCGGTGGACCAGGCCGCCATCCCGCTGGTGGTGCGCGCCGGCGGCGGATCAGTGCGTGATTCCCTCTCGGTGCTGGACCAGCTGCTCGGCGGCTCCGGGGACGAGGGCGTCAGCTACACGCAGGCCGCCGCACTCCTCGGCTACACCCCGGACGCGCTGCTGGACGAGATCATGGACGCCTTCGCGGCGGGGGACTCGGCCGGCGTCTTCCGGACGGTGGACAAGGTGATCGAGGTGGGGCAGGACCCGCGCCGCTTCGCCGAGGACCTGCTTCGCCGCCTCCGAGACCTGATCATCCTCGCCGCCGTGCCGGAGGCCGCCACCAACGGGCTGCTCGACGTGGCCGCGGATCAGGCACAGCGCCTCCAGACCCAGGTGGCGGGCCTCGGGGCCGGAGAGCTCACCAGGGCCGCCGAGGTGATCGCCACCGGCCTCACGGACATGCGAGGCACCACCGCCCCGCGGCTCCACCTGGAGTTGATGTGCGCCCGGGTGCTGCTGCCCGGCGCTGACGCGGACGAGCGCGGGCTGCACGCCCGGATGGACCGGCTCGAGAGGCGGGTCGGCATGATGGGCGACGGCGAGTCGGGCGCGAAGGTCGCGGATTGGGAGGACGTGGGGGAGCCCACCCAGCGCATCGAGGCGCCCCGCGCTGCGGCCAGTTCGCCTCGGCCCACCCCCACCCCCGCCGCCTCGCCCGAACCTGCGCCGCCGTCGGCGCCGGCTGAGCGCAGGCCCGCGGCCGAGCCGCCGCGTCAGCGTTCCGCCGGGGCGCCGCCCGCCCAGTCCCCGGCCGCCAACCCCGGAGAGGCCCCCGCACGGACTTCCGAACCCACCCGGCCGCAGGCGCCTTCGGCCACCCCGGCCCAACGGGCCGGCCTGAACGCGGCTGAGCTGCGCCGGGTATGGCCCAACGTGCTGGAGGAGGTCAAGCGTCGCCGCCGGTTCACGTTCATGCTGCTCAGCCAGCACGCCCAGGTGCTGGACGTGACCGACGGCGTGCTTCACCTCGGGTTCACCCAGAGCGGGCCCAAGGACAACTTCGGCAGTGGCGGAAGCCAGGACGTGCTGGCGGACGCGCTCATCCAGGTGATCGGCGTGGAGCTGCGGATCCAGGCCGTCATGGTCTCCGGCGAGGACGCCCCATCGCAACCCGTCCAACGCCCCTCCGGCGCGCCGGTGGCGCCCCCCGCTCCGCCTGAGCCGGCGCCCGTCGTCGCCCCGCCGGATCCGAGCCCGGAGCCGGAGGTCTCCACGGACGACGAGGTGCTGGACTCGGCCCACAACGCGGAGGAGTTGCTGAGCAGCGCCTTCGGCGCCGAGGTCATCTCGGTCCGCGATCTCAACGAGCCGTGACGCCCACCTAAGCTTGCCCCAACCCACCACAGGAGTAGACGAACCATGTTTGGTGACTTCGACATCAATGCCTTGATGCAGCAGGCCCAGCAGCTGCAGGACGACCTCGCGCGCGCCCAGGCCGAGCTCGCCGAGAAGACCTTCACCGCCTCGGCTGGCGGGGGCCTGGTGACCATCGCCCTCACCGGCGCTGGAGACATCGAGAGGCTCGACATCACGCCCGAGGCGTGGGACCCGGAGGACCCGGAGACGCTGTCGGCCCTCATCATCGCGGCGTTCCGTGCCGCCAAGTCCGAGGCGGACGCAGCCACCGCGGCGGCCATGCCGGACCTGCCGTCGATGCCGCCCATGCCCGGCCTCGGGGGCTGACCGCCGCCGTGTACGAAGGGCCCATCCAGGACCTCATCGACGAGCTGAGCCGGCTGCCGGGCATCGGCCCGCGCGGGGCGCAGCGCATCGCCTTCTACCTCCTCGACGCCCCGGAGGAGGAGGTCTACCTGCTTGCGGACACCCTGCGTCGGGTGAAGGAGTCCTCCCGGTTCTGCGAGGTCTGCTTCAACATCTCGCAGGAGGAGCGCTGTCGCGTCTGCCGGGATCCCCGCCGCGACCGCAGCCAGCTGTGCGTCGTCGAGGAGTCCAAGGACGTCGTGGCCATCGAACGCACCAACGAGTTCCGCGGCCTCTACCACGTCCTCGGCGGCTCGATCTCGCCCATCGACGGCCGCGGACCGGCGGATCTGCACACTCGCGAACTGTTCCAGCGCCTCGCCGACGGCGTGGTCAGCGAGGTCATCATCGCCACGGACCCGGACACCCAGGGGGAGGCCACCGCCTCCTACCTGAGCCGCATGCTGCGAGACTTCGGCGTGCGTGTCACCAGGCCGGCCAGCGGTCTGCCGGTCGGCGGGGACCTCGAGTACGCGGACCAGGTGACGCTTGGGCGGGCCTTCGAGGGCCGGCGTTCGATGTTCGGCCCGGACGATTATCCGGCCCAGCCGGCCGTCGTGGCGGCCCCGGGTGAGGCTCCCGCCTGAGATCGGCTACCCCTGTCGCTTGGGCCACACGACCGATGACCAGGGGGTCCTGCTCCAGATCATCCAGACGTGATGTCTGCGCCCGGCGCGCCCACCGCGTCCGCGAGGACGGCCACGGCCCGGCGGACATCGCCGGGCTCGCGGCCCCCGTAGCTGAGCAGGAGCCCGGTGAGCCCTGGGTTCCCGGCCCACCCGTCGGCGAGGTCCGCAATGAGGAGCCCGCGCCGGCTGCAATCCAAGCGGACCGCGGTGGCTGCCTCGGCGGACATGTGAAGGACCAGCAGGTGTCCGGTGTCGGTCACGGAATCGACGACCGGGCCGAGGCGGAGGTCGTCAACGCGCCGCGTCACCTCAGCCTGGGCGGCGTCCGCCCGGCGACGGGCTCTGGCCAGGCGCCTGCGTAGGCCGCCGGTCTGCAGGTAACGCGCCAAGGCCCGCTGCACGATGGGGGCCACCCCGCCGCCGAGCGCTGCCCGCGCCTCTAGAAGCTCGTCCTGCCACGACGGCGGGGCCACCAGGTATCCCGTCCCGACGTCGCGGCCGAGTACCGCGGCGAAGGTCCCCAGGTGAGCCACCACGTCGGGCGCCAGGCTCCAGAGTGGGGGCAGGGGCGGCCCGAGGTGGCGGTATTCGGAGTCGTAGTCGTCCTCAACCAGCAGGACACTGGTGCGGATCGACCAGCCGATGAGTGCCTGCCTGCCGGTGGCGTGCAGCGCGGTGCCGGCCGGGAACTGATGGTTGGGCGTGACAAGGACAAGGTCCAGGGGCAGCGCCCGGTCGAGCGCACCCAGATCCACGCCGTCGGCGCCGACGGGTACCGGGATCACCTCCACACCCAACACGTCCAGCACTCGACGCAGGCCGGGGAAGCCGGGGCTTTCCACGGCCACACGCGGCCGCACGCCCGTGCGCCTGGCCACCGCCCCGAGGAGGAGCGCCAGGCCGGAGCGGGCGCCTGCGGTGACGATCACGGCCGCGGGGTCCACCGCCATGGCCCGCATGAGGCGCAGGTGCTGGGCGATGGCGTCGGTCAACTGTGGTCCGCCGGGCGAGACGGCGGCCCGCAGGGCGGAGCGCCAGAGGGCGTCGTCCAAGGGGCGGGAGGATTCGTGCCCGGAGAAGAAGTCCAGCGGGGGGCGATGCGGCGATGAGGGCGCGCGTCGGGCAGGAGCCGGGGTGCTTGGGGCGGCCGAGGACAGGTTTGGGGCCACCCGCACCCCTGAGCGGTCCCGCGTGACCAGGTATCCCTCGGCTGCCAACTGGTCGTAGGCCGCGCTCACCGTTCCCCGGGCCACGCCGAGGGTCTCGGCCGCGGACCGGCTGGAGGCCAGCACGTCACCGCTCGCGAGTGCTCCCGAGGCGATGAGTCCGCGTACACCCGCGGCGATCTGAGCCGGGAGCGGGGCAGCGCCCGGAGTGCGATCCAGCGAAAGCGTGGAGAGTGCGTCGGACTCCATTGCCCCACCCTACAACTGGCCTAACAAACTGGGAAGGGTCTGGCCCTTGTCTGGTCCAGAAACGGAGGCGAAGATCGTGCCCATGACTGCTACCGATACACCCGTGTCCCCTCGCGCCCTCGTCAACACCGGCCTCGCCGAGATGCTGAAGGGCGGAGTGATCATGGACGTCGTCACCCCCGAGCAGGCCCGGATCGCGGAGGAGGCGGGCGCCGTCGCGGTGATGGCGCTGGAGCGGGTGCCGGCCGACATCCGGGCCCAGGGTGGCGTGGCCCGGATGAGCGACCCCGATCTCATCGACCGCATCATCGAGACGGTGTCGATCCCGGT
>DATITN010000368.1:0-2342 GCA_035467795.1 Arachnia sp. | reverse complement strand
GACGCGCTACGAGGACGTGGACCTCGTGATCGTGCGCGAGAACACCGAGGACCTGTACGCGGGCATCGAGCACATGGTCGGCAAGGACGCCGCCGAGAGCATCAAGATCATCACCCGCGCCGCCTCGGAGCGGATCGCGCGGTTCGCGTTCGACTACGCGGTCGCGAACGGTCGCCGGAAGGTCACGGCGGTGCACAAGGCCAACATCATGAAGCTCTCGGACGGCCTGTTCCTCGAGAGCTGCCGCACCGTCGCCGCGGACTACGAGGGCAGGATCGAGTTCGAGGACCGCATCGTCGACAACA
Source organism: Arachnia sp. (assembly GCA_035467795.1). Classification (GTDB taxonomy): domain Bacteria; phylum Actinomycetota; class Actinomycetes; order Propionibacteriales; family Propionibacteriaceae; genus Arachnia. Next base: position 2,037 of record DATITN010000368.1, on the reverse strand, counting down.
TGTGCATGCAGCTCGTGCAGAAGCCCGAGCTGTACGACGTGATGGTCCTGCCGAACCTGTACGGCGACATCGTCAGCGACCTGTGCGCCGGCCTCGTCGGTGGCCTGGGCGTTGCGCCCGGCGCCAACATCGGCACGGAGGCGTCCGTCTTCGAGCCCGTCCACGGCTCCGCGCCCAAGTACGCGGGCCTGAACAAGGCGAACCCCACGGCCCTGCTCCTGTCCGGCGTCCTGATGCTCCGCCACCTCGGCGAGCAGGAGGCTGCCGTACGGGTGGAGACGGCCCTGCGCGAGGTCATCGCGGAGGGCACGGCCACGACCTACGACCTGGGCGGCCCCGCGGGCACGAAGGAGTTCGCGGACGCCATCATCGCGCGGCTCGGCTGACCGGCCGGGCCTGACCTGACGACCCGCACCCGCGGGCCGGGAGACACGGAGGCTCCATGCTCCTGCGGTATCGGGGCAGCGAGGGGATGCTCGCCTGGGCGTTCCACCGCATCTCGGGTGTCGCCATCTGGGCGTTCATCCTGCTCCACGTCCTGGACATCTGGCTCGTGGGGGTCAACTCGGACCTGTACGACGAGGTGCTGGCCATCTATTCCAGCCCGTTCGGACGGGTGATGGAGTCGCTCCTCGGCGCCGCCCTCCTCTACCACGCGCTCAACGGCCTCCGGATCAACATCATGGACTTCTGGCCGTCCATGACCCGCTACCACAGGCAGCTCTGGTACCTCAGCTGGGTGCTGTTCGTGGTGATCGGCGTGCCGATCCTCATCCAGATCATGGTGCCGGCCTTTGGGCTGGAGCCCCCCTTCAGGTTCGGATCATGAGCTACCAGGTCACGCGCTCCGGTCGCGCGAAGCCGCAGGGATCCGGGTGGGAGCTGTCCATCTGGTACCTGATGCGGCTGACCGGCATCGGCCTGTTCGTCACCGCCCTCTCGCACTACATCATCGTCCACTTCGTGTACGACCCTGCGATCCAGGACGCGGCGTGGGTGACGGCCCGCTGGGCCAGCGTCGCCCAGCGCACGATCGACTGGCTGATGCTCACCTTCGTGCTGTTCCATGCCTTCATGGGCGTGCGGACGGTCATCGGCGACTACACGAGCGGCGGCAGGCGCACGTTCCTCACGATGCTCCTGTACCTCACCGGCATCGTCCTGTTCTTCATGGGGACCATGGTCGTCGTGAGCCTCCCGATGCCGCAGGTGCCCGCATGATCCGCGACCACGATGCCCTGGTCGTCGGCGCCGGTGGCGCCGGCCTCTGGGCCGCGCTGGAGCTCGCGAAGGCCGGCGTGAACTCCGCCGTCCTGACCAAGCTGTATCCCACCCGCTCCCACACCGGCGCCGCCCAGGGCGGCGTGTGTGCCGCCCTGGGGAACCAGGAGGAGGACCACTGGGAGTGGCACATGTTCGACACCATCAAGGGTGGCGACTACCTGGTGGACCAGGACGCGGCCGAGGTGCTCGCCCGCGAGGCCATCGAGACGGTGATCGAGCTGGAGCACATGGGGCTGCCGTTCAACCGGACGCCCGACGGGCGGATCGACCAGCGCCGGTTCGGGGGCCACACCCGCAACTTCGGCGAGGGCCCCGTGATGCGGGCCTGCTTCGCGGCCGACCGGACCGGCCACATGATCCTGCAGACCCTCTACCAGCAGTGCGTCAAGCACGGCGTCAAGTTCTACGACGAGTCCCACGTCGTTGACCTGGTCACCGAGGGTGGGGAGCTGGGTGCGGGCGGCCGCGCGGCCGGCGTGGTGGCGTACCGGATCGCGGACGGCGAGCTGGTGACGCTGCGCTCGAAGGCCGTGCTCCTCGCCACCGGCGGCTTCGGCCGGATGTTCCGCGTGACCTCCAACGCCTTCAGCCTGACCGGCGATGGCGTGGCGCTGGCCTACCGGCACGGCGTCCCGGCGCAGGACATGGAGTTCTACCAGTTCCATCCCACTGGCATCGTGGGGATCGGGATCCTGCTGTCCGAGGCCGCCCGCGGCGAGGGCGCCTACCTGCTGGACAACGACGGGTTCCGGT
>DATITN010000367.1:0-17681 GCA_035467795.1 Arachnia sp. | reverse complement strand
CTCCTGGTCGATGCCGAGCCGGCCGGCGGTGTCGACGATCACCACGTCGTAGAGCTTCGCCTCGGCGTGGGCGATGGCACGCCTGGCCACGTCGACGGGGTCACCCACGCCGTTGCCGGGCTCCGGCGCAAACACGTGGACGCCCGCACGCTGACCCACGATCTGGAGCTGGTTGACCGCGTTGGGCCGCTGCAGGTCCGCCGCCACCAGGAGCGGTGTGTGCTGCTCAGACTTCAACCACCTGGCCAGCTTGCCGGCCAGGGTTGTCTTCCCTGCTCCCTGGAGGCCGGCCAGCATGATCACTGTGGGCGGGCGCTTGGCGAACCTGAGTGCCCTCGCCTCGCCCCCGAGGATGCTGACGAGCTCCTCATTGACGAACTTGATGATCTGCTGAGAAGGGTTCAGCGCCTTGGACAGCTCCGCCTCAAGGGAGCGCGTCTTGACCGCCGCGACGAACTCCTTGACGACCCCCAGGTTGACGTCTGCCTCGAGCAACGCGATGCGGATCTCGCGCATCGTGGCGTCGATGTCGGCCTCGGTGAGCCGCCCCTTGGAGCGCAACCCCTTGAATACCGACGACAGCCGGTCCTGCAGAGTGTCGAACACTGATCTGAGCCCTTCGAAGATGTTTGAACCGCACCAGGATAGGCGAGGCAGCCAGGTTCAGCGTGCCCGGCGCGGCAGGCACCCCCCAGCCGGGACTTCCTGGCGCCGGACCGTTAGGCTCCTTGAGGATCGCACCGGCACCGGCGAAAGGACCCCACGTATGAGGATCGGCATTCCCAATGAGTCCCCAGGGACGCGGGTGGCCGCGACGCCGGTCACGGTGGCGGCTCTGCTGAGGCTCGGCTACGACGTGGCGGTGGAGACCGGGGCCGGCATGCTGGCCGCGCTGCCGGACAGCGCCTACGAGGAGGCCGGTGCGGCCGTCGTCGGCCCGGAGACGGCCTGGTCCTCGGACATCGTCGCCATGGTCGGGGAGCCCACGGATGCCCAGCTGGAGCGGCTCCACCCCGGCCAGCTGCTGATCGGCTTCCTGCATCCGCGAACCGGCACCGACCTGGTGGAGGCACTGGCTGCCCGGGGAGTGACCGCCCTGTCGATGGACATGGTGCCGCGCATCTCCCGCGCACAATCGCTCGACGCGCTCAGTTCGATGGCCAACATCGCCGGCTACCGGGCAGTCATCGAGGCCGGTCACGAGTTCGGTCGGTTCTTCGCCGGACAGGTCACCGCCGCAGGCAAGGTCTCCCCGGCGAAGGTGTTCGTCATCGGTACCGGTGTCGCGGGCCTGGCCGCCATCGGGACCGCCGGCAACCTCGGCGCCGAGGTGACCGCCACCGATGTGCGGCCCGAGACCGCCGAGCAGGTGGAATCCATGGGGGGCAGATTCCTGGCCGTCGAGTCGACAGATCAGGGCATCTCATCCGACGGGTACGCGAAGGCCACCACCGCCGACTACGCCGCACGCGCCGCGGAGCTGTACGCGAAGCAGGCCCGGGAAGTCGACGTCATCATCACCACCGCGGCCATCCCGGGGCGACCCTCACCCAAGCTGATCACTTCCGAGATGGTCGCCTCGATGCGCCCTGGAAGCGTGATCGTGGATCTGGCCGCCAGCGGCGGCGGCAACTGCGAGCTGACTCGCCCGGGTGAGTCCTACGTGACCGACGGCGGGGTCCACATCGTGGGGTACACAGACCTCGCGAGCCGGCTCCCGGGCCAGGCGTCGCAGCTCTACGGCACCAACGTCGTCAACCTCATGAAGCTGCTCACCCCAGCCAAGGATGGCGTTGCCCAGCTGGACTTCGACGATGAGGTTCACCGCCAGATGACGGTGACGCGCGACGGGGAGGTCACGTTCCCGCCCCCGCCGATCGAAGTGTCGGTGGCGCCGGCCAAAGCCGCCAGCGCGGTGGTCCCGGCGGCGCCCGCGGCTCCGCCCCAACCACCGGACCAGTGGTCCCGCTTCCGGGGCGTGCTGCTCGCGGTGGCGGTGTGGCTGCTGCTGACGCTGATTCTCCCGGGCGGGTTCCTGTCCAGCATTCTGGTGTTCGGCCTCGCCTGCGTGGTGGGCTACTACGTGATCTGGGGTGTGCAGCCGTCGCTGTACACGCCCCTGATGAGCGTGTCCAACGCAATCTCGGGTATCACGATCGTCGGGGCGATCACCCAGCTGACCTCGGATCTGCTGCACGTCCAGATCCTCGCCTTCGTCGCCATCGTCCTGGCCGGGATCAACTGTGTCGGCGGGTTCTCCATCACCCACCGCATGCTCGCCATGTTCCAGAGGAGCTGACCAATGCTGTCCAACATCGTCTTCGGAAGCTACATCGCCGCCGCCCTCCTGTTCATCCTGGGCATCGTCGGGCTGGGCAAGCAGGAGACCGCGCGCAGCGGGAATGTCTACGGCATGGTCGGCATGACCCTCGCGGTGGTGGCCACGATCATCCACACCTTCGCCCAGCGGTGGGACACCACCGGCTTCATCCTGCTTGCCGTGGGGCTCGTCATCGCATTCACCGTCGGACTCTTGTACTCGGCGCGCGTGGCCATGACAGGGCTTCCGGGCCTGGTGGCGCTGTTCAACGCGTTCGGCGGGCAGGCCTCCGCGCTGGTGGGCATCAACGCGTCACTCGGCGTGGACAGCTATCCCGTCCTCACGGACCAGATCGTCCACGGCGTGGAGGTCTGGCTCGCGGTCTTCGTCGGCTCGCTCACCTTCTCCGGATCGGTGGTCGCGTTCGGGAAGCTCGGCGGGCGGATCACCTCCAAGCCGCTGATGGTGCCTGCCCGCGGGGTGGTCCTTGCCGTCCTCGGGATCGGTCTCCTCGGATCGCTGGGATGGCACCTGGCCAGCCCCAACCTCTGGGCGCTGGTCATCACCCACGTGCTGGGCTACGTGGTCGGAATCATCATGGTGATGGCGATCGGCGGCGCGGACATGCCCGTCGTGGTCAGCTTCCTCAACTCGTTCTCGGGTTGGGCCGGCGCTCTCTCAGGATTTGCGATCGGATCGGATCTGCTCGTGGTCGCGGGGACCATCGTCGGCATGTCGGGCATCATCTTGTCGATCGTCATGGCTCGCGGCATGAACCGCTCGATCGCCAACGTCCTCCTGGGCGGCTTCGGCACCGCGGACTCCACAGGCACGCAGGTGGCGCTCCTGGACGCCGACGGCAACCCACGTCAAGCCATCAGCGTCGATGCGGAGGATGTGGCCGGATGGCTCCGCGACGCGGACTCCGTGGTCATCGCGCCCGGTTACGGCATGGCGGTCGCGCAGGCCCAGCACCCCGTCGCCGAACTGACGCGGCGCCTGATTGCGCAGGGCAAGACCGTCCGCTTCGCGATCCACCCCGTCGCGGGACGCCTGCCCGGCCACATGAACGTGCTCCTCGCGGAGGCCAGGGTTCCCTACGACATCGTCCTGGAAATGGACGAGATCAACGACGACTTCCCGCGCACGGACGTGGTGCTGGTCATCGGCGCCAACGACACGGTCAACCCGGCCGCCATGGAGCCCGGGCTGCCCATCTCCGGCATGCCGGTCCTGCACGTGTGGGAGGCCAGGCAGGTGGTGGTCTTCAAGCGCTCCATGGGAGCCGGCTACTCCGGCGTGGAGAATCCGTTGTTCTTCAACGAGAACACGGCGATGCTGTTCGGCGATGCGAAGGGAAGCGCCGACGCCCTGGTTGCGGCGGTCGGGGCGGCGGTCTGATCCGGGCTGCCGGGGATCAGCCTTCGCGCGGGAGCGCGACCTCGACCACCCAGGTGCCCGCATCGGCGGTGACCGCGAACCGCCCTCCCAGCAGGTCGACCCGCTCGCGGATCCCCGCCAGGCCATAGCCCAACGAGAGGGCCGAGCTCCGGCGCCGGGCGGGCATCGCGTTCGCGATCCTTAGCGTCACCTCGTGGGTGCCGACGTCGAGCGTCAGGTGGCACGGCCCGTCGCGGCGACCGTAGCGCAGGATGTTGGTCACGCACTCCTGCATGACGCGGGTCAGGGTACGCAGGGTCGGTGCGGGCAGCTCATCCGAGAGCGGATCCACAGAGACAGACACGCGGAATCCGTTGTCCCGCAGGGTCTCGGCGAGGACGCCGACCACCGTGGTGGGGCGCACCAGGGCGATACCGGTCTCCTCCCCCGCGGGCCCCGCCATGATGCGGCCCAGCAGCTCCATCTCCTCCTCCGCCCCCTTCGTCGACCGCTCCATGCGCGTCAGCGCCGTGCGGAGCTCCTCCGGGCTGTCGCTCTCGCCATAGGCCATGCACTGCAGCGTGGCCACGGAGAGGTGGTGCGCCACCACGTCGTGCAGCTCGCGCGCGAGCAGGTTTCGTTCCTCGTTCCGGATTCCCTCCGTCGTGCGGCGCAACCCCGCAATCTGCTCGATCTGGGTGCGTCGCGTGACCAGAAAGTGGCGCGTGGCGATGAGGGTTGGGAGCACCAGAAGGATCACGGCGGCGACGATGGCTCGCTCACGCACAGCCCCCACGTCCGCCACCGTGGCAAAGATCAGCACTCCCGAGGCCAGCAAGCCCAGCGCGAGAGCCGCCAGGCGCTGAGTCACCTGAGCCGCGTGCCAGCAGGCGACGATGAGGATGGCGGCAAGAGCCAGATCGTCAGAATGTGGTGTGTAGATCATTCCGATCGTGGCGGTCGCGGCGGGGAGAGCGCCCACGACCGGCCACCACAGCAACAGCCCAGCGGCGATGAAGCCGGCCACCTCCCACAGGGCCTCCCACGGGATCTCACCGGCGGCCATGGCCTCCCCGAGCCCGGCGCCCGAAGTCAGGCCCCCGATGGTCAGCGCCATCGTGAGGAGACCCCGCGCTGTCCCCGCGGTGGCCAGGCGCCCCCAACCAGTTGCCCGCTCGCCACGCCGCCTCCCCGCCGGCGGATCGACGGCGGGGGGGAGATCGAGGTGCAGGTGCCGAACACCACCCTGCACCTCACTCCTGAGGCTCCCGCCCAGGGTCTCGGCCCGTTGGCGGAGCCGGTCCATCCGGCCCTCATGGGTCCCCAGAGAACCTGGGACATCCGGGTACATGGCCTCCAGGCTGACCCAACCGCGGCGTTGCTCCACACTCACCGTCACCTCGGCGCCAGCTGTGCCACCCGAGGCGACGGCGTCGGCGATCTCGTCCATCACCCTGATCAACGTGGACTGAGTCACTCGGGTAGCCAGGTCCGTCTCCGCGGGGACCTCGGTCCTCACGCGGACGTCTCGTGCCTCCAGCCGCTCCCGGAGTCGGGACACCGCGATGGTGACGCCCGGGCGGGCGATCGCCTCATCGTGACCGTCTGAGGTGCGATCCTCCCTGAGCATTCCCACGAGGACCCGAACCTCCACCAACGCCCCCAGGCAGGCCGCGTTCACCCGGGCGATGGCTGTACGCATCTGGTCGGGGTCGGTGAGACGCGATGACGCGGTGAGGACGCCGCTGCTGTCCGCCAGCCGCGCCGACACCAGAGTTCGCAGCTCGGCAGCGAGCCGAGCCCGCTCTTCACCCCGGATCCGCCTCGCGTCCTCCCCCATGACCTGCACGCGGCCCTGCCCGCGACGCCGGGCGATCAGCATGGCCCGTAGCAGCAGGCCCGCCGTGACGCTGGGGATCAGAAGGACGAGGTAGGCGGCCGCGACCTCCCACTCCGCCGCCTGGAGACTCCTGGCCACGGCGTAGCCCAGGAAGAGGCCGACGACGCCGGCCACCGCGCGGGGGCGTGCCACCGCCGCGAAGGCCGAAGGAACCAGAAGATGGGCCAGGAGGTCGGCTTCCATCGTGCCAAACAAGAGCGTCAGTCCCAGCGGGACCATGGCCGCGACAAGCCCTGCGCGCGGGCGCCATAACACAAGGACGCAGGCGACGCCCTCCGCAATCTGCGCAATCGGAGAGACTTCGGTGTGCCAGCCCATTCTCTGCCACGCCAGCAGGGTGCTGAATGACCCGTACAACACCATCGCGGCGACGATGTAGCGGGCGACGTTGAGGACCCCCCCTGGAGGGTCGTTGGAACGACTCACGTGACAAACCGCTCCATCACTGAACTTGGACTGCGCTTGATCCTACCGGCAGGCCAGCTGCGGAGATCAGCGCTATGTCAACCCCTCGACTCAGCGGTGGCAGATAGCCCAGTTCGGGAAGATCTGGCAGAAGAACTGCGGGCTGACCGTGCTGCTGGATCCAGCCACAGGCTGAGGCGCCGAAGCGGACTGGGGGGCGGCCATTGCGGTGGGTGCCACCGCAATGGTCAGGATCAGACCGGCGACGAGTGTGCGGAGCTTCATGGGATTGTCCTTTGCGCTGAATATCAACATGTTCCCTCATAGTCAACCGCCCTCTCGCCAATTCCAACACTGACTAATGGCCAGACATTATTATCGACCCACCCCGAGGAGGATTGGGCGGCTACACCCCGTTAGGGTAAGGCAATGAACATTGTGCGCCGCATCCTCGTGGTGGATGACGACCCCATGGTCCGCGAGGCCTACCGGACCTTCTTCTCACGCCACAGCGACTACGAGGTGGTGGGCGAGGCGCGCGACGGCAAAGAGGCCGTGGCGGCCTACCGGCGCCTCCGCCCCTCCGTCGTCCTGATGGATCTGCAGATGCCCGAGAAGTCCGGGGTGGAGGCCACCCGCGACATCTGCCGAGAATGGCCGAAGGCCTGCATTGTCGCGCTGACCACGTTCGGTACCCGGGAGTACATTGTTGCCGCGCTTCGCGCCGGCGCCTCCGGTTACCTCCTCAAGGACGCCGGCGGGCCCGCCCTCCTGACCGGCATCGATCAGGCCATCGACGGCGACATGCCACTCTCGGCGGCGGTGCGCAAGGAACTCGTCTCCAACGTGAAGGACGCGCCGGAGGCACCCTCCGTTCCTGCCGACCCGGGGCTGGCCCCGCGAGAGAAGGAACTCCTCCGGTGGCTGGCTCAAGGCCTCACCAACCAGCAGATCGGGACGAAGATGTTCGTCTCTGAGGGAACGATCAAGCAGTATCTGTCTCACATCGGCGACAAGATGGGGCTCAAGTCCCGCACCCAGATCCTGGTGCGGGCCATCCAGCTCGGTGTGGTGGACCTCGCGGAGTTGGACCCGCCTTCGATCAGGTGATGCCACCCCTGGCTAGGGTGCCGACGGTGGGCACGTTCATCCCGGACCTCTCCAGGAGTGCGCGCTCCAATAAAGCGTCTTCTTCCACCAACTCCAAGATGCCGAAGTTGACCGCGGCTTCCGCGACCCGGGCGATCGGCAACCCGTGCACAAGCAGCGACACACCCTGATCTGAGATGCGGGGCGTCACCCGCGCGCCCATGCCTAGCAGGAGGTCGTACAGCTCGGCCTGGCGCTGCGCCCTGACCCGAACCGCCGGGCCGCCATTGCTACTGATGAACTCGTCCACCGACGTGGCGGCCATCAGCCGCCCGTTGCCCAGTACGAGCAGGTTGTCGGCCACCTGGGCCATCTCAGCCAGCGAGTGGCCGGTCACCAGCACTGCCTTCCCTTGCGCAGCGAGCCGCCTGAGCGACTGCCTCATCCATCGGGCATCCTCCGGCCCCAAGCCTGCGAACGGCTCGTCGAACAGGTAGTGATCCGGATCACCGAGCGCGGCCTCAGCCATGCCGGCCCTCCTCCTGAGTCCCGCGGGGACCGTGCCGTCCGCCTGCCGACGACGGTATCTTCCGATCCATCCGTGGCTCAGCCACTTGCCTCCGAGCATGGCGACCACCGAGTTGCCCGGGCGCTCCAACTGCGAGTAGGGGCGCCCGTTGATCAGTGCAGATCCGGACGTGGGGCGCTCCAGGCCCAGGATCATTCGCAGCGTGGTGGTCTTGCCCGCGCCCTCGGGGCCGAGCAGGCCGGTGACCACTCCGGGATCAATCCTGAAGCTCAGATCGTCGACCACGGTCCTGCGACCAAAGGTCTTTGTCAGGTGGCTGGCTTCGATCATGTGATGATCGTTGCGGATCCCCGATGTCCGGGCCATTGACCAACGTTAGGTCGGCTCGTGTCGCCCCCGAATTATGGACGAAAGTTAGCGCGAGTGTCCTGCGTCAGAGGTTCGTTGATGAGTGCCTAACGGCCCAGGATGCCTTGGACGAATCCCTCCGGCTCGAAGGGCGCCAGGTCGTCGACTCCCTCGCCCAGGCCCACCAGCTTCACCGGCACACCGAGTTCCCGCTGGACCTGAACCACGATTCCGCCCTTGGCGGACCCGTCGAGCTTCGTCAGGACGATGCCGGTGACGTCGACCACCTCAGCAAAGATCCGAGCCTGGGTCATGCCGTTCTGGCCGGTGGTGGCATCGAGGACGAGCAACACCTCGGTGACGGCCGCCTTCTTCTCGATGACGCGCTTGACTTTGCCGAGCTCGTCCATCAAACCCGTCTTGGTGTGCAGGCGGCCGGCGGTGTCCACGATCACCACATCCACGCCCTTCTCGACACCGGCGGCCACGGCGTCGAACGCAACTGAGGCAGGGTCCGCTCCCTCGTCACCGCGGAGCGTCTCCACGCCCACCCGTTCACCCCAGGTGGCCAGCTGCTCCGCAGCGGCGGCGCGGAAGGTGTCAGCCGCGCCGAGGACGACGGTGCGCCCCTCGGCCACCAGGACACGGGCCAACTTGCCGACGGTGGTGGTCTTGCCTGTTCCGTTCACACCCACCACGAGGACGACGGCCGGGTCTCCGGGGGTGCCGGGGGTGAGGTTGAGGCTACGGTCCAACGAGGGGTCGACGAGCTTCAGGAGCTCGTCATGCAGCACCTGTTCGGCCTGTGCCGGATCTGCCACGCCGTCGACCGCGAGCCGGCGACGCAGCGCCTCGGTGAGTTCCGTGGCCGGGCCCACCCCGAGGTCCGAGGTGATGAGCGTGGTCTCGAAGTCATCCCACGTGTCCGCGTCGAGCCGGTCCACGGAGAGGAGATCGGCCAGCGCTCGGGCGAGCGCGTTGTTGCTGCTGGAGAGCCGACGGCGGAGGCGGGCCCAGCGTGAGGCCGGGGCCTCGGGCCGCTCCAGGGACGGCGCAGGGGACACCTCGACGGCGTGCGACTCCGGCACGACAACGGCGGGCTCCACGGCCGCCGGTTCGACGGCCACCTGCTCCGGAGCTGCGGGCTCAACCTTCGGCGCCCGCACCACGTCCGGCTCGCGGTCCGGTTCGGCAAGCTCGGGGCGTTGCTGGTGTTCGAGCTGCCGGCGCCTGTCCAGCGTGACGACAATGCCGCCGATGAGGATCGCCAAGCCGACGATCGCGATGATGACCCAGAAGAACCAATCCACGGGGTCATCCTAGCGAGGCGGTCAGCCGACCCTGTTATCCAGCCTCTCGAGGAACCTCGGCACCTCGCCGGTTCCGTTGAGGTGACGGTTGGCCTCGTCGATCACCCGCTCAAGCTTGGGCTCTTTCACCTCGAGGTGACCCGCCGAGACGGCGACCACCACCAGGAGGCCGACGGCCAGGATCAGGGCGAACAGGACTGCGATAACCGCGACGCTCATAGGACGGGGCTCCTCTCGGAGGACTTGGGGGAAGGACCTCCATAGTGCCGACCCCCGGACGTGCCGGGAAATCGTCGGCGAGTCGCCGTTGCGGACGACGAGCCCATTGTGCGCCTCAACGCTCGTGAAGGCGCTGCGACACGACGGTCGAGATCCCGTCCCCGCGCATGGTGACGCCGTACAGCGAGTCCGCGATCTCCATCGTGCGCTTCTGGTGGGTGATGATGAGCAGCTGCGACGAGGCGCGGAGCTCCTCGTAGATGCCCAACAGCCTCCCGAGGTTGGCGTCATCGAGGGCCGCCTCCACCTCGTCGAGGATGTAGAACGGGCTGGGGCGGGCGATGAACAGGGCCACCAGGAATGCCACCGCGACAAGCGAGCGCTCGCCGCCGGAGAGGAGCGAGAGCCGCTTGACGTGCTTGCCCGCGGGCCTGGCCTCGACGTCCACGCCCGTCGTGAGCCAGTCGCCGGGATCGGTGAGGATCAGCTTCCCCTCGCCGCCGGGGAACAGGCGGCCGAAGACGTCTGCGAAGCTGCGCTCCACGTCGCGGTAGGCCGTCTCGAACACCTCCTGGACCCGCCTGTCCACCTCCCCCACGATCTCAAGGAGGTCGACCCTGGTCTGCTTGAGGTCGTCGAGTTGCTCGGCCAGGAACTGGTGGCGGGCGGTGAGCGCGTCGAACTCCTCCAGCGCCAGCGGGTTGACCCTCCCCAGAATCGCCAGATTCTTCTCCGCGGCCCGGAGCCTCGCCGCCTGCTGTTCCCGGTCGTACGGCATAGGCGAGGGCTCCTCGTCGTCTTCGCCGAGTGCGGTGCCGTCCGGGCGGGTGAGCACCGGGACCAGCTCCTCCGGGCCGTACTCGGCCACCAGTTGTCCGGGCTCCAGGCCCAGTTCCGCAAGCGCCTTGTCCACCAGCTGCTCGACGCGCATCCGGTGCTCGATCCGGACCATCTCGTCGCGATGGGCCCCACGGACGATCTCGTCGAGGCGGGCCGCGGCGGCCTTGGCTGCGTGCCTGGCCTGAGTGGTGCCGGACTCGGCACGGCGGCGGGTCTCGTCGGCTGCGTCACGCGCCGTGGATGCACTCCGCCGCGCGCCCTCGACGAGCTCCGACAGCCTGAGTGCGGCCTCGTGCACCACGCGGGCCACCTCGGCCTCCCGTCGTAGGTACTCGGCCCGCGCCCTGGCCTTGGCCCGTGATTGGCGTTCGTGCTGGGCGGACCGGGCCAGGGCCTCCGCCCGTCCCGCGATCGCCTTGACCTGCTCCTCAGCGGTGCGCAGGGCGAGTCTGGCGTCCATCTCCTCCTGACGCGCGCGGCGCGCCTCGGCGGCCCGCTCGTCCCGGTCTGCCGAATCGGGTTCGGCGGCCTCCCCCTCGGCCGTGGCCGCCTCGAGGCGGGCGGAAAGCTCGGTCAAGAGCTCCTCGTCCCGGGTTCTCGCGGCAAGGGCAGCATCGATGGCCTCGGTGAGCCGCTCGGCCTCCCGTGCAGCCGACGCCTGCCCCTGACGGTGCGAGTTGAGCTGCTCCGCGACCGCCGCGAGCTGGGCGTCCGAAGCATGCAGCTCCGCGAGGACGGCGGCCTCTTCGAGCCGTGCGGCGTCCAGACGTTCGGCCACGGCCTCCGCGGCGAAGCGGGCCCGGTGCGCCTCGTGCTCGCACTGGGCCAGCTCCTGCTCGGCCTGGGTGAGCTGCGCCTGCACCTCGAGGATCGAGGGGGCGGCCGCCGAGCCTCCCTCCACGAGCCACGAGGAGAACAGATCTCCCGACCTGGTCACCGCGACAATGTGGGCGTGCGCGGCGACCACAGCCGCCGCCTCGTCCGCCGACTCCACCGCCACCGCCGGGCCCAGCAGCCGGTCTAGGGCCCCCGCGAGGGAGTCGGGGGCCTGCACCATTGCCTTCAGCGGTCGTCCGACCGAGGGCGCACCGTCGTGCCGCGGTGCCCCGGCAACCACGAGCGGCGCGCGGCCGAGGTCGCCGTCGGCGAGGTAACGGGAGGCGTCCAGCGCACCGTCGAGGCCCTGAACGACCACGGACTCGGCCATCCCTCGGAGCGCGGCGGCCACGGCCGCCTCCCACCCCGGCTCGATGGTGAGCAGGTCACCCAACCGCCCGAGCACGCTCTCATGGCCCGCCTCGATCAGGTCCGCCGAACCGTCGCGGCGCAGCCTCATGAGGCGCAGCGCGTCGACGCGGGCCTCCAGCCCGGCGCGTCGACGGCCCAACTCCGCCTCCCCGCTCCGCACGGCGGCCGACTCCGCCTCCACCTCTGCCACCAGGGCGGCGGCACGTTCGTAGCCCTCGTCGAGGTCCGACTCCGAGCTGCCCAGGCCGGCGAGAGAGGACTCCGTGGCGTGGTAACGGCGTCCCGCCTCCTCGGCGCGCGCCAGTGCGTCGTCGCGCCGGGATGAGAGCCGCTGGACCTCCTCGTCGGAGGCCTCCAGCCGGGATGTGACGGAGTTGACGCGCCCGGTGAGCCGCGCGAGTCCCTCACGACGGTCCGCGATGGCCCTCAGCGCCGCAGCGTAGGCCTGTTCCGCCGCGGCGTGCCGCTGCTCAGCGCTGGAGCGCCTGAGCGACGCATCCGTCAGGCGACTCTGTGCCTGCTCCACTTCCGCCCGGAGCCCCAGCTCCCTCGTCCTGAACTCGGCTGCCTCGGCCTCGATCGCCTCCGGGTCTCGGCCTCCGAGGTCCAGCGACGGCTGGCTGTCTCCCGCGCGCATGCGCTCGGCGGCGATCGAGACCGTGGTGGTGACGCGCTCGCGCAGCCCGGCCAGTGAGTACCACTGCTCCTGGGCGGCATCGAACGCGGCGCCGGCCTCTCGCAGGATCCGCTCAGCGGCCTCCTCGGCCTCGAGCGCCTGCCGCACCGACGCCTCGGCGAGCGCCTTGGCCTCGGCCGCGGCCGCCTCGTCTGCGAGCTCGGCGGCCAGCTGGGCCTGGGCCGTGGCGAGGTCGTCGGCGAGGAGGCGTGCCTTAGCATCTCTCAGCTCGGCCTGGATGACCGCCGCTTTCCGCGCCGCCTGCGCCTGCCGCCCCAGGGGTTTCAGTTGGCGCTGCAACTCGGCGACGAGGTCGCCCAGCCGCTCGAGATTCGCCTTGGTGGCCTCCAGTTTCCGCAGCGCCTTCTCCTTGCGCTTGCGGTGCTTGAGGACCCCGGCCGCCTCCTCGATGAAACCGCGGCGGGATTCCGGAGTGGCTTGGAGGATGGCGTCGAGTTGGCCCTGGCCGACGATGACGTGCATCTCGCGGCCGATCCCGGAGTCGCTGAGCAGCTCCTGCACATCGAGTAGCCGGGCCGCGGCCCCGTTGATGGCGTACTCCGAGCCCCCGCTGCGAAACATGGTGCGGGTGATCGTGACCTCTGCGTACTCGATGGGCAGCGCGCCGTCCGAGTTGTCGATGGTGAGCTCCACCTCGGCCCGCCCCAGCGGGGCACGCTTGGCAGTGCCGGCGAAGATGACGTCCTCCATCTTGCCGCCCCGCAACGTCTTGGCCCCCTGTTCCCCCATCACCCAGCTGAGGGCGTCGACGACGTTCGACTTACCGGAGCCGTTGGGCCCGACGACGCACGTGATGCCCGGTTCGAAGACCAGCGTGGTGGCTGAGGCGAAGGACTTGAACCCGCGCAGGGTGAGCTGTTTGAGGTACATGCCTGCTCTAGGCTGCCTCTACCGGCGGCAGGGCGGTCCGGATGGACCGGAACGTCCAGAACTTGTTCAGGAGGAAGCTGACCGGGATGGTGAAGAAGATCATGATCAGCTGCGCCCAGTAGAACTTGGTCCGCAGGCCGCTGGAGTTGTCGAACACG
The DNA here is from genome assembly GCA_035467795.1 of Arachnia sp. Taxonomy (GTDB): domain Bacteria; phylum Actinomycetota; class Actinomycetes; order Propionibacteriales; family Propionibacteriaceae; genus Arachnia. The sequence continues at coordinate 4,368 of DATITN010000367.1, read as the reverse complement.
TCACTGGGCAGCGCAATGGGCGACTGCTCCCACATCAGCAGGGTCAGCAGGCCCATCCCGATGAGCTGCGCGGCCAGCCCGACGGTGAGGAACGGCCAGTACTCGCGCCACCACGCCGAGTGCTTGTGCGAGCCGAAGGTCCACCACCTGTTGAGCTGGAAGTTGACGAGATTGGCCACCATGAAGGCCACCATGCTCATGACGTGGTACCAGCGGATGTTGAACTCAGTCCCCGGAATGGACCACCAGGCCCCGCCGCCGTAGGCGGACTCCGGCCAGAAGATGGGCAGTGTGTGGCGCTGCACCCAGATGACGGCCATGTTGACCACCACCCCGAGGCCTCCGACCATGCCGAAGCGCAGGAGCTGTCGGATTGAGCTCCGATAGCGGTGCAGCATCTCCTTGATCACTGGCCACCCTTCCACGCCTTTTGGCACCTCGGACAAAAGTAGCTGCTCCTGTTCATGAAGGAGCGGCGCGCGATGGGCGTGCCGCAGCGCGAGCAGGGCCCGTCCTCGCGCCCGTAGGCCTCGAGTGAGCGGGAGAAGTAGCCGGATTCCCCGTTGACGTTGACGTAGAGGGAATCGAACGACGTCCCACCCTGGGCCAGCGCCTCGGCCATCACCTCTCGAGCCGCACGAAGGACCATCCGGGAACGCTGAGGGGTCAGCCCCGCGGTGGGGTGGTCGAAGTGGGTCCGGGCCCGCCACAGGGCCTCGTCGGCGTAGATGTTACCGATGCCGGACACCAGGGTCTGGTCCAACAGCGCCCGCTTGACGGTGGTGCGCCTGCTGCGGAGGCGCGCCGAGACGGCGGCCTCGTCGAACGCCTCGTCGAAGGGATCGAGCGCCACGTGAGGGACCGGGCACGTGGCCTGCCCAGCGCGCCAGTCGAGGCCGCCGAACATACGTTGGTCGACGAACCGCAGCTCGCGGCCGTCGTCGAGGCCGAAGATGACGCGCGTGTTGCGGGCGCGCTCGTCACCGGGACGGTTGAGCCTGAATTGGCCGCTCATCCCGAGATGGGCCACCATCGCGTCGTCTCCGAGGACCCACCACAGGTACTTGCCGCGGCGGCGCACCCCGTCGACCTGTCGACCCTCAAGGCTGGCGACGAACCCCGCGGGCCCCCCAGGGTGGCTTCGCACGGGCCTGGGGTGGAGGACGCTCACGCTGGTGACCCTGCGCCCCGTGAGGTGCCCCGACAGCCCGCGCCTCACCACCTCGACTTCGGGCAGCTCAGGCACCGGTGAGATCCTCGCAGGCCGCGCGGGCGGCAATCTGCTCGGCATGCTTCTTGCTCGGTGCGGTGCCCCGCCCCCGCTCCTGCTCGTCGACGATGACGGCGGCCGTGAAGACCCGCTTGTGGTCAGGGCCCTCGCCGGTGACCTCGTAGCGTGGAAGGGACCACCCACGCTGCGAGCAGATCTCCTGAAGCGCCGTCTTGTGATCGGCGTAGTCCCTGCTTCGCTGGGCGTCGGCGATCTGCTCATCCAGATTGCGGTGGATGAAACGGGCGGCGGATTCCGGGCCGTCGGAGATGTAGACGGCGCCGATGACCGCCTCCATCGTGTCCGCCAGAATTGAGGTCTTGTCCCGCCCCCGGGTGGCCACCTCGCCCTTGCCGAGGAGCAGGTGATCCCCCAACTCGAGGAAACGGGCGACGTCGGCCAGCGCAACGGAGCTCACCACGCGCGACCGGAGCTTCGCCAGGTGCCCCTCGGGCAGGTCCGGATAGCTGCGGAAGATGTGCTCGGTGACGACGATCTGCAGCACGGCATCTCCGAGGAACTCGAGCCGCTCGTTGGACTCAATGCCGCCGTGCTCGTAGGCGTAGCTGCGGTGCGTGAAGGACAACTCAAAGAGCTGGGCGTCCACCTCGACGCCCAGCTCCTTCAGCTGCTCTTCCAGTCTGCTCATCCCGCTGAGACCCCCACGCGTGCGGTCTCGTCAGGACACCGTCCCCGAGGATGGGGACGACCCGCTCCGCGGGGATGGGCCAGGCTCAGACCTCGAGGACCTGGCGGCGGCTGCCGCGGGGGCCGTACTGTCCGCAGCTCGCGCATGCGGTGTGCTGCAGGTGGGGTTCGCGGCAGGCCGGGTTGGCGCACACGACGGTGGGGACGACAGTCGTCTTCCACTGCGCACGGCGCGAACGGGTATTGCTGCGCGACATCTTCCGCTTCGGAACGGCCACGATCTTCTCCTTCGTCAATAACTGACAGGTTTGCTCAGTTGGGTGATTCCCCGCTCAGCCCGGTCAGCTTCTCCCACCTGGGATCAACCTGTAGACCGTGAGTGTGGTCGGGATCGTCATTGAGGTCTGCTCCACATGTGGGGCAGAGACCAAGGCAATCATCCTCGCACAGGGGCGTGAACGGCAACTCGAGCACCACGGCGTCACGCAGGGCCTCGTCCAGATCGATCGTCTCATCCACGATGAGGCTCTCGTCCGTGTCTATCTCGTTGCCGGGATAGAAGTAGAGCTCCTGCACATCGAAGGAGGCTTGCTCCTCGATGTCATCCAGGCAGCGGGCGCATTGGCCGTGGAGTTCCACGGTTGCTGTGCCCGTCACCAGGACGCCTTCGGTCACCGACTCGAACCGGAGATCCAGCTCGATATCGGTGTCTTGCGGCACCCCGATCACTTCCGTGCCCAGGGCGGCTGGCGCGGGAACCGTGGTGACTACCTGTTTCATCGTCCCAGCCCTGCGCGCGAGCTCGTGCACCTCAAAAACCAGTGGCGAGCGGCGATCCGGGTGGGGATGCACGGGTGACACGTCGGATTCCCTTCGTCTGCCGTCCATGACTCGTCATGACCGGCTGCCAACTCTACCGAGGCCCGGCACAATTCCCAAAACGGAATTGGGGCTCACAACGTGCCCGCTCGGCGCCTCTCCTCGATGGCGAGCGCGACGTTGCCGGGCACGTAGGCGGAGACGTCGCCGCCGAGCCGGACCACCTGACGGATGATGGTCGAGGACAACGTCACGTGCTCCTTGCCTGCGGGCAGCAGGACGGTCTCCACCGGGCCCATGGCGTGGTTCATGTGGGCCATCTGGAGCTCGAAGTCGAAGTCAGACCCGAACCTCAGGCCCTTGACCACGGCGGGGATCCCGCGGCTGCGGCAGAAGTCCACCAGGAGACCCTCCATGGGCTCCACGGTGATGTGGTCCAGGTCCGCCGTCGCGCCCCGGACCAGCTCCACCCGATCGTCGAAACTGAACAGGTAGTTCTTCGTGGAGTTGTTGCCGATGGCGACGACCACGGCACCGAACAGCGCGTGCGCCCGCCGGATGACGTCGAGGTGGCCCACTGTGATCGGGTCGAACGACCCGGGGCACAAGACCGTCATGGCATCACTCCTAGTCCACAGCCCCGAAGTGGAGCGTCGTCTCACCGTAGCGGCGCAGCCAGGTGTCTGTGTATCTCGGCGGCCAGCTGGGGTCACGGTCCCGCGATGAGCGCTCCACCACCACCAGGCCGCGCCCGGCCAGCGCGGTGACAGCCAGCTTCTCCAGCAGGATTTCGATGGATTCGGTGGCCATCTCGTAGGGGGGATCGAGGAAGATCAGGTCAAATGCCCGGCCCGGCGCGCCGGCCACCGCCTCCGCCCTCGCCGCGACCACCTCCACCGATAGGCCCGTGGCCCGTGCGTTGTCCTGGATCAGCCTGGCGGTGGGCCTGTCCTGCTCGACGAGCACCACCGGCGACGCACCCCGGCTGGCCGCCTCGAGGCCGACCGCCCCCGAGCCCGCGAAGAGGTCCAGCACGGAGACCCCGGCGAGGTGGGCTGAGGCGTCCGCGTCAGCGGAGTTGAACCAGCTCGACAGCGCGGAGAACAACGCCTCCCTGGTGCGATCGGTGGTGGGCCTGGTGCGCGCGCCCTTCGGGGTGCTCAGGCGGTGTCCCTTCGCCCGACCTGCGATGATCCTGCTCACGACTTCTCCATCCACTCTCCGGCCGCAACAGCGTCCGCCTTGGCCATCAGGTCTGCGAGCAGCGGGTCCGTGGCGGACCGTGGATCCGCCAGGACACGCTCCGCGAGCACCTTGGCCGCCTGGATCACGTCCGCATCATCCAGCGCCCGCAGCAGCTTGAGCGATCCCCCGCCGGACTGGGCGGCGCCCAGGACGTCTCCCTCCCGGCGCAGCCGCAGGTCGAGCTCGGCCAGCTCGAACCCGTCAGTGCTCGACGTCATGGCCTGGAGGCGGGTCTGAGCGTCGAGGTTCTCCCCGACGGCAGCCAGCAGGAGGCACAGCCCCGGGTGCTCACCTCGACCGATGCGCCCGCGGAGCTGATGCAGCTGGGAGAGCCCGAAGCGGTCCGCGTCCACCACCACCATCACCGACGCGTTGGGCACGTCCAC
>DATITN010000366.1:0-14538 GCA_035467795.1 Arachnia sp. | reverse complement strand
CTCAGTTGCGGCCCGCTCCGCGATGGTCAACCCGAACAGGCCAGACCCCACCACCAACAGATCCATCTGTCCTCCCGGGAACCAGTTGTGGGCGAGGTTACCAGCGCCGCCTTCGGACCCGGTTGATAATGTGTGGGACTTCGGGAGGTGGGCGCATGATCCGCATCGGCGTAGTTGACGACCAGGAGGAGAGCCGCCACCTCCTCCAGAGCTACCTGGTCCGTTACGAGCATGAGAACGGTGGCCAGTTCGTCGTGGAGGAGTTCGCCGACGGCTCTGAACTCACGGCCGCTTACCGTCCCCGCTTCGACATCATCTTTCTCGACGTCCAGATGGAGAACCTCGACGGTTTCGCCACCGCCCGGCTGATCCGCGAGGTTGACCCGGGCGTCATCCTCATCTTCGTCACCAACATGGCGCAGTTCGCCATCAAGGGCTACGAGGTGGACGCGATGAGCTACCTCCTCAAGCCTGTGCCCTACTTCGCGTTCTCCCAGGAGCTCAAGCGCTCGCTGCAGCGCCTCGACCGCGCCCGCGACGACCACATCGTGCTCAGCGTGGGCGGTGAGGTGCTCCGCGTCAACCTGGTCGACGTGGTCTACATCGAGAGCATCAAGCATCGGCTCGTGTTCCACACCAGCGACGGCAAGCTGTCGATGATCGGCACCCTCAAGGAGATGTCCGCCCAACTCGAGCCCCGTGGCTTCTTCCGTTCCAATAGCTTCCTGCTGGTCAACCTGCGTCACGTCGAGGGCTTCAGCGACGGAGAGTCGAAGCTCACCGGCGGAATCTCGCTGCCCGTGAGCCGCTCGCGGAAGAAGCCCTTCCTCGAGGCGCTCACCGGCCACTTCGGGGGACACCCGGCGTGACTGAGGTCCTGCCCAACATCCCTCGCGAGATCACAGGGCTGGCCGAATGGCTGGCGTGTGTGGTCTACATCCTTGTCCTGCCACGACGGTGGGGGGTGGTGGGGACCGCGGCCACCTGCGTCGTGGGCCTCGTGGTCCTCGTCTCCGTGCAGCTCTTCGCAGGCAGGCTCCCTCTCCAGCTGTGGACGGTAGGGATGCTGCTGGCGGTGGCGGCCATGTGCGCCTTCATCGCCGTCACCACGACGGTGGGGCCCCGCGACGTCGGCTACGTCGCCGCCCGCGCGTTCGTGTTGGCCGAGCTTGTGGCCTCGCTCGAGTGGCAGATCCACGCGTTCTACTTCCACCCCGAACCCGGGGTCACGGGCCTGGTGCCGACGATCGTGCTGCTGATCCTCTACGCGGTGGCATTCGGTGCGGCCCACATCCTTGAGCGCCGTCACTTCGACGGGACGGCGCCGGCCGTCGGTCCCCGCATGCTCGCCATCGCCGTCGCCATGGCGGTGACGACGTTCGCGCTCAGCAACCTCAGCTTCATCACGCCCAACACGCCGTTCAGTGGGGCGATCTCCATCGAGGTGTTCTACATCCGCACGTTGGTGGACCTTGCCGGCTACATCGCCCTCTACGCCCAGCACGAGCAGCTACGCAAGCAGCGCGCCGATCTTGAGCTCGCGGCCATGGACGGGATTCTGCGCACCCAGCACGACCAGTATCTGGCCGCCAAGCGGGACATCGACATGGTGAGTCGCGCCGCCCATGATCTCAAGCACCAGTTGGAGGTGATCCGTGCGGAGGTCGATCCGGAGCGGCGCGGGCGGCACCTGGACACCCTCGGAGACACGCTGAACGAGTTCGGTGCAGCCTTCGACACTGGCAACCCGGTTCTCGATACGGTCCTCACCTCGAAGGCACGCTACTGCCGTTCACGCGGGATCAACTTCACCTGCGTGGCGGACGGCACAGCGCTGGGTTTCGTCGAGGTGATGGATCTGGCATCCATCCTCGGCAACGCCTTGGACAACGCGATCGAGTCGGTGTCGCGGCTGGAGGATCCCGAGCACCGCATCATCCGCGTGGCGGTCTTCAACCAGGCCCGCTTCGTGGTCTGCAAGTTCGAGAACTACTTCGACGGGCAGCTGCAGTACCTGGAAGGGGAGCTGGCCACCCGGAAGGTGGGCGGCACCCATGGACTCGGGCTCAAGAGCATCCGCTTCGCCGCCGAGAAGTACGGCGGTCAGGCCATCGTCGCGGCACAGGACAACTGGTTCACGTGCACGGTGCTGCTGCCGCTCAGTTGAAGCCGACAGCGCGCTGCGCCGCGAGGTAGGCCCACACGGAGACCGTCCGACCCGCCTTGCCTGGCAGGTTCACCAGGGCACCGACGCCGCTGCGCCGTAGCCGCCGGTGGGCCGAAGCGTGGGCTCCCCGGAGGTCGCGCCACAGATCCCGCTTCTGCCTGAGGTGCTCAGGCTGCCCCGCGCGGATCAGCATGATCGATGACACGGCGCAGATCAACCCCAGGTAGTGCACCAGGTAACGGTGCAGGGCGGGGTTGGTGGACTCTGCGTCGGGCAGGGCTTCGATCATCAGCCGGTTGACGCGCAGCTGCTGGTCCAGCCGCCGCAGCATGACGGATTCGTTGACCGACTGGTCCGCCCGGCCGATGTGGTAGCGGTACAGGTCCACGTCGAGGTACTGCAGGCGCCGCACGAAGGGCAGCGGCACGAAGGCGAAGAGGTTGTCCACGTAGAACGTGTGCTCCGGCAGCCGCATGCCGGATGAGCGCAGGACTGCGGTGCGGTAGGTCAGCGCGTGCATCAGGAGCCCCTGGTTGGGGCGGAATCGTCCCACCTCCCGCCAGGAGAACTCGCGGCCCTGGGGAAGGACGTTGCGGTAGCGCATCGCGTGCCGGCGACTTCTGCCCTCCTTCTCGTAGACGAAGTTGCTCACCACCAGGTCAACCGGCTCGTCGCCCTGAGCGCGCAGGACGGCCAGTAGCGAGGCGAGGGCCCCGCGATCCAGCCAGTCGTCGCTGTCGACCACCTTGAAGTACCTGCCCGTGGCGGCGTCGAGCCCGGCGTTGACGGCCGACCCGTGCCCCCCGTTGGGCTTGTCGACGACGCTGACCCGGCCGGGATGCGCCCCGGCGTAGCCGTGCGCGATCGCGGACGTGTCGTCGGTGGAGCCGTCGTTGACGACGATCACCTCGACGTCGTCATCGAACGGCAGCATCGAATCCAGGCAGCGGTGCAGGTAGGCGGCCGAGTTGTAGCTCGGCACCACCAGAGACAGGGTCGTCACAGCGGGTGATCCTTTCAGGCCGTGTGCTGCTCGGCAGGTGCGTCGGTGGCGACGGGCTCCTGCTTGAAGATCACCTTGAAGATGGGGTAGAAGACCCAGAACGAGATGGCCGAGTTGATGATCATCGTGATGACGTCGGCGGTGGTCTCGCCGGTCTGGCCCCAGCCGAGCGTGTCGATGAAGAAGGTGTAGATCGGCGCCTTGTAGAAGCCCTGGGCCGCCGCGGCCACCAGCGTGATGACGAGGTAGGCGACGAAGTACCAGAAGGCGGCCCGCCAGATGCTGGTGTTGGACTTGAAGGTGATGTTGCGTTGGGCGAAGAAGTTGATCACCTGTGCAATGAGGATGGCGAGCTGGACGGCCAGGAAGTACGCGAGGCCGCCACCCCCATCGGGCAGCGCGCCCGCGGCGTAGTCGAAGACGAAGTACTGCGAGCCGTCGATGTTGGAGCCGATGGGCCACACCTGGAAGTCGGTGTCGATCAGCGACGTGCGGCCGAAGATCCCCCGGAACACGGGCATGATCACGATCTGCAGCACGGTGACGCCGTTGCTGAGGATGAAGAACATGAGGAACTTGGACAGCTCGGGGTGGCGTTCGCTGAATCCCGCCCACATTGAGCGGATCTTGGTCAACATCGTGTGGATCTCCTTGGGTTCAGCGGGCCGCGGTGAGCTGGCGCGTGAGGTTCTTGGTGGTGCGGCGGGCTCGGATGAAGCCGCCGATGATCATCCGCAGCCCTCGGACGTGGTGACCGTTGACGAGGGTGACGATGCCGTCGACCATTTCGTCGCTGACCATGCCGCCGGTCATCTTGCCCAGGGCGCGGAAGGGCATGTTGTAGAGGAACTGGATGTTGAGGTCAGGCTCGCCCTTGGCCTCGCTGCGGAGGCGCAGGGTGTTCAGGACCCAGTGCGCGAAGCGGCCGAGCGGGCTTCGCCCCAGGCGGAGATCGCCGAGTGGGTCATTGCGGTCCACCGTGCCATCCGCGCGCTCCGGATGGACGGTGATGCCCAGGAGGTCGCGGAACTCGTCGTCGGTGAGGCCCCGCAGCATGGCGGTGCGCAGCGTCGCGGGGGCGACGGCGCTGGTGACGGTCACCCCGGCGATGTGCAGTTCTCCGCTCAGGCGCACGTCTGCCGAGCTGGCGCCCACCAGGATGCGGCGGGTGGCGCCCTCAGCCACCCACCCACCGGTGACGATGTCGAAGTGGCGCCAGGTGTAGCTGTCGAAGGCGATCGTGACGCGGCGTGACTCGCCCGGCGCCAGGTGCACCTTGACGAAGCCCTTGAGCTCCTTCTCCGGGCGCACGACGGCGCTGCCCGGCGTCGCGACGTACAGCTGCGCGATCTCCGAACCGGCCACCGGGCCCGTGTTGCTGATCGTGAGCTCGGCGCCGGCTTCGCTCACGGAGAGGTCCGAGTAGCTGAAGGTGGTGTAGCTCAGGCCGTGGCCGAACGGGTAGCGGACGGCGCGCCCTGCGGCCTCAGCGTGGCGGTACCCGACGAACAGGCCCTCGCGGTACACGCTCGAGCGGCCCTCAGAGGGGAAGCGCCCGAAGGTCGGGGTGTCGGTCAGGGCCATCGGGTAGGTCTCGGCGAGCTTGCCCGAGGGCGCGACGGCTCCTGTCAGGACCCGCATCGCGGCTTCGGCGCCGGCCTGGCCCGAGAGGTAGCCGTGCAGCACGGCCCGGGTCCGGTCCGCCCAGCCCATGTCCACGACCGAGCCGGCGCTCAGCACCACGACAACGTTCGGGTTGGCGGAGGCTACGGCCCGCAGCAGGGAGAGCTGCGCGTCGGGCAGGTCGATGTGCCGGCGGTCCACGCCTTCGGATTCGCTGATCTCGTCGAGTCCCAGGTAGAGCAGCGCCACGTCGGCCGATCCCGCGGCCGCGACAGCCTCGCGCTCCAGTTCCCCGTCGGCGGGGGAGTGCCGACGGTAGCCCTGGGCGAACGCGGCCAGCTCCAGCCCGCTGCCCTCGATGGCCTCGCGGGCGCTGGTCAGGCGGGTGGGGTTGACGGCGGAGGAGCCGGCGCCCTGGTAGCGGGGGGTGTCGGCCATGTCGCCGATGAGCGCGACGGTGGTGCCGGCCGGCAGCGGGAGGATGGAGCCCTCGTTGCGGAGCAGCACCATCGACTCCTCGGCAGCGCGGCGGGCGATGTCGTGGTGGGCGTTGCGGTCGACCTCAGGGCGCGGGGACTGACGGGCGCCAAGCGCGAGCGCCACCACCTCCGCGGCCCTGGCCGTCAGAGCCTCCTCGGACAGGCGGCCTTCGCGGACAGCCTCGACGAGTTGGCGCACCGAGTCGAAACCGGGGGCGGGCATCTCGAGATTGGCCCCGGCGGCGACGGCGGCGGTGGCGTCGTTGCTGCCTCCCCAGTCGCTGATCACCACACCGTCGAAGCCCCACTCGTCGCGGAGGATGGTGAGCAGGTGGGGGTGCTCGTGGGCGTAGGTGCCGTTGACGCGGTTGTACGAGCTCATGAGCGCCTGAGGTGCGGCCTCGCGGACCACGATCTCGAAGGCGGTGAGGTACAGCTCGCGCAGCGTTCGCTCGTCGATGACGGAATCCGACGCCATGCGGCGGAGCTCCTGGCTGTTGACCGCGAAGTGCTTCGGTGTCGCGGCCACGCCTTCGGCCTGGATGCCGCGGACGTAGGCCGCGGCGAGCTTGCCGCTCAGGTAGGGGTCTTCGGAGAAGTACTCGAAGTTGCGTCCCCCGAGTGGGCTCCGCTTGAGGTTGAGGCCGGGGCCGAGGAGCACGTCCACGTCGAGGGCGCGTGCTTCGCGCCCGAGGGCGTGGCCCACCTGGTCGGCCAGATCGACATCCCAGCTGTTGGCCACCGTCGCGGAGGTCGGGAAGCAGGTGGCCGGTTCCGAGGCGTTCAGCCCGAGATGATCCCCCGAGCCGACCTGCTTGCGGATGCCGTGCGGGCCGTCAGCCATGAAGAACGAGGGGACGCCATGCCGTGGCAGGTCTCGTGACTCCCAGACGTTCTTGCCGCTCAACAGGGCAGCCTTCTCCAGGGTCGTCAACGTCTCAATCATGGGCATCTCCGGTGATGGGCGTCCCGGGCCGCGTCGCGACCCAGGAGGGGATACCGCACAGTCGATCACGGCGGAGGTGCACGCCCTCCGCGCTGCTGCACAACCGGCACGATCACCGGCACGATCCGTCGCGTTCCGCCCGATGACAGCGCAGGGCCCCGTCTTTGCGAGACGGGGCCCTGGAGAACCGGCGGAGCGTGTGCTGTCAGGCGGGTTGGGGCACGCGGCTCCGCTGTGCCGGAGCCAGGAGCAGCACCGCGATCACGATCGCCAACAGGATCGAGCTCCCGGCCATCACGCGCAGCAGGACCGGAACCCCGGCGACGAAGAAGGCCGGAAGGGCCGTCAGGGCTGAGATTGCGACGGTCCCGGTGGCGATGCGATGCGCCGCCGGGTGATCCGTCCGCCAGCCGATGATGACCGCGATCAGCCCGATCACGCCGAGCACCGAGCTGAGCGCCAGCACGAGGAAGGGCGGGCCCACCTCGCCTGTGACGGGGACGAGGACAGAGGGGATGTTGGTCAGGGAGTAGAGGCCGGCGAGGACGAGCCCGGTGATTCTCTTGGCGCCGAGCCGGGGCTTGCCGAGAGTCGAGCTGGTGGTGGCGTTCATGGTGAGATCCTTTCGTGTGGTGTGCCTTCAGCGTGCGCCGCGCACTTATCCCACCGCGAGGACCACGTTTCCCGCGCGACGGGAGTGGGTCCCGCCTGGTCGGGAGCATTCTCCCGGTGCCCACGAAGGGGGCTGCCTGCCATCCTTGGGCCATGACCGTTCGGCTTGTCCTCGTCGATGACCACCCGGTGGTGCGACGGGGCCTGCGCGCCCTGCTCGACACCATCGATGAGGTGGAGGTGGTGGGCGAGGCCGCCGACGGAGATTCCGCGGTGCGCGAGGCTCAGCTGCTCCACCCCGACGTGATCCTCATGGACATCCGGATGCCCGTCCTCGACGGGGTGGAGGCCACCCGGCGGATCAGCGCGGCCGTGCCGGAGGTCGCGGTCCTGGTGCTGACGATGTACGACGACGACGCCACCGTCCTGACAGCGATGCGGGCCGGCGCCCGGGGGTACCTGCTCAAGGGCGCTGAGCAGGACGAGATTGTCGCGGCGATCCGGGCGGTCGCCGCTGGACAGGTCATCTACGGACCCGGGGTCGCCGCGCGCATGCTCAGCCTGTTCGCGGCGCCGGCGGCGTCGACGGTCCCCTTCCCGGAGCTCACCGAGCGGGAACGCGAGATCCTCACCCTCCTGGCCTCGGGGCTGCGCAACGCCGCGATCGCAAGGCAGCTCTTCCTCTCTCCCAAGACCGTCAGCAACAACCTGACGGCGATCTTTGCGAAGCTGCGGGTCGCGGACAGGTCCGCCGCCATCATCCGGGCGCGCGACGAGGGCCTGGGAACGTGAACGACGTGGCCGAGTCCTCCGCACTCGTGGTGATGTGCCTGGCCCTGATCGGATCGGGAATAGCGCTGCTCGCCACGCGGGGCAGCCGGATCTCGGCCGCGCTGCTCATCCTGGCAGGGGCGTTCGGGGTGACGGGTGTCGCGATGGGGAGACTCGGGCTCGACGCGGCCAGGGCCTGGACGGCCGCAGGCGTGCTTTTCCTGCCGCTGAGCCTCATCACGTACCCGCGGGTGAGGCGCAGCACGCCGGATCTTCTGGCGGTGGCAGTCAGCGTCGCCATCGGAGCCGTCGCCGTCGCCTACCCCGGTTCGGAGGCCATCGCGGTTCTCGCCACCGCCGCGTTGAGCGTTGTGGTGGTCAGGACGTGGTGGGCGTTCGAGCGGGGGGAGGTGGGGGAGCGTGCGCCGTTGGCCTGGGTCGCCCTGGCCCTCCTCGTCGCGCTCTGCGTGTCCTTCGTGGGCGCGTTCGGCGGGCTCGGGCTGGTCGGGACTGTGGCCGCCATGTTGTCGCTGGCGCTGATCGGCCCCGCGATGGTGGTCGGGGTCAGGGCCCCGACCACCAGCCCGCGCGGGGCGCTGGTCTGGGTGACAGTCACCTTCACGACGGTGGCGGGGTACATAGCGGCGTTCGGCCTTGTGGCGGCGATGGTAGAGCTCCTCCTGGGGAGCCCCCCCACCGTCGGCGTCCAAGGGCTGCTGGCGGCGGCACTGGCACTGGGCGTCCACCCGCTGCGTCACGTCCTGCGCGGCGTCGTCGAGGAGCTGCTGTTCGGACGGCGCCGCGACCCGCTCGACGCCGCGGCGCGGGTCGCGGGGTCGGTCGGCGACGAGCCGGAGTCCGCGCTGGAGGCCATCCGGGACGCGCTCGGGCTGCCCTACGCGGCAGTCGTCGCGGACGGCGTGACCCTTGCCGAGTCGGGAAGCAGGGTAGGCACGGAGGCGGTTCGCCCCCTCGAGCCGGGGTCGCCGGGGACCCGGCAGTTGGTTGTGTGCATGCGCAACGGGGAGCTGCGGTTGAGCCGCGACGACGACCAGGTGCTGTCTCTCGTCGGCCCCCTGCTCGCCCAGACCCTGCGCGCCCACGAGCTCGCCGCCGAGGTGCGGGCCTCCCGGGTCACGGTCATCTCCGGGGTTGAGGACGAGCGTCGACGGCTGCGCCGGGACCTCCACGACGGATTGGGGCCCAGGCTGACGGGCATCGCGTTCACCGCGGACGCGGCCATCAACACCCTGCGTTCCGACGGGGAGGCCACCGTTCAGCTGCTCTCCGACCTGCGCGCCGAGGCCGCCGCGGCGATCCTCGAGATCCGCGGACTCGTGGACGGATTGCGGCCCCCGTCGTTGGACGAGCTGGGGCTCGTCGGCGCCCTCCGGCTGCAGCTGCAATCGCTGCGCAGTGCGTCGGGGCAGCCGCTCTCCGTCGATCTGGACGCGAACGTGCCGAGCGGACTCCCGGCAGCCGTGGAGGTGGCGGCCTACCGCATTGTCACCGAGGCGTTGTCGAACGTGGCGCGTCATGCCGGGTCGACGAGGGCCGTCGTCAGGCTCGAGGCCGCCGACCACCCTGGTGGGCGAGCGCTCCTCATCGAGGTGCGCGACGGGCACGCCGAAGGAAGTACGAGTGGGGACCCGATCAAGCCGTGGCTCCCAGGTGTGGGTCTGGGATCCATGCGCGAGCGGGCCGAGGAGCTGGGAGGATCCTTCGAGGCCACGGCCACGCCGGCCGGTGGGTACGTGCTGGCGGTCCTCCCGCTGACCGCCCCAGTGCCCGCTCGACTAGGGGCGACGGCGGCACAGGGATAGTTCCCAAGCGTACAGGGGGTTGGTCGGACCGACTATCTCGGGGGTGCCGTCCCGGACGGGCGATGGCCATGATTGGATTACTCCATGACAGCCCGAAAGATCGGCGTGACGGAGCTTGTACTCCGAGACGCGCATCAGAGTTTGATGGCGACCCGCATGGCCATGGAGGACATGGTCGGCGCCTGCGAAGACATCGACCAGGCTGGTTACTGGTCAGTCGAATGCTGGGGTGGCGCGACTTTTGACTCCGCCATCCGATTCCTGAACGAGGACCCCTGGAAGCGCCTTCGCACCTTCCGCGAGTTGATGCCCAACACGCGGCTGCAGATGCTGCTGCGAGGCCAGAATCTCCTCGGCTACCGCCACTACGAGGACATGGTCGTCGAGAAGTTCGTGGAGAAGTCGGCCGAGAACGGCATGGACGTCTTCCGGGTCTTCGACGCACTCAACGACCCCCGCAACATGGCCCACGCCATGGCCGCGGTCAAGAAGGTGGGCAAGCACGCCCAGGGCACCATCTGCTACACCATCTCCCCGGTCCACACCGTCGAGGGCTACATCAAGCTCGCCGGCCAGCTGCTGGACATGGGCGCCGAGTCCATCGCCCTGAAGGACATGGCCGCCCTGCTGCAGCCGCAGCCCGCCTACGACATCATCCGCGGCATCAAGGAAACCTACGGCGACGTGCAGATCAACGTGCACTGCCACGCCACCACCGGCGTCACCCTCGTGTCGCTGATGAAGGCCATCGAGGCCGGCGCGGACGTCGTGGACGCTGCCATCTCGTCGATGTCGCTCGGCCCCGGCCACAACCCCACCGAGTCGCTCGTCGCGATGCTCGAGGGCACCGAATACACCACGGACCTGGACATGGAGCGCCTCCTCAAGATCCGCGACCACTTCGCGGTCGTGCGTCCCAAGTACAAGGAGTTCGAGTCGGCCACCCTGGTGGACACCGACATCTTCCTGTCCCAGATTCCCGGCGGCATGCTCTCCAACATGGAGTCCCAGCTGCGGGCCCAGGGCGCGGGAGACCGCATCCGCGAGGTCATGGAAGAGGTCCCCAGGGTCAAGGCAGACGCCGGCCACCCGCCGCTGGTCACCCCGTCGTCGCAGATCGTGGGCAGTCAGGCAGTGTTCAACGTCCTCATGGGCCGCTACAAGGTGATGACGGGCGAGTTCGCCGACCTCATGCTCGGCTACTACGGCGAGTGCCTCGGCGAACGTAACGCTGAGGTCATCGAGCTGGCACAGAAGCAGACCAAGAAGGACATCATCACAGCCCGGCCCGCTGATTACCTCAAGCCCGAATGGGACAGCCTCCAAACGCAGGCCGAGGCGCTCGAGGGCTTCGACGGCTCCGAGGAGGACGTACTCACCAACGCCATGTTCCCGGGCGTTGCGCCGGCGTTCTTCAAGACCCGCGCTGAAGGCCCCAAGAGCGTGGCGAAGACGCCGGAGCAGCTCAACACCGAGAAGGCCGCTTCCAGCCACCAGGGCATCACCGGTCCCATCAAGTACAAGGTGACGCTCGCCGGTCGCGAGCACCACGTCGCCGTCGAGCCAGTCTGAGGAGCAAGCAGATGCCCAAGGAATACACCATGGCTGAGCGCCTCGATCAGCTCACCGAGAAGCGCGCCCACGTCCACGCCGGCGGCGGAGAGGACAAGCTGCAGAAGCACCGCGACAAGGGGAAGATGACGGCGCGTGAGCGCATCGCCTCCCTCGTCGACGACGGCTCCTTCCAGGAGACCGGCGCTTTCCGACGCAACCGCACCACCACCTTCGGGATGGACAAGGCCGACATGCCGGCCGACGGTGTGGTCACCGGCGCCGGCTACGTGCTGGGGCGCCCGGTCCACCTGGCCAGCCAGGACTTCACCGTCATGGGCGGCTCCGCCGGCGAGGCGCACTCCGTCAAGGTCACCGAGACCCTGAAGGCGTCGCTGACCACCGGAACGCCGTTCATCTTCATCAACGATTCGGGCGGCGCCCGCGTCCAGGAGGGCATCGATTCGCTCTCCGGCTACGGCAAGGTGTTCTACGCCAACGTCCTGCTCTCGGGCGCGGTGCCGCAGATCTCGATCATCGCCGGCCCGTGCGCCGGTGGCGCGGCCTACTCGCCCGCGTTGACGGACTTCATCATCCAGACGCGCAAGGCCCACATGTTCATCACGGGCCCCGGCGTGATCAAGCAGGTCACCGGTGAGGACGTCTCGCAGGACGAGCTCGGCGGCGCGGATGCCCACATGGCGCGCTCCGGCGTGGTGCACTTCGTGGCCGACGACGACGAGCAGGCCATCCTGATCGCCAAGAAGCTGCTCAGCTTCCTCCCGCAGAACAACACCGAGGACGCCCCCATCGTCGATCCCGACGATGTGGTGGAGCCCAACGAGAAGCTCCGCGACATCCTGCCCGTGCAGTCCAACAAGGGCTACGACGTGCGCGACGTCATCCTCGAGATCGTGGACCACGCGGACTTCCTCGAGGTGCAGGCCGGCTGGGCGAAGAACATCGTGGTGGGCTTCGGCCGGATCGTGGGCCGCACCATCGGCATCATCGCGAACCAGCCGAGCGTCATGTCCGGCGTGCTGGACATCGACTCCTCGGACAAGGCCAGCAAGTTCGTCCGCTTCTGCAACGCGTTCAACATCCCCGTGGTGAACCTCGTCGACGTCCCCGGCTTCCTGCCGGGCGTGGCGCAGGAGCACAACGGCATCATCCGCCACGGCGCGAAGATGCTCTACGCCTACTCTGCGGCCACCGTCCCGAAGATCACCGTCGTGATGCGCAAGGCCTACGGCGGCGCCTACCTGGCGATGTGCTCGAAGGACCTCGGCGCGGACAAGGTGCTCGCATGGCCCACGGCGGAGATCGCCGTGATGGGCGCCGCCGGTGCGGCCAACGTCGTGTTCCGTCGCGAGATCGACGCGGCCGAGGACAAGGAGGCGCGTCGCGCCGAGCTTGTCGAGGAGTACCGCGAGACGTTCTCCACCCCCTACATGGCGGCGAGCCGTGGCCTGGTGGACGACATCATCGATCCCGCCGACACCCGTCGCGAGATCGCCATGGCCCTCGAGCTGCTCGTCGGTAAGCGCGAAGTGCGCCCCGCCAAGAAGCACGGCCTCGGCCCGGCCTGATCGGGGATAGCGATGGAAGACACCACACTGCAGGAGTTGCGCGACGCTGTCGCGGCTCTCACGGACAAGGTTGCCGCACTCGAGGCGCGGGTTGAGTCCCTCGAGGACTGCCGTCAGATCCCCGAGGCGGACATCATCGCCATCGGCGCCGCGGTGGCCGCGTACTTCGGCCACAAGGCCAGGGTGCGCGCCATCCGCTACGGGTCGCAGACCAGGTGGGCCGCGGCCAGCCGCGCCCGCGTCCACGACCGGTCCGTCCCCCACGTCCGCTGACACAGCCACAGGAGAACCAATGAAACTCAAGGTCACCGTCAACGAGACGGAATACGAGATCGATGTCGAGGTCGAGGAAGAGGAGCGCCAGGGGATGGGGCCGGTCATCATCGGCGTCAACGCCGGTGCCAACCCCATTCCGACGAAGGCCTCCGTGTCCGCCGTCAGCTCGAACGCCGTCGTGGCGCCGCTGGCCGGGTCGGTCGCGCGGGTGCTGGTCACCGTCGGCGAGGAGATCGAGGCCGGGCAGGTCCTGCTGCTCCTCGAGGCCATGAAGATGGAGACGGAGATCACCGCCCCCGCGGCGGGAGTCGTCTCGGCCATCCTCGTCGCCCCCGGCGACGCGGTCCAGGGTGGTCAGGCGCTGATCGAGCTCTGACAACCGCTTCTACTCACGACGGGCCCCGGGTGCGCTGAGCACTCCGGGGCCCGCCGCTGTCTACCTGTGCGTGCTTCGTGTGCACGACACGCCGCCTCGACGGTTGCCCGGGCACCGTGGCGACGGTGGGGTGCCGGTCCGACGGCGAGTCGTGCATCCCCTTGGGGGACGGGGTGTGGGCACGAAACGCCGTCGGGATGGGGGTGCGCGTGCACCAGCGACGACGGGGTGACGCTCGAGCGGCGAGTCGTGCACACCCAAGGCTCACGGGGTGTCGCGTTCAGGCGTAGGGTTCGCAACACGGGGATGCGTCGCAGGGGATCACGGGCGGCCGGCACGACGACGTGCGTGGCCCCTCAGATCGGTCTTTCGAGCGCTCCGTGACCAGGATCGTCGCTAGAAAGGCACGAGACATGCAGCATCGACTTCTCACCAAGGGGTTGGCCCTCGCGGCAGGGCTCCTGCTCGCGGCAACCACGATCACCCCAGCCACGGCCGGGCAACTGACCCCGAACCGCGCCCGTTACGCGGCGCTGGGTGACTCCTACGCGGCCGGCGTGGGCGTCGCCCCGTCCGAGGCTTATCCGGTCCTCCTCGCAGGCAAGGCGAACAAGGTCACTTTCCTCGCCGAGAGCGGCGCGACGACGGTTGCCGTGCTCACCGAGCAGGTCCCGCTGGTACCGACGACGGCGAGGCAGATCACGCTGACGGTCGGCGGCAACGACATCGGTTTCGGGGTCGTGGCACTCGCTTGTGCTGGCGACCCGGAGTCAGTGGCATGCGTGGCCGCTCTTGCGAACGCGCAGCAGGCCTTACTGGACCTTCCCGGTGATCTTGCCGAGCTCATGACCGCCGTGCGGACGCGCGCTCCACACGCCCAGATCTATGTCACCGGTTATCCCCTTCTGTTCCAGCCGCTCGATCAGGCCGGGTTCTGTATGCCGATCCAGCAGTTGAACCCCTTGATCACCCCCACCACCCTCATGCAGGCTGATGCCCTTGTCGATGGGCTGAATGCCGTCATCGAAGGTGTCGTGGCCACGGTGAACTTCCAGGATGAGCGTGTCGAGTTCGTAGATGTGATCGATGAGTTCCCCACCGGGCTCTGTGGCGGCAACCTCATCTACCCACCGATGCCAATCTCACCCACGGAGTTCGCTCCGTCGAGTCTGCACCCGACCACCCTCGGTCAGCAGGCCTACGCCGCAGCGATCGCAGGCGCCGGGTTCGTCACCGGCTGACGCACGCTGGAGGCCCCGTCGCCCTGGAGTTCTTCCGGGCGACGGGGCCTTCGTCTGCCGTCGGTCTGGCAGGCTGGAGGC
>DATITN010000365.1:0-7179 GCA_035467795.1 Arachnia sp. | reverse complement strand
AGACCAACGCTCGGTCCGGGGCGGCATCAACAAGCCGCCCAGCCCCTGGTTCATCGCCGCCGGGTCACTGGTCATCGTGGCCTTCTTCGGCTTCCCCTACGCGCTGATGTTCATCAGTTCTCTGAAGACCCGCCTCGAGATCACCAACATCCCCCCTGACTACTTCCCGGCCACGCCCCGCTGGGACAACTACCTCACGGTATGGGCCTCAGAGGTGGACCCGGCTTCATCGCTGCTGGCCACCGCGGTGATCTCCCTCGGCGCCACCCTGCTGGTGCTTCTCGTGGCCACGCCGGCCGCGTATTACGTGGCACGGTTCCGGTTCCCCGGCCGCATGGTGTTCCTCCTGCTGGTGCTCTGCACCCAGATGCTGCAGCCGACGGTGCTGGCCGTGGGCCTGTTCCAGCAGTTCAAGGGGTGGCAGAGCTACGCGGTGTGGGCCGCGCTGATCCTCATCAACGCCGCCTTCAACCTGTCCTTCGCGATCTGGATCATGCAGGCGTTCTTCGCCTCCGTTCCGAAGGAGATCGACGAGGCTGCCCTCATCGACGGGCTGGGCCGCCTGCAGACGATGTTCCGCATCTCGCTCCCGCTCGTCTGGCCGGGCATCGTCACCGCGATCGTGTTCGTGTTCGTCAACACCTGGAACGAGTTCTCGGCCGCCTTCATCCTGGTGCAGCAGACGAACCTCCAGCCGCTCACGGTCTCGATGCCGCGATTCCTCGGTCTGTACATCAAGGACTGGCAGTACCTGTTCACGGTGGCCATGATCGCTATCGTGCCCGTGGTGATTCTCTTCAGCTTCATCGAGAGGCGGCTCATCGGTGGACTCACGGCAGGCTCGGTCAAGTAGTGGCAAGCTTCGACGACGGTGCTACAGTGGCCGACGTGGCACGGCATACCCTCCTCCTTGGCTGCCGCAGCGGGGCCCAGAATCTCTGAGCCAGATCCCCTCGCTGCGGTGCTTGTACGCGTCTGGCGCACCAATCCAGCCCAGGAGACACTCAGATGAACGCTTTCACCACCCGCCCGCAGCCCACCCCCGTGCAGCAGCCCACACCAATGCCGGTGCATCGCTACACGCCCTTCATCCCCGTAGACGTGCCGGATCGCACGTGGCCGTCCAAGCGCATCGAGAAGGCGCCTCGCTGGTTGTCCACCGATCTGCGTGACGGCAACCAGGCCCTGATCGACCCGATGACCCCGTCGCGGAAGATGCGCATGTTCGAGCTGCTGGTCGACATCGGCTACAAGGAGATCGAGGTGGGCTTCCCGTCCGCCTCCCAGACGGACTTCGACTTCGTGCGGCAGCTGATCGAGGGGAACAAGATCCCCGACGACGTCACGATCTCGGTCCTGACGCAGGCCCGCGAGGACCTGATCAGCCGCACCGCAGAGTCGCTGATCGGCGCCAAGCGCGGCACCATCCACATGTACAACGCCACCGCCGAGCTGTTCCGCAAGGTCGTCTTCCGGATTTCCGAGCAGGAATGCGTCCAACTGGCCACCCGGGGCACCGAGCTGGTGATGAAGTACGCGGACAAGCATCTGCGTGACGTCGAGTTCGGATACCAGTACTCCCCGGAGATCTTCACCCAGACGCCCACGGACTTCGCCGTCGAGGTGTGCAACGCGGTCAGCGATGTGTGGCAGCCGGGGGAGGGTCGCGAGATCATCTTCAACCTGCCCGCCACCGTCGAGCGCTCCACGCCGAACACGTACGCGGACCAGATCGAGTACTTCATCCGCAACGTCCGCGACCGCCAGCACGTGGCCGTCTCCCTGCACCCGCACAACGACCGCGGCACTGCTGTCGCTGCCTCGGAGCTGGGGCAGATGGCCGGGGCGGACCGGGTCGAGGGATGCCTGTTCGGCCACGGCGAGCGCACCGGCAACGTTGACCTGGTGACGCTGGCCCTCAACCTGTACACCCAGGGCGTGGACCCGCAGGTCGACATCTCGGACATCGATCACATCCGCCGCACCGTGGAGTACTGCACCGGCCTGCCGGTACACCCCCGCCATCCCTACGCCGGGGATCTGGTCTACACCGCGTTCTCCGGATCGCACCAGGACGCCATCAAGAAGGGCCTGGAGCACCTGGAGGCCGAGGCCGCCCGCCAGGGCAAGCTGGTCGACGAGATCGACTGGGAGGCCCCGTACCTGCCCATCGACCCCCACGATGTGGGCCGCACCTACGAGGCCGTCATCCGGGTCAACTCGCAGTCCGGCAAGGGGGGCATGGCCTACCTGATGAAGAACGAGTACAAGATGGACCTGCCGCGCCGGCTGCAGATCGAGTTCTCACGCGTGGTGCAGGCCCACACCGACACCGCCGGCGGCGAGGTCACCCCAGCCCAGATGTTCGCCATCTTCGAGCGCGAGTACCTGACTGACGGCCCGTGGCGCCTGGACTCGGCCGGCTCCACCTCCAGCAACGGGCAGTTCCACGTCCGTGCCGTCGTCGACGGCCCCACGCGCAAGAACGTCGAGGTGGACGGCGAGGGCAACGGTCCCGTCTCCGCGTTCGTCGACGCGCTGGTCCAGGCCGGAGCCCACGTGCGGGTGCTGGACTACACGGAGCATGCGCTCGAGGCCGGCGGCGACGCCAAGGCCGCGGCCTACGTCGAGTGCGAGGTGGGTGAGGGCGACGACGCCACCGTCCTGTGGGGCGTGGGCGTGGACCCGAGCATCACCAGCGCCTCCATGAAGGCCATCCTGAGCGCCCTGAACCGCGCGGCGGCGTGGGTCATGGCCCCCGCCTGATCGGCGAGGGTTTGCCGAAGCTCACCGATCCCGTCGCCACCGATCCCGATTCCCTTTACGAGCGGTTCACGTCCTGGGCCGAGGGGCAGGGCCTCTCGCTCTACCCGCATCAGGACGAGTCCGCCATCGAGCTGTTCACCGGAAACAACCTGATCCTGTCCACGCCGACGGGATCGGGTAAGTCAATGGTGGCGCTGGCGGGGCACTTCGCGGCGTTGGCGACGGATCGCGTGAGCTTCTACACCGCGCCCATCAAGGCCCTGGTGAGTGAGAAGTTCTTCGCCCTGTGTCAGGTCTTCGGCGCGGACAACGTCGGCATGGTCACCGGTGACGCCTCCGTCAACGCGGACGCCCCCATCATCTGCTGCACGGCCGAGGTGCTGGCCAACATCGCGCTGCGCGAGGGGCGCGCCGCCGACGTCGGCCTCGTCATCGCTGACGAGTTCCACTTCTACTCCGAGCCGGACCGAGGCTGGGCGTGGCAGGTGCCGCTGCTGGAGCTCCCCCAGGCGCAGTTCCTCCTGATGAGCGCCACCCTCGGCGACCTCACCGCGCTCGCGGAGGACCTCACGCGCCGCACAGGCCGCGCGACGAGCCTGATCAGCGACGCAGAGCGGCCGGTGCCGCTGCTGTTCGAGTGGTCCATGACGCCGCTCCAGGAGCGGGTTGTGGATCTCATCCAGGAGCAGAAGGCGCCTGTCTACGTCGTGCACTTCACCCAGGCCGACGCATTGGAGCGCGCACAGTCGCTCCTCTCGCTCAACCTGATCACCAAGCACGACGGCGCCCGGATCGCCGAGGAGATCGGGGCATTCAGGTTCGGGCCCGGCTTCGGAAAGATCCTGTCCGGCCTGGTGCGCCGCGGGATCGGCGTGCACCACGCGGGCATGCTGCCGAAGTACCGGCGCCTCGTCGAACAGCTGGCCCAGACCGGGCTGCTCAAGGTGATCTGCGGCACCGACACGCTCGGCGTCGGCATCAACGTCCCCATCCGCACCGTGCTGTTCACCGGGCTCGCCAAGTACGACGGCACGCGGGTTCGGCGCCTGCGCTCGCGCGAGTTCCATCAGATCGCGGGCCGCGCGGGCCGTGCCGGCTTCGACACGGTGGGCTTCGTGGTGGTGCAGGCCCCGGAGCACGTGATCGAGAACGAGCGCGCGCTGGCCAAGGCCGGTGACGATCCCAAGGCCCGGCGCAAGGTGGTGCGCCGCAAGCCGCCCGAGGGGTTCGTCGCCTGGAGCGAGGACACCTTCGACAAGATCGTGGTCGCCGAGCCGGAGCAGCTGGTGTCGCGGATGCAGGTCACCCATTCCACTTTGCTCAACATCGCGCAGCGGCCGGGCAGCGGTGCACAGTCCATGCGTGCGCTGATCGAGGCGTCGCACGAGCCATCCGGCAGGAAGCGCGAGCTCACACGGCGGGCTTTGGCCCTCACCAGAGCGCTCCTGCGCTCAGGAGTGCTGGTGAAGCTCAGCGCCCCGGATCCGGATGGCCGGTGGTGCGCCATGTCCGAGGGCGTCGGGGACGATTTCGCCCTCAACCAGCCCCTCGCCCCGTTCGCGGTGGCGTCGCTGGCGCTGCTGGACCCGGACTCTCCCACCCACCACCTCGACGTCGTCTCCATCATTGAGGCGGTGCTGGAGGACCCGTTCCAGGTGCTGCTGGCGCAGCGTTTCGTCGCCCGCGGCGAGGCCGTGGCGCAGATGAAGGCCGACGGGGTGGAATACGACGAGCGGATGGAGCGACTCGAGGAGATCACCTGGCCCAAGCCCCTCGACGAGTTGCTCCAGCACGCCATGGGCATCTACGCACAGTCGCACCCCTGGGTGGAGGCCTCCAAGCTGTCACCCAAGACCGTGGTGCGCGACATGTGGGAGCGGGCGATGAGCTTCAACCAGGCCGTGTCCTTCTACAAGCTCCAGCGCAGCGAGGGCGGACTGCTGCGCTATCTGTCGGACGCGTACCGTGCGCTGCGCCACACCGTCCCGGACGAGCACCGCACCGAGCAGTTCGACGACCTGGTCGAGTGGCTGGGGGAGACGGTTCGCCAGACCGACTCGTCCCTGCTCGACGAGTGGGAGGCCTTGACGGATCCAGACAAGGTGGCCGCAGCTGTCGCAGCCGCGGCGCTGGGCGCCCCCCCACCGCCACCGAGGCCGGTGACCGGCAACGAGCGCGCGTTCACCGCCATGATCCGCACCGCCCTGTTCCGTCGCGTCGAGCTCGCGGCCCGCGACGACATCGTCGCGCTGGCGGCCATGGACGCCGAAGCTTCGGCCATGGTCGATCCGCCGCTCGGGATCCTGATGGACGCCGATGCCTGGGACGAGGCGTTGGGGGAGTACTGGGACGAGCATGAGGACCTGCTCACCGACGGCGACGCCCGCGGCCCGGGGCTCTTCCGGATCGAGAAGGGGCGCGAGCGCTGGACGGTGCTCCAGGTGATCCACGATCCCCAGGGCAACCACGACTGGATGATCCGCGCCGAGGCGGACCTGGTGGCCAGTGACACTGCTGGGTCCGCGGTGGTCCGGGCGGTGGCGTTCCAGCGCCTGGACTGATCGCCGCCCCATCCCTTCCCCTCGGCTACGCTGCGCGCATCACCTCGCCCACCACGGAAGGCGCGTCTGCATGCCTGGCACTCAGCGCGGCGTCACACTGCGGTTCCTTGCCGAACCCATGGACGCCAACGTCCGTGGGCTGATGAGCGCCGGCAAGGTGCTCGAGTGGATCGACAAGGCCGGCTACGCCGCCGCCGTCGGGTGGGCCGGCACCTATGCCGTGACCGGCTACGTCGGCAACATCCACTTCACGCGCCCCATTCACGTGGGCGACCTCGTGGTGGTGCAGGCCCGCGTCGTACTCACGGGCACAACCTCGCTCCAGGTGGTGTGCACCGTCTCCAGCGGCGACCCGCGTTCGTCGGCGCGCGTGCTCAACACGCAGTGCGTGCTGCAGTTCGTGGCAATGGAGGACGGTAAGCCGGTCCCCGTTCCCCCCTTCGAACCGCGAGACGAGTGGGAGCGGGGTCAGCACGACCGGGCGCTGGAGATCAACGTGGCGCGCCGGGCCATCGAGGAGGAGATGGGCGGCCAGGAATACGACGTCGAGACCGAGTCCTGCCGCGAGACCCTGCGCTTCCTTGCGGCCCCGACCGACGTCAACTGGGGCGGCAAGGTGCACGGCGGCTACGTCATGAACTGGATCGACCAGGCGGCCCAGGTGGTGGCAGAACGCTGGCACGCCGGCCCAGTGGCCTCCGTCTTCGCCGGTGGCGTGCGGTTCTACCGCCCCATGTTCATCGGGGATCTCGTTGAGGTCACCGCGCGGCTGCTCCACACCGGCACCACGAGCATGCACATCTCCGTGCACGTCCGCTCGGGAGATCCCCGGACGAGGGACCTCAGGGAGACCACGCACTGCACCATCGTCTACTGCGGGGTGGACGAGCAGGGCCGTAAGCGGCCCGTGCCTCCCTGGCAACCGGCGCTGCCCGGCGACGTGGCCCTGGAGACCCATGCACGCACCATGATCGACATCCGCCAGAAGCTGCTCCGGCCTGTGCCGAAGGAGCTTCCGCCGGACCTCTGAGGGGGCTCAGGCCGAGCCGAAGCGCCGCTCCCGGGAGGAGTACTGCCCGACGGCGGCCCACAGGTCGCGGCGGTCGAAATCCGGCCACAGCCTGTCCAGGAAGATGAACTCCGCGTACGCGGACTGCCAAAGGAGGAAGTTCGAGGTGCGCTGCTCGCCGGAGGAGCGAACGAAGAGGTCGACGTCGGGGATGTCGGGCTCGTCGAGGAACCGTGCGAACCGCTCCTCGGTGAGTCGGTCCGGGTCCAGCTTGCCTGCCCTGGCCAGACGCGCGATCTCGCGGGCAGCGTCGACGATCTCGGCGCGGCCGCCGTAGTTGACGCAGAACTGCAGGGTCAGAGTGTCGTTGTGTCGGCTCATCTCCTCGGCCACTTCGAGTTCCTTGATCACAGATCCCCACAACCTGGGACGGCGGCCGGCCCAGCGGATGCGTACCCCGAGGTCATTGAGCTCGTCCCGCCGACGGTGGATGACGTCGCGGTTGAAGCCCATCAGCCACCGCACCTCGTCGGGGGAGCGCTTCCAGTTCTCCGTGGAGAACGCGTACGCCGACAGGTAGGGGATGCCAAGTTCGACCGCACCGTGGATGACATCCAGCAGGGATGCCTCGCCTCGGGCGTGTCCCTCCGTGCGCTTCAGCCCCCGCTGCTTGGCCCACCTACCGTTGCCGTCCATCACGATCGCGACGTGTGCGGGGAGGGCCGCCCGGGGGATTTCCGGAGCTCTCGCTCCGCTGGGGTGCGGGGTTGGGCGACGGCGGGGTGTAGGCACGCTCCGAGCCTAGTGTCCTGCGTCAGAGGTTCGCTGCGATTCCCGGCGCCG
>DATITN010000364.1:0-1758 GCA_035467795.1 Arachnia sp. | reverse complement strand
TTCAACACCCCCGATGAGTTCGCCGACATGGCCGAGGACGTCTTCCTGCCCCAGCTTCCTCCGGACGAGTTCCCCTACCTCAACGAGTCCGCCGCGGCGCTCGTCGCTGCCGGCTACGACCCGGCAGGGGAGTTCAACTTCGGCCTCGACCTCGTCCTAGCCGCCCTCGAGTCCCTGAGAGCCTCCGCATAGCAACGCTCACGGACCGTCGCGCGGCCCTCTGCACCGCAGCTCCGACCCCATAACCGCCGCACCGGGTGTTCCTACGGGCGTTCTTCTCGAGTTGCGGACGCCGTGGGGGCGATGGCTGGGTGGCTTCGGTGACCATGTCGCGGGCCTTGTTCTGGTCGCCGGCGGCGGCTGCGCTGGCGACGGAGGGACCGACGTGTTCGTCGAGCAGGCCGATCGCGACGTTCTGCAGGATGGAGCTGCTGAGGCGCCCGTTGCGTTCAGCGGCGATCCTGACGTTAGCGCAGGACTGTAGCATCCCCGGCGCCATGGAGCGGGACAGGCGGACAGGGAGCAGGCGGGCAGCCGACACGGGGTTTCGGTATCTGCGCGGCAACCGTCACCCGTTGAGGCGGACGACGCGGACGGCGATTTCCACGAGGCTCCGAGCGCGACGGACGAGCGCCTCAGCCTTCACGGCAGACATGAGGCTGACGCCGTACTCGACGTCAGCCTTGTTCGACACCAGTTCGCGGAGTCCCTTCTCGGCACCGGCCGCGTCCGGTCGTTGCCCCAGTGCACGACGAAGCTCCTTCGCGGCAAGCGCGTGATCCTTGCCCTTGACCGTCGAACCGGTGAGTTGAGTGACGATGGCGTCCTTGGCGCAGATGCCCGCGTGGATGGCATCCCCCGCAGCAACGGTGTACCGCTCCGCATTCAGATTGGCCTCCGCGGAGGCCAGGTACTCCTCGGCTCTCCTCAGAAAGCTTCGTGCGTGATTGCGATGCTCGAGCGTTGCCATCACGCCACACCAACCGTCGCCTGCGGGAGCGACCCGAGCAGAACCACCCCGTCAGCGACGATCTGGGCGACGACAGGCTCCTCGCCGCTGGCCGCGAGCCGCCCGAACTCCTCCGGTGTGAACACCAGCACATCGCAGTCGTTGCCCAGCCGAGTGCGGACCGCGTCCTCCAGTTCCGTCCGACCCTGCCAGTCCGAGGGCGCGAGGACGGCCAAGTCGACATCGCTCTCGGCCGTTGCCTCCCCGCGTGCCACCGACCCGAACAGGACCACCGCAGTGGCCCTCGATCCGACCTCAGCCCGGACCGCTTCCCGCAGCGCAGCAATCGGATCGAGCAGGACGCGCAGGGGTTGGATGGCGTAGTGGTCCTCGTTGATCGTGTGAACCATCGCGCGACCCACAGCGCGGCTCTCCACCACACCGAGACCGACGAGGGAGGCCAGCGCCTGCTGAACCGACCACAGGCTGCACTGATCGCGGACCAGGCGATGCACCTGCCGCCCGGTCAGCGGAGCACCCGTACGCAGCAGCACGGCCAGCACCGCCCCGCTCGCACCCGGGATCAAGCCCCCGAACGCAGCCTCAAATCGCATATGACCAGTCTAGCTGTCACATGACTGTCATACCAGTCACCCGGGCGATCACTTGGCGGCATGATCGCCACCGTGGGGAGTGAGCCCCACCATCAACACAAGAAGCCCGTCCTCGACGGCAATCTGGACCGCTCCCCGGGGTACACCCCTTGTCAAAATCAATCCAGCCCCAGGAACAGAGAATCGGGGGGGGGG
>DATITN010000363.1:0-23858 GCA_035467795.1 Arachnia sp. | reverse complement strand
CCGTGGGATGAGGAACTCGACGTGTTCCGGCACGCCGGCGAGGACGCTCCCGTGCGGTGGCTCCACCAGGTGGTGTAACCACCGCACCGGGGGTCAGTCGGTCACGTTCTCGTTGGTGACGAGCACGGCCACATTGTGGCCACCGAAGCCGAAGCTGTTGTTGATGGCCGCGAGCGGGCCGGCGGGGAGCGCGCGGTTCGAGGTGGCCACGTCGATGCCCAGGTCCGGTTCGATATTCTCCACATTGATCGTGCCCGGAACCATCCGGTCCCGAAGCGCCAACACGGAGGCCACAGTCTCGAGCGCTCCCGCCCCGCCGAGCAGATGCCCGGTCATGGACTTGGTGGAGGTCACCACCACGTGGTCCGCCTCAGCACCCAGCGCGGTGCGGATGGAGCCGGCCTCGGTGACGTCTCCCTGGGGGGTCGAGGTTCCGTGGGCATTGACGTGCACGATGTCGCGGGCGGTGAGCCCCGCCTCCCGCAGCGCCTTGATCATCGCCTGGGACTGGCCGTAGCCGTCCGGGTCCGGCTGCACGAGGTCGTGGCTGTCGGCCGTGATGCCGGCGCCTGCCAGGGTGCCGTAGATCCGGGCGCCGCGGGCCTTGGCGTGCTCCAGAGTCTCGATCACCATGAGGGCGGCGCCCTCGGCGAGGACGAAGCCGTCGCGGTCCACGTCCCACGGGCGCGAGGCGCGCTCCGGCTCGTCGTTGCGCCGGGACAGCGCCTGCATCTGGCCGAACGCTCCGATGGGCAGCGGGTGCACGACGGCCTCGCCGCCGCCGACCAGGACCACATCGGCGCGGCCGAGGCGGATCATGTCGAGACCCAGCGAGATAGCCTCGTTGGAGGACGCGCAGGCCGAGACAGGGGTGTGCACCCCCGCACGTGCGTGGATTTTGAGGCCGAGGTTGGCCGCGGGGGCATTGGCCATCAGCATGGGGATGGTGAACGGGGAGACGCGGCGGACGCCCTTCTCCTTCATCACGTCCCACTGGGACAGCAGGGAGTGCAGCCCGCCGATGCCGGTGGCGGACACGACGCCCAACCGGTCGGGATCCACGGGGTTGTCTTCGCCGAGACCGAAGCCCGCGTCCGCCCAGGCGGCCAGTCCGGCCACCTGCATCAGCTGCGTCGAGCGGTCCAGCTTGCGCGCCTCGACGCGGTCCAGGACTTCGCTCGGGTCCACGGCCGCCTTGGCAGCGATGCGGGTGGGGAGCTGCTGAGCCCACTCCTCGGTCAGCGCCACCACGCCGGAACGTCCGGCGAGCATCGCAGTCCAGGTGCTGGCGACGTCGCCGCCGAGTGGGGTGGTCGCACCGAGACCGGTGATCACGACTGTGGTGGACATGGGGATCTCCTCGTCACTGCATGGGGGGTCGATGGGGGGCGGCCGGGTGTGCGGCCGCCCCTCGCATGCGTCAGTTGGACGCGCGCTCGATGTAGGCGACAGCGTCGCCGACGGTCTTGAGGTTCTTGGCGTCCTCGTCGGGGATCGAGACGCCGAACTTGTCCTCGCAGGCGTAGATGATCTCGACCATCGACAGCGAGTCGACGCCCAGGTCGTCGACGAAGGACTTGTCCAGCTGGACATCCTCGACTGCGACGCCGGCGATGTCGTTGACGATCTCGGAGAGATCGGAGCGGATTTCTTCAGTGCTAGCCATGGTGTGGCTCCTTCCTAGGTTCTTCTCTTGGACACTCGTGGAGTCAGGGCAGGATCACGGTCTGGCCGGCGAACACGAGGCCCGCTCCGAAGCCGATGATCAGTGCACTGTCACCGCTTTTGGCCTGCCCGGATTCGAGCAGCGCCTCCATCGCCAGCGGAACCGATGCCGCCGACGAATTGCCCATCTGGATGATGTCGCGGGCGACCACGACATCCTCGGGCAGCTTGAGGTGGCGCAACATCGAATCCGTGATCCGGTTGTTGGCCTGGTGGGGGATGAAGCAGTCCAGCTCATCGGCGGTGAGCCCGGAGGCCTCGAGCGTCTCGACGGCCTTCTCGACGATGGCCGTGGTGGCCCACTTGAACACCTCGCGACCCTCCATGTGGATGTAGGGACCTCCGGCGCCGGGCTCGACCCCGCGCCAGTCGTCGACCTCGATCACCTCGTGGGCCTCAGGCTTGGACCCCCAGACCGTGGGGCCGATCGCGGGCACGTCGCTGGGGCCGATGATGACGGCTCCGGCGCCGTCGGAGAAGAGGAAGGCGGTGGAGCGGTCTGTGATGTCGGTGTAGCTCGAGAGGACCTCCACGCCGATCACCAGCACGTGCGTGGCGGAACCGGCGCGGACCATGGACTCGGCCAGACCGACTCCGTAACAGAAGCCGGCGCACGCGGCGGAGATGTCGAAGGCTGCCGGGGCGGGGAGACCGAGGTCCTTGGCGAGGATCGCGGCGAGCGCCGGGGTCTGCATGAAGTGCGAGATGGTGGCCACGATGATGGCGTCGACGTCCGCGGGCTGCAACCCTGCGCGCTCGATCGCCTTGCGGGAAGCCTCGAGGCCGAGGGTCTCAGCGTCCTCGCCGTCCGCGACCCATCGTCGCTCCTTGATGCCCGTGCGCTGAGTGATCCACTCATCGGTGGAGTCGATCATGGTGCACAACTCGTCGTTGGTCACGACACGACTGCCGCGGGCACCGCCGACGGACATGATGCGGGCATACTCGGCGCCGGTTGAGGACTTGAGGGGCATGTCTGACCTACTCGGACTCGGGGGTGGACTGGCTGTGGGTGCGGCAGAACTCGCGGGCCTCGTCGAGCTGATCGGGGGTGTTGAGGGTGAACAGGTCGACCCCCTTGAGGTTGCGCTTGGCAATGCCCGTGAGAGTACCGGACGGGGGCAGCTCAAGGAGGCCCGTGACGCCCATGTCGCGCATCGTGTCCATGCACAGGTCCCACCGCACCGGGTTGGCAACCTGTCGGATGATCCGGTCCAGCGCGTCGGTGCCGCTGGAGACGGCCGCCCCGTCGGCGTTGCTCAGCAGCGGCGTGGTGGGGTCGTTGGCGCGCATTCCCGCCGCCTTGGCACGAAGCCGGTCCACCGCGGGAGCCATGTGGACGGTGTGGAACGCCCCCGCCACGCTGAGCGGGATCAGGCGGGCCCGCCGCGGCGGGTTCCCGGACCGCACCTCGAGCTCCTCGACCGTGCCGGCCGCCACGATCTGCCCGGATCCGTTGTTGTTGGCGGGGGTCAGGCCAGCCGCCTCGATCGCCGCAAGGACCTCGTCGCGGTCCCCGCCGATCACGGCGGTCATCGACGTGGGCCGGGCGGCGGACGCCTCCGCCATGGCCAGGCCGCGTTCGCGGACGAGGGCGAGCGCCTCCGTCGGGGAGATCACACCGGCTAGGGCAACGGCGGCCAACTCGCCCACCGAATGCCCCGCGACCATGCCGACGCCCTCGAAGGAGGGGAGCAGCTCGGCCGCGACAGCGAGGGCGGAGGCCACCAGGAGCGGCTGCGCGACGGCGGTGTCGCGGATGGTCTCAGCGTCCGCCTCGGTGCCGTAGTGGGCCAGGTCCAGCCCCACCGCCATTGAGTAGCCGGCAAGACGCTCCGCAAAGGCGGGCTCCGCCAACCAGGGAAGGAGGAAACCGGGGGTCTGGGCACCTTGGCCAGGAGCAACAATCACGAGCACGTCACCACTGTGCCCGTGCGGGGGGTCAGCTGCGGGCGTGAGACTCACGAATTTGCCCACCCGGCCTTTGTGGGAACCCCACAAGCCGGCGATCCGCGCTCAGCCGTTGAGCCTGCCCAACGTGATGGCCATCCGCAGCACGTATGCCTCGCGGGCGTCGGTGGGGTTGTAGCCGGTGGCTTCCTGGATTCGCTTCAGGCGGTAGCGCACGGTGTTGGGGTGCACGAACAGGGCCCGTGCGGTGGCCTCCATTGATGAGCCGCAGTCGAGGAAGCCGACGCAGGTCTCCAAGAGCTCCTTGTTGGCCGCCAGCGCCGGGAAGATCTCCGACGCGAGGGTGCGCCGCGCATGCCCGTCGCCGGCCAGGGCCCGCTCTGGGAGGAGGTCCACCGACAACAGCGTCTGCGGCCCCTCCGGCCAGGCCTTCGCAGCCCTGAAACCGGACGCGGCGGCCCGCGCGGACTTCGGCGCCCCCGCGAGCCCGTCCACCGTCGGCCCCACGACCACGGGACCGGCGGCGAAGAAGTCCCGCAGTTTGGAGACCCGCTCGCAGGTGTCCACTGGGTCGCCGACCCCCGCGCCGCCTGCGATGACCACGAGCCGATCGCCCTGCGGGGCCGCCAACACGTCCAGCGACAACTTCGAGGCGGCGCGGCGGAGCCCGTCGAGTACGGATGCCTCCTGCGGGGCGCCGCCGATGGCCACCACCACTTTCGAGTCGGTGTTCCAGCCCAGGGTCGAGGCCCGCGACAGCACCGACTCGTCTGTCTCCGCGCGGACCACGGCGTCCACGATGGTGGCCTCGATCCGCGAGTCCCACGCGCCGCGGGCCTCGGCCGCGCGGGCGTAGATGGCGGCCGCGGCGAACGCGATCTCGCGCGAGTAGTGGACGATGCCCAGTTGGAGGGCCTGCCGGTCACCCCTGGGAAGGAGGTGCTGGATCTGCTCCTCCACCACTTCGGTGGTGGTGCGCACGAGGTCCACGGTCTGCTGGAGGCTGATCCGGCGCGCCATGGCCCGTGGGGCGGCGTCGAAGATTGACTCCGGGGTGAACGGCTCGCCGGCGAACCAGGTGACGAAGCCGTCGATGCCGGAGCGGGCAAGGATGCCGATCCAGGAGCGTGACTCGGCGTCCAGCTGGCTGAACCACTCATGCCGGGCGACGAGGGCGGCCAGTGTCGCGGTGTTCATCTCCGAGGTTGAGGCCTGAAGCCGCTTGATGAGGCCGGCGCGCGCGCGGGCCGACGAGATGAGCGCGGGCGCCGTCCCTGGCCGAAAGTCCATCCCGCCAGCCTAGTGGTGTCCTCCGCAGGTTCACCGGGGCTAGGCTGGACAGCCATGGGACGCAAGGTATTCGTGATCGGCATCGGGCCCGGCGGGCTGGGGCAGCTCACGCTGGATGCCGTCGACGCGATGAACCAGGTGGATGTCTTCCTCGTCGGGGATCACAGTGAGGACCAGCCCGATCTCGTCTGGCTCCGAAGCGAGCTGCTGCGCCGGCACGTGAACAGGCCGCATCGCGTGATCACGGTGCTGGACCCGAAGCGGGAGCACCCGGGCGCCGTCGACACGGGGCGGCTCGCCACCTACAGCCACATCCTCTCTGGCTTGCCGTCCGGTGACGCAGTGGGGTTCCTCGCCTGGGGCGATCCGGGGCTCTACGACTCGATCCTGCGTGTCGTCGACGCACTCCGCGACAGGTTGGCGCTCGAGGTCACCGTCATCCCCGGCGTCAGTGCCCTGCAGGTGCTGGCCGCCGCGCATCAGATCGCCCTGAACGCGGGCGCCTCGGTGCACATCACCACTGGGGCCAGGCTGCTCGCGGAGTACCGGCCCGAGCTCGGCGACGTGGTGGTGATGAACGACCCCGAGTTGGCGTGCCGCGGTCTGGTCGGGGAATTCCCGGACACCGAGGTGTTCTGGGGCGCCTACCTGGGAACCCCTGATCAGGTGCTGGCTAACGGGCCCCTGGGCACCATTGCAGGAGACCTGGCCGCGCTGAGGCAGCGTCTCCAGGCCCACCATGGCTGGATCCACGACACGTATCTGCTGCGGCCGGTTCCTGACGCACGTTAACAATGCGTAACAAACGCCGGGGCGGCTCGCACCGTGGCCACCCATCGTTGCTAGGTTGACGCCGTTCGCCGAGATTGAAGGGCTATCGCCATGGAAGAACTGACCACAGTGCTCGAAACAATCGCGGGATTCGTGTGGGGCCCGTTCCTGCTCATTCCGCTGCTCCTGCTCACCGGCCTGTGGCTGACCATCAAGCTGCGCGGCATCCAGTTCCGCACGCTGGGGTCGGCCCTGCGGTTGGCGCTGTGGGAGCGAAAGGACGCTGACGCGGAGGGTGGCGACATCTCCCAGTTCCAGGCCCTCACCACGGCCCTCGCGGCCACTGTCGGGGTTGGGAACATCGTCGGCGTGGCCACAGCCATCTCGATCGGCGGCCCTGGGGCGCTGTTCTGGATGTGGGTCACCGGCCTGGTGGGAATGGCATCGAAGTACTCCGAGGCCTTCCTGGCGGTGCGCTTCCGCACCGTCGACGCCAAGGGTGAGGCCTCCGGCGGCCCGCAGTACTACCTGAAGAAGGCGCTGCCGGGGACGTGGGGGGTGGCCCTCAGCATCGTCTTCGCCGTCTTCGCGGTCCTGGCCAGCTTCGGCATCGGCAACATGACGCAGGGCAACGCTGTCGCGGCCAACGCCCAGAATGCTTTCGGAATCGACCCGCAGATCACCGCGATCCTGATGGCGATCTTCGTGGGCGTGGTGATCATCGGTGGCATCAAGACCATCGGCAACGTGACGGCGGCCCTCGTCCCGTTCATGATCGTCTTCTACATCCTGGGCGCCCTGTACATCCTGATCGTCAACATCGTCGATCTCCCAGGGGCCCTGGCCCTGGTCTTCGGGCAGGCGTTCACTGGCCAGGGCGTGGCCGGCGGGATATTCGGTAGCCTCCTGCTCACCGTGCAGATGGGTGTGGCGCGAGGCATCTTCTCCAACGAGTCGGGAATGGGTTCGGCGGCTATCGCCGCTGCCGCCGCCCAGACCACCCACCCCGTGCGTCAGGGCCTGGTGTCCATGACCCAGACCTTCATCGACACGCTCGTGGTCGTGTCGTTCACCGGTCTTGTGCTGGTCACCACGGGTGTGTGGAACGCCGACGCCAGCCCCGCGGTGCTCACCTCGATGGCCTTCAGCCACGGGCTGCCCGGCGACTGGGGCGGCTACATCGTGTCGGTCGGCGTCATCCTCTTCGCCCTCTCCACCATCATCGGCTGGTCCTACTACGGTGACCGGTGCGTCGAGCGCCTGTTCGGTGCCCGGGCGACGATGGCCTACCGCATCGCCTTCACCATCGTGGTCTACATCGGCGCCACCGTTCCGCTCGGCGTGGTCTGGGCGTTCGCTGACGTGATGAACGGTCTCATGGCCTTGCCCAACCTCATCGGCCTGCTCCTGCTTTCCGGCCTCATCGCGCGCGAGACCAGCCACTACCTCAAGAACGATCCGAAGTTGCGGGCGGGTCGCAAGGAGGTCGACGAGTTCATGGTGGATCAGCCCCGCTGATCGCGATGCCACTGGACCCGGTCGGGGTGCTCCGCGAGTGTGCGTTCTGGCTGGAGCGTGCTCTCGCGGACACGTATCGAATCCGTGCCTACCGTGAGGCCGCCGACATCGCGGAGGCGATCGACCCCCGCGACCGCCCGGTGACGGAGGCCGGCTGGCGGGAGTTGCCGGGATTCGGCCCCAGGACGGCCTCCGTCGCGGCGGCCGCCGTGTCCGGCCACCTGCCGGATGCGCTCGTGCGGCTCCGGGAGGAGGGGAGGGCCTCCCTGGACCCGGCAGGGGACAGCCTCCGTGCAGCACTTCAAGGCGACCTCCACACACACACCGCCTGGTCCGACGGGGGCTCCCCGCTCGCCGAGATGGCAGCGGTTGCAGAGTCACTGGGTCACGCCTACCTGGCAGTCACCGACCACTCCCCGCGGCTGAGAGTCGCCAATGGACTGAGCCGGGAGCGGCTGCTGGCCCAGTGGGACGAGATCGAACGGGTGCAGAGTCTGCGCTCGATGCGCCTGCTGCGCGGGATCGAAGTCGACGTCCTCAAGGACGGATCGCTTGATCAGGCCGACGACCTGCTGGGCCGGCTGGACATCGTCGTGGCCTCGGTTCATTCGGACCTCCGCGCGGATCCGGCCAGCATGACGATGCGGATGGTCGGTGCGATCTCGAATCCGCACACCACCGTGTTGGGGCACTGCACCGGCCGGAAGCTGCGCGCCGATGGGACGTGGCGCGAGCAGTCGCGCTTCGATGCGGAGCTGGTGTTCGCGGCCTGCGCCATGTTCGGAGTGGCCGTCGAGATCAACTCGCGGCCAGAACGCCAGGACCCGCCCATGGAGCTCCTGGAGGTGGCTGTGGAGGCCGGGTGCCTGTTCAGCATCGACTCGGATGCACACGCCCCGGGCCAACTGGACTTCCTCACCTACGGAGCAGCGAAGGCAGCCGCTGCAGTGATCGATCCGGACCGGATCATCACGACGTGGCCGGTCGAGCGGCTGCTGGCACATGCGCGGCGCCACCGCTGACGTTGCGGCCGGGACATGGCTATGGCCCCGTCGTGACTGGTCCCCCCAACCCACCTATCACGACGCGGCCATCTGCTGATAGCAATTCTGCTGCTGCTCCAGGTCAGGAATCCCCAGTGTCCAGCACTGGTCTGACTGATGGCAGTACTGGCATTCCTGCGGGGCTCGCCAAGTGTGGGTCGGGTCAGGACCGGTCGGAGTGCAGGAGCGCGCGCAGCTCGACACGTGACCCCGCCCCGAGCTTGGCCAGCGTGTTGCGGACGTGGAACTCGACAGTGCGGACCGAGACGAACAGTTCCTGCGCGATCTCCTTGTTGGTCCGGCCGCCCAGAACCAGGCCGGTGATCTCGCGCTCCCGCGACGTGAGCCTGGCGAGGAGGGCAGAGGTCTCGGACGCGGTCACCAGAGGGGCGCGGGGAGGGGCGCTCAGCGATGCGAGACGCACCTGGAGTGCCTCCAGCCGCTCAGACCACGACCGCGCACCCGCCTGCACCAGTAGAGCGGTAGCGGCGCCCAGCTCGCCCAGGCACACGCCGGCCTCGTCAGTGCACTCGCCGGAGCCGGCGAGGAACTGGGCCCAGTCCTCGGCCAGGACGGCACCCAGCAACTGGAGGCCGCGGGGCGTGTCTTCCTCTCGCCAACGCTGCAACGCATCATGGGCCCGAGCGAACGCCGCCGAAGCCGCGGCGTGGTCCCGCGACCCTACGGCGAGCAACGCATCCATGTGGTGATGCAGATACGTGAGCGCGCCCGGGGCGACGCCGAGCGTGGACACCTGGTCCCGCGCCATCCTCGCCCCTGCCAGGTCGTCGAGTGCGATGTGGGAGCGGACCCGCAGGACGGCGGTGGCGGCCCCC
Organism: Arachnia sp.; assembly: GCA_035467795.1. GTDB lineage: Bacteria > Actinomycetota > Actinomycetes > Propionibacteriales > Propionibacteriaceae > Arachnia. The sequence goes on along the minus strand of DATITN010000363.1, from coordinate 14,764 downwards.
GCAAACTGACCGCTGAGGGGACTGCCCCAGAGCTGACCGAGCGTCTCCGCCACGGTCCGAGGGTCGCCCTCGGCTGTGGCGGCAAAGGCGCGCACCCACAGCACCGCACCCATGGCCGAGCTGAAGCCGCGGGGGGCCGCCACCTCGGCCACATGCGCGAGCATCCGTGATCCTGGCTCCTCCCCACGACAGACAGGGATCAGCGCGGCCATCGCCTGCGCATGGAGAGCGCCCACGTCTCGGAGGTCGTCGAGGGCGATCGCCAGTCCTGGCTCGATGGCGGACTGCGCGGCATCCCACTCGCCGCTGAGAAAGCCCAGACGATGCCGCACGAGCGAAGGCCACAGCTCGTAGCCGGGAGGGGCCGATGGCATCCGGAGCAGTCGATCAAGCTGGTTCTGCGCTGTCAGGTTGCGCATCGCGCTGAGATCGAGGGAGGCGGCGATCGACAGGGCGGCCGCGTGGGCGGCCGAGCCCGCTGCCAGTTCGGTCAGCGGGGGAGCCTGGCCATCCGGCACCTGCACCGTCCCAGCGGGTGTGGCCCATGCCTTGGCGAACGACAGCCACATGGTCAACAGCCCGTGGATGTCGGCCGCCTCCGATGGGTCGGCGTCCGACAGCTTCCGGCCACGACCCGCATCGATCCGGCGCGCGAGTTCGTCGCGTACGGAAGCCATGGCCGTGGGCATGTCGCGTGCGCCGATGGACGCGCGGCTGCGGCCCAGGACCTCGAACGAGTGGGCGAGCAGCAGCAGCAGGGTGTCGTCCAGGTCTGGGAGAGGAAGTCCATCGGCCATCGGGAGCCTCCGCACGCCCACAGCGGTGGCGTCGAGTGCGCACTGGAGGACCGAGCGCACCACCCCTGGGAGCATTGCCCTGATCCGGGGTTCGAGTTGGTTGATGACCCCCAGACGGCGGGCCCTTAGCGCATAGAGGCACGCCAACGGCAGTTGGGCGTCATCGAGACTGCAGGCCCACATCATGAGCTGCGAGGCGAGTTCGAGGTCGCGGACCTGGGCTGCTGCGCGGGCACTGGCCAGCAACTCGGCGAGCAGGGTGTCATCGCGCGCGCCATCTTGGGCCAACACGCGGTGACGGAGTCCTTCGACGCCGGGCAGCGCATCGGCGAGGGCTCGATGTGTGGCCAGGATGTCGGCCGGCGTGGAGTACGTCGCGACGGCTGCGGGCACCTTGGGGCGTCGCTCATCGCCGGCCAGCACGCCGGCTGCGCGCAAGGCCTGGAGGTCTGCGCGTCCATGGCCAAGGTCGCGCATGACCCGGTCCAGCTGGGCTGGGGCAAGCGGACCGCCGAGGGCGAGGGCGAGCACCGACGCAGCGTCGTGCGGGCTCGGGCCGCCTCGCAGCCACCGGGCGATCCTCGTCACGTCCTCGGTGCTGCCTCTGCCTCCCAGCTCGGCGATGGCTGAGGTGAGGGTGATGCCTCCTCGGCGGAGGCGAGCCGTCAGTTCGTCCACCAGGCCGGGGTTACCGCCCGTGGCCTCCATGACGATCCGGAGCTGGCGCGGGTTCAGGGGCGCGAAGAGGATGCTGCGGAAGAACGCCTGCACCCCGTCTTCATTGAGCGGCCCAAGCTCGAGGTGCCGTCCCCGCTTGCCGACGGTGACGTGCTGGATCACGCGCTCCGCGAACCACCCCGTCGTGGTCCTGCTGGTGGCGACGAAGAGCGCCGGCACCGTATCCAGCCTCCTGATCACGTGCCAGAACGCCTCCTGCGAGGGCTCGTCGAGGTGATGCAGGTCGTCGATGACCATCGCGAAGGGGCCGTCGAGCCGCTCGATGAGGTTCACCACACCGATGGCGAAGGTGGGTACCCCTGCGCGGTTGCGCAGATCAATGAGCTCCGGGGCGGTCTCAGGGAGTTGTTCGTCGATCAGCCGGTCGATCGCACCGAAGGGCACGTCGCGCTCGGCCTCGAGCAGAAGATGGGTGTAGGTGGGCATCTCCGAGGCGACGGTGCCGGCGAGGCGGGACTTGCCGATCCCCGGCGGACCGGTGAGGAAGAGGACCTGCGTGCGGCCCTCGCGGACGGCGGCCACCAGGGAGGCGATCTGGCGCTGCTCCTCGACGCGACCCACCAGTGGCCCCATCACTTAGAACCCCCTGACCCGCGTTCGACGTTGCGTGTTGACTGTCCCTGATTCTCTCGCATGCGGGCCTTGCGGCGCGCACAAACCCCGGCAATGGCAGCATCGGCAGAAGTGGGCCGGGATCCTCCGAGCCGAGAAATGCGTCCGATGGTCGCGCTAGGGTTGGGCATCCGGCATAGGGCCCATCAGCGCGTGCCGTCGACTCTTTCATCGAGAGGAACATTCGTGAGCCAGAACGAGGCCGGGCCGATTCTCAATGGTCTGCCCACCAATCTGCCAGACATCGACCCCGCAGAGACTGCGGAGTGGCTCGAGTCCCTGGACGGGGTGATCGACGCTGGAGGCCGGAACCGTGCCCGTTACGTGATGCTCAAGTTGCTTGAGCGGGCACGAGAGCGTCACATCGGAGTGCCGTCGCTGACGGGCACCGATTACGTCAACACCATCCCGGCCGTGAGTGAACCGGCCTTTCCCGGGGACGAGACGCTGGAGCGAGGCATCCGTCGGCTCTTGCGCTGGAACGCTGCCGTGATGGTGCACAGGGCCCAGCGACCCGGGGTGGGCGTCGGTGGTCACATCGCGTCCTACGCCTCGTCCGCGACCCTGTACGAGGTCGGCTTCAACCACTTCTTCCGCGGCAAGGACCACCCTGGCGGCGGAGACCAGATCTTCTTCCAGGGCCACGCCTCGCCCGGCATGTACGCCCGCGCATTCCTCGAAGGCCGCCTGGACGAGAACGACATGGACGGCTTCCGCCAGGAACACTCACACTACGTCGACGGTGAGCTCAGGGCACTGCCCAGCTACCCGCACCCGCGTCAGTTCGACAGCTTCTGGGAGTTCCCCACCGTCTCGATGGGGCTCGGCCCGCTCAACGCCGTCTATCAGGCCCAGTTCAACCGCTACCTCCACAACCGCGGCATCAAGGACACCTCCCAGCAGAGGGTGTGGGCATTCCTGGGCGACGGCGAGATGGATGAGGTCGAGTCGCGCGGTGTGCTTCAGCTGGCCGCCAACGACGAACTGGACAACCTCACCTTCGTCGTCAACTGCAACCTGCAGCGACTGGACGGGCCGGTGCGTGGCAACGGCAAGATCATGCAGGAGCTCGAGGCGTTCTTCCGCGGAGCCGGCTGGAACGTGATCAAGGTGGTGTGGGGCAGGGGATGGGACCCGCTGCTGTCCAACGACTCGGAGGGCGCGCTCGTCAACCTGATGAACGCCACCACCGACGGAGACTTCCAGACCTTCAAGGCAAACGACGGCGCCTACGTGCGCAAGCACTTCTTCGGCCGGGATCCGCGCACCGCCGCGATGGTCAAGGACTGGTCGGACGAGGAGATCTGGCGCCTCACCCGCGGCGGTCACGACTTCACGAAGGTGTACTCCGCCTACAAGTCGGCCGCTGAGTTCACCGGCGCGCCCACCGTGATCCTGGCGCACACCATCAAGGGCTACTTCCTGGGCAAGCACTTCGCGGGCCGCAACGCGACCCACCAGATGAAGAAGCTGGCGCTCGACGACCTCAAGGCGTTCCGCGACCGTGTGGATGTTCCGGTCACCGACGAGCAGCTGGAGGCGGACCCCTACCGCCCGCCCTACATCCATCCCGGGCAGGGGGACCCCCGGATCAAGTACCTGCAGGACCGCAGGCGTGAGCTCGGCGGCTACCTGCCGGACCGCAGGGGGGACAAGAAGTTCATCTCGCTGCCGGCGGAGAAGGCATACGTGTCGTCGCGCAAGGGCTCCGGCAACCAGCAGGTGGCCACCACCATGGCCTTCGTGCGACTGCTCAAGGACCTCATGCGGGACAAGGAGTTCGCTCCGCGGGTCGTCCCGATCATTCCCGACGAGGCCCGCACCTTCGGAATGGATGCGTTCTTCCCCACCATCAAGATCTACAACCCGCACGGCCAGAACTACACCCCCGTGGACAATGAGCTGTTCCTCAGCTACCGCGAGTCCAAGACCGGACAGATCCTGCACACGGGCATCAACGAAGCCGGTTCCCTCGGTGCGTTCACGGCGGCCGGATCGGCGTACTCCACCCATGGTGAGCCGATGGTGCCCATCTACGTGTTCTACTCGATGTTCGGGTTCCAGCGCACCGGCGACGCGATCTGGGCGGCGGCTGATCAGTTGGCCCGCGGCTTCATGATCGGCGCGACGGCGGGACGCACCACGCTCACCGGCGAGGGCACCCAGCACATGGACGGACATTCGCCCATCCTGGCGTCCACCAACACGGCGGTGGTGTCCTATGACCCGGCCTACGGCTACGAGATCGCGCACATCGTCAAGGACGGTCTGCGCAGGATGTACGGGGAGGATCCGGAGAACATCATCTACTACATGACCGTCTACAACGAGCCCATCGTGCAGCCGGCCGAGCCGGAGGGCATCGAGGTTGAGGGCATTCTGCGCGGGATGTACCTGTACCGGACCGGTAGTTTCGACGGGCTGGGGGAGGATGCGCGCCGCGCGCAGATCCTCGCGTCAGGCGTGGCTCTGCCATGGGCGCTCGAGGCCCAGGAGCTTCTCAAGGCCGACTACGGCATCGTCGCGGATGTGTGGAGTGTCACCTCCTGGGGAGAGCTGCGCCGCGAGGGTCTGCAGCTGGACGAGGAGAAGTTCTCCGATCCCTTCGGCGAGCACGGCCCCACCTGGGTGGAGCAGAAGCTCGGTGGGACCGCCGGTCCGGTGGTGGCCGTCTCCGATTACATGCGTGCCGTGCCAGACCAGATCCGGCAATGGGTCCCTCGCGACTACATGACGCTGGGCGCTGACGGCTTCGGATTCTCGGACACGCGGGCAGCGGCACGGCGCTACTTCAACATCGACGGGCCGTCCATCGCTGTGGCCGTCCTCCAGCGCCTCGCCGCGGCAGGCGAGGTTCCGACGGAGTGGGCCACGGAGGCCGCGGCCAAGTACAGGCTGGACGACGTCACTGCCGGGTCCTCCGGCAACGCTGGTGGAGACGCCTGATCTCAGCTATCGAGGGGGTGTGATGCGAGAACCCTGGTCATCTGGCAGGCTTGCCCCTGTGGACAACGCAGAAGGCAAGGGCCTCGCATCGACCAACGAAGGAGTGACCGGAGCGGAGCTCCTGGGGCTGGAGCCGGGCTTGGTGGTGCAGGAGTTGGGATGGGACGAGGACGTCGACGCGGCACTTCGCGACGGCGTGATGGACATCATCGACGGCGAGATGATCGACGAGCCCCTCGAGGCCGTGGACGTCGTACTGCTCTGGTGGCGTGACGAGGACGGCGACGTCGTCGACGGACTCGTGGACGCACTCACGGACCTGACTGACTCGGGATACATCTGGCTGCTCACCCCGAAGGTCGGGAGGCCAGGCTTCATCGGGCCGAGCTCAGTGGCCGAGGGTGTGACGATAGCCGGCCTGTCCCTGACAAAGACGGCCAACGTGGCGGCGGACTGGCAGGCGACGAAGGTCGTCCGTCCCAAGGGCTCTCGCAGATGATCCCGCGCATCGGCGTCATGACCTCCGGCGGTGACGCCCAGGGCATGAACGCCGCGGTGCGCGCCATCGTGAGGACCGGAATCCATGAGGGCGCCGAGGTGTTCGCCATCCGTGAGGGGTGGCTCGGGGCCATCGAGGGGGGCAACCACATCGCTCAGCTCGGATGGAGCGACGTGTCCGGAATTCTCAACAAGGGCGGAACGGTGATCGGCACCGCGAGGTCCACGGAGTTCCGGACCCGTGAGGGGCAGCTCACCGCCGCGCAGCACCTCATCGAGAAGGGCATCGACAGGCTCATCGTCATCGGAGGCGACGGATCGCTGACCGGTGCACGACACCTCTGCGTGGCCTGGCCGGATTACGTGGCCGAGCTGGCGGACGCCGGCCGGATCACCCGGGAGCAGGCGGAGGCCCACCCCACTCTCCGGATCGCCGGACTGGTCGGCTCCATCGACAACGACATGGTGGGCACCGACATGACGATCGGCACCGACTCGGCCCTCCACCGCATCACCGAGGCCATCGACGCCATCAGCTCCACCGCCGAGTCCCACCGCAGGACGTTCATCGTTGAGGTCATGGGCCGCCACTGCGGCTACCTGGCCCTGATGAGCGCCATCGCAGGTGGAGCCGATTACACCTTCCTGCCGGAGTCGCCCCCCCGGGACGGCTGGGAGGATCGCATGATCCAGGTTCTGGCGCGGGGGCGCGCCGCCGGTCGACGAGATTCGATCCTCATCGTCGCCGAAGGCGCGGCTGATCGCGAGGGGGTCCCGATCACGGCCGATCGCATCCGCGATGTCCTGCGCGAACGCGCCAACGAGGACGCCCGCATCACCATCCTCGGCCACGTGCAGCGCGGAGGCACCCCGTCCGCCTATGACAGGTGGATGGCAACGGCCTGCGGCGTGGAGGCGGTCCGGCGCGTGCTGGCTGCGGACGTGGACACCGAGCCGGTGCTGGTGGGGGTGCGGCGGGACGCCGTCCACGCCACCGGCCTCCTGGCGGCCGTCGAGGACACCCACAGGATCAGCCAGTTCATTGCCGATGCCGACTATCCGGCCGCCGTCGAGGCGCGGGGTCACGGCTTCACCACGATGATCGACATCTACCGGATGCTGTCCGAGGCCACCCCCAGCGTGGCGCCGTCGCCCAATGCCAAGCGCATCGCCATCATGCACGCCGGAGCGCTGGCACCGGGGATGAACCAGCTCGCCCGGGTGGCGGTCCGCTCCGGGCTTGACCGGGGCCACAGGATCTTCGCCATCCAGGGTGGCGTTCCAGGCCTGATCAACGGGGACTTCCGCGAGGTGGGCTGGTCTGATGTGGAGGGCATGGCCCACACCGGCGGCGCCACCTTCGGGACCCGCCGCTACGTGGCCCAGGAGAGCGAGCTGTACCGCATGGCTCGTTCGCTCGAGGATCACGGCATCGACGCACTTCTGGTGATGGGCGGATTCCACGCCTACGCGACGGTGGACCTGATGGAACGCGAGCGACGCCGGTACCCTGCGTTCAACATCCCAGTGGCGCTGCTGCCCGCCAGCATCGACAACAACCTTCCCGGATGGCCGATGGCCGTGGGAGCAGACACAGCGCTCAACACGGTGGTCAACTCGATCGACATGGTGCGCATGTCCGCGTCGGCCAGCAAGCGGGCCTTTGTGGTGGAGACCATGGGCCGCACCTGCGGGTTCCTCCCCCTGCTGGGTGGCATCGCGGGTGGCGCCGAGAAGTCCTACCTTCCCGAGACCGGCATCTCCCTCGATGAGCTCTCGACAGACATCGAGGCACTGGTGGATGCTTTCGAGACGGGGCGCAGCTTCTACCTGGCTGTGATGGGTGAGGAGACCAGCGAGCACTACACCTCGGACGTCCTGGCCAAGCTGTTCGAGGCGGAAGGCCACGGCATGTACTCGGTGCGTCAGGCCGTGATCGGTCACATCCAGCAGGGAGGCAATCCGTCCCCGTTCGACCGGATCAACGCCACCCGGCTCGCATACCAGGCGATGGCCAATCTGGACCATCAGCTCGGCGAGGCAACCACGAGCTATGTCGCGGCGCACAGTCCCACCCCGGGTCTGATGGCCCCGCTGAGGCAGGTCACCGACGCAATGGACTGGGACCGGCAAAGGCCGCGTGAGCAGTGGTGGATGACGCTGCGCTCCGTGTTCGACACGCTCAGCCGACGACCCGGCCAGGAGTGATTCAGCAGGAGCCGATGACCACGCCGAAGGTCTGCGTGGCGGCGCACTCCATGCTGGAGAGCTGAGCCAGCACGGGGGAGGTGTCGGCGACGCTGTCCGGCACGGTGTCGCGGAAGACCAAGGACTGTGCGTCCTCGTCGCGAAGGATGATCGTGAATTCCACCTTCGCCGCCACTGCGTCGCTGGTGCGGGTTCCCGTGAAGGCGCACGAGACGCCGCTGGCTCCGCCGGTGAGGGGCACATCGACGACCACCGACTCCGCGACGTCGGTGAACGCCTGCTGCTGATCGGTCACGAGATCGCGGCAGGCCTGGGTGAGATCCTCCCCGACGGTGGTCAGAGTGACGGCCTGCACGCGGACGTCTGTGACGGGTTCGCGCAGGCGCACGAGCCTGCGGTCATCCTGCACCACCTCGTCGGCGTAGACCTCCCATCCCTCCGGGACGGTGAGCTGCACGTCCCCCAGATCCACCTCAGAGGTGGGGGAGGCGGCCGGGGTCGAGTCGTCCGAGGAGGGTGACGGCTCCGACGGCGGCGGGCTGGCCTGGCCGCTGGGGGACTCCGCGGGCGAGGGCGACCCTCCATCGGTGCTCGACGACGAGGAGGGTGCCGGGGATGTCGTGCTGGAGCCTCGGGGACCCAGGAAGAGGTAGAGGCCACCGATCAGCACTGTCATCGCGATTCCCAGCGCAACCAGCGTCACCCATGCGCGTCGCGCCTCTTCAAGCTCCCCCGGGGCGGCGGCATGCCGGGCCCGGCTGGGACGCGGGCGGCCCCTTGGCGGGTTGGGGAGGGGGCCCCTTCTGGGGGCGGGTGGGGGAGGCCGGTTCCCCTCGGGGGGCAGGGCCCGCCGACCGGTGTCCATGGTGCCTCCCTCCGGCGGTGGTGGTGGGCGCAGAGGGACTCGAACCCCCGACTCCCTGCTTGTAAGGCAGGTGCTCTAACCAACTGAGCTATGCGCCCGGCGTTGACCAACCCTAGCCAATGGCGGCGAGGCCAGCCACCGAGGAGGGGGCGTCAGGCCAACCGGCTGCGGATAAGAGCAGCGATGGCCTTTCCTTCGGCGCGGCCCTCGGCGCGTGAGGTGACGGCCTTCACCAGCGCGCCCATCTGCTTGATCGTGGGCGCCTCCGCCAGCCGCCCGATCTCCTCGTCCACCAGGGCTGCCAAATCCTGCTCGCTGAGTGGTGTGGGGAGATATCCGGAGATGAATTCCGCCTCCGCCTGCTCCTTGACGGCCAGGTCCGAGCGTCCCGCCGCCGCGTAGGTCTCCGCGGATTCGCGGCGCTTGCGCATCTCCTTGGATACCACCGCCAGCTCTTCGGCATCGCTGAGCTGACGTGCGGTTTCCCCCGCCACCTCCTCGACGCCGATGGCGGCCATCACCATCCGGATGGTGGTCTTGGCCGCCTCATCCTTCGCGCGCAGCGCGGTCGCGAGGTCCTGCTTCAACCGGTCTTTCGTCGCACCCATTCGTCATCCTCTTCTCTGTTGCGCCCCATTGTGTCAGGGCCGGGTAGGTCAACTGCCGGTAGGATGATCGATTGTGGCTCACGATGACCTCTCCCAGCAGCTCTCAGACCTCGGTCGATCCCTCGCGTCGATCGAGGCGGTCGCAGACATCGAGAAGATCCGTTCCGAGATCGCCTCGCTCGAGGAGGAGGTGGCCGCACCGGACCTGTGGGACGACCAGAGCAACGCTCAGCGCGTCACGTCCGAGCTGTCGTTCAAGCAGGGTGAGGTGGATCGGCTGCTGCGGCTGCGCTCGAGGCTCGACGACGCGGAGATGATGCTCGAGCTCGCCGACGAAGAGGGTGACGCGGAGGCCCGGGCAGACCTGGTCACGGATGTTCGCAAGCTCGCCCTGGACATTTCGGCGCTGGAGGTGCGAACACTGCTCTCGGGTGAGTACGACCCCCGAGACGCGCTCATCACCATCAGGGCTGAGGCGGGGGGAGTCGACGCGGCCGATTTCGCGGAGATGCTCATGCGCATGTATCTGCGTTGGGCGGACCGGCACGGATACGCCACCGAGGTCTACGACACGTCCTACGCAGAGGAGGCCGGATTGAAGTCGGCCACCTTCGCGGTGAAGGCCCCCTATGCCTACGGCACCCTGTCCGTCGAGCAGGGCACGCACCGCCTTGTGCGCATCTCCCCGTTCGACAACCAGGGGCGCCGGCAGACGTCGTTTGCCGGGGTGGAGGTCCTTCCGGTCACCGAGGAGACCGACCACATTGATATTCCCGAGGGCGAACTCCGCATCGATGTTTTCCGGTCATCTGGCCCGGGTGGGCAGTCGGTCAACACCACGGACTCAGCTGTTCGCATCACCCACCTGCCCACCGGCATCGTCGTGAGCTGCCAGAACGAGAAGTCCCAGCTCCAGAACAAAGCCGCGGCCCTGAGGGTGCTGCAGTCGAGGCTGTTGGAGCGGGTCCGGCAGGACCGTGAGAAGGAACTCAACGCGCTGAAGAGTGACGGCGGGAACTCCTGGGGTGCGCAGATGCGCTCCTATGTGATGAACCCCTATCAAATGGTCAAGGACCTGCGCACCGACCACGAGGTGGGCAACCCTGAGGCTGTCTTCGACGGCGACATCGACGGGTTCATCGACGCCGGGATCCGTTGGCGCAAGAGGTCCGAGGTCGAGGCGTAGCGCCAGCGTCCTGCGTGTCGGGTTAGGCCGCCTTGTCCGCGTGATCTAAACTCGCCTTGCGACTGAGAGTTTCTCAGGATCTTCCCCAACCGTCGGAGTGCCGCGTGATCACGTTCGAGGACGTCACCAAGTTCTACCCAGGGCAGGACAGGGCTGCCCTGCGCAACATCAACCTCGAGGTAGGCCGGGGCGAGTTCGTGTTCCTCGTCGGACAGTCAGGCTCGGGCAAGACCACTTTCATCCGTCTGATCCTGCGGGAGTACCGGCCCACCAAGGGCACCCTGTACGTGGCGGGTAAGAACCTCACCACCATGAACCAGTGGAAGGTGCCGGCGCTGCGGCGCCAGATCGGGACCGTATTCCAGGACTTCCGGCTTCTTCCGGGCAAGACGGTCTACGAGAACGTCGCGTTCGCGCTGCAGGTGATCGGGAAGCCCGCCCGGGAGATCCGCAGCATCGTGCCGGACACCCTTGAGCTGGTGGGGCTGGCCGGCAAGGCTGACCGGCCCTCCGAGGAACTCTCCGGTGGCGAGCAGCAACGTGTCGCGATCGCCAGGGCCTTCGTGAACCGGCCCAAGATCCTCATCGCCGACGAGCCCACGGGCAATCTCGATCCAGAGACGTCGGTGGGCATCATGAAGCTCCTCGACCGGATCAACAAGGCCGACACCACCGTGATCATGGCCACCCACGACTCGTCCATCGTCGATCAGATGCGCCGCCGGGTCCTTGAGTTGCGCGACGGTGAGCTCGTGCGTGACCAGGCCAAGGGCGTCTACGGTTCGGCCTAGGCAGGAGAGACAATGCGGCATTCACTACGGGAAACCTGGTCCGGGCTCAAGCGCAACCTGGCGATGACCATCGCGGTCATCGTCACGATGGGCGTCTCACTGTCCCTTCTCGGCGCTGGCGTGCTGACCTCGATGGAGGTGGACCTGGCCAAGCGGAGCCTGTACGACAAGATCGAAATCTCCGTGTTCCTCTGCACCGAGAACACGCAGGGCGGCCGCTGCGAGCCGGGTAAGGGCACCACGGAAGCGCAGCGGGAGGAGATCCGAGCCACGCTCGAGGCCAACCCAGAGGTCGGCGCCGTGGTCTACGAGTCCAAGGAGGCCGCGTTCGAGGAATTCCAGGAGGTCTTCAAGGACTCGCCCGTGGTGGCGTCGCGCACGGCAGAAGACATGCAGGACTCCTTCCGGGTCAGCCTGGTCAACCCGGAGAACTACGCCGGGGTGGTCAGCGAGGCGCAGGGACTCCAGGGTGTGCAGAACGTTCAGGATCTTCACACCGTGCTGGAGCCGATGTTCAAGTGGCTCGGCGCACTCCAGTGGGGAACCATCACCATGAGCGTGCTGCTGTTGCTGGCCGCCTCCCTGCAGATCGCCAACACCATCCGGATGGCAGCGTTCACCCGACGGCGCGAGATCGGGATCATGCGCCTGGTCGGGGCGTCGAACCTCTACATCCTGCTGCCTTTCCTTCTAGAGTCGTTGGTGGCGGGACTGATCGGGATTATCCTGGCCGCTGGAGCGTTGACGCTGGGTTACTGGGTGGTGATCGTGCAGAATGCACAAACCTCAATCACGGCTTTACCCTGGATTGGCTGGGGTGACCTGGTCACTGCCATTCTTGCCATTGCGGCGGTGGGAATCGCCTTGTCTGTCATTCCCACGCTGTTGGCCACCAGAAAGTACCTGCGCGTTTAGCAGCCCAAAGGAGGGACCAGCGTGACCCGGGAACTTCCCCACCTGCCCCACGTCCGACGCCCATTCACCACCAGGATCACTCGTGGCTTCGCAGCCGCGGTTCTCGCTCTGGCACTCACTGCATCAATGGCGATGCACTCGTCCGCAGACGAGCTCGATGATCGTCAGGCGCAGCTTCGCCAGCAGATGGCCGAACAGGCGTCTGTTGTGGAAGACGCCAACGCCCAGCTGGCCTCGGCGGTCCAGGCCCACGATGCCGCTCAGAGCGAGCTGGCCCACGCCGAAGCGGAGCTGGCCAAGGCCGAGGCCGCCGAGCGCGCGGCCGCGGAGCTGGACGCGCAGCGCGCAGCCGAACTGAGTGTGGCGGAGGCCGAACTGGCCCAGGCCAAGGCGGATGTGGCGGCTGCCCTTGCAGCTCTGGATTCGGTCAACCGCAGACTCGACGAGGAGATCCTCGTCACAACTCAGACGAGCCACGGTCTCCTCAATCTGGCAATGCTCTTCTCGGACGTCACCGTCGCCAACCTCAACCAGCGAGCCCAACTCGCTGAGACGCTCTTCGACTCGTCGGCTCTTGAGTTGGACGAGCTGGAGATGCGCAGATTGATGCTTGAGGATGCGCAGGCGGCCGCCGACGCTGCTGAGCAGGCGGCGCAGGCTGCCCGGGAGGCCGCTGCGGAACAGTTGGCGGCCAGTGAGGCCGCGGCCGAGTCCGCAGCCTCATTGCGGGCACAGGTGACACGACTGGTTGCCCAGACGAGCGCCGCGGAAGCCAACGCCACCTCCGAGCTTGCCGCTGAGGAGGGGCGACAGGCCGCGCTCGCCCAGGAGAACGCCGCTGTGGAGCAGCGGATCCGGGATCGGATCGCCGCGCAGAAAGCAGCGGCGGAAAAGGCCGCCCGCGAGGCCGCCGAGAAGGCGGCAGCCGAGAAGGCCGCCCGTGACGCGGCCGCGCGAGAGGCGGCGGCCCGGGAACAGGCAGCGACGCGCAGTGCGACCAAGGCCACGGCACCGGCCCCCGCGCCCGCCGCGGCCCCGGCGCCCGCGAAGACCAGCACCTCCGTCGGGTCCGGGTTCATGTTCCCGGTGGCCGCCCGCATCACGTCGAGCTACGGGATGCGGCTGCATCCTGTGCTTGGATACTGGAAGCTTCACGACGGAACAGACTTCGGTGCCGCCTGCGGCACGCCCATCCGTGCCGCCTCTTCAGGGGTGGTCTCGGAGCGCTACTACAACGCCGGGTACGGCAACCGCCTGATGATCGATCACGGCCGGGTCGACGGATACTACGTGACCACGGGGTACAACCATGCATCGCGATACATCGTCGGCGTGGGCCAGCGGGTGTCGCGTGGACAGGTGATCGGGTACGTCGGCAGCACCGGGTATTCCACTGGCTGCCACCTCCACCTCATGGTCTGGCAGGACGGTTCGGTGGTCAATCCGATGGCCCGGTGGTTCGGCTGAGGCGTGCCATACTGGTCGAATGCCCAGGGAGATCGGGCGCAAACTGATTGCGCAGAACAAGAAGGCTCGGCACGATTACCACATCGGTGACGTGTTCGAGGCCGGCTTGGTGCTGACCGGCACCGAGGTCAAGACACTCCGCGCCGGCCGTGCCACGCTGCTCGATGCGTACGCCACCGTCGATGACAACGGCGAGGCCTGGCTGATCAACGCACACATCCCCGAATACGAATTCGGTACGTGGCGCAACCACTCGGCCAGGCGGACCCGCAAACTGTTGCTGCACCGCAAGGAGATCGCCAAGATCTCACGGGAAATCGACGGCTCCGGGAAGACTCTTGTTCCGCTGTCCATCTACTTCAACGACGGGTACGCCAAGGTGGAGATCGCCATCGGCACCGGTAAGAAGGACTGGGACAAGAGGCACACCCTCGCCGAGCGTGACGCCAAGCGTGAGGCTGAGCGGGCGCTGGCCAGCAGAAACCGGTACAACCGGGGGTGAGTCGGGGTCTGTTCAGGGGCCTTCCTGGTGTGCTGTTCCCTCAGCGGGCAGCACAATTGATCCCATGACCGCTTACCCCCAGCACCCCACCACCCAAGTCACCGAGGCGGCCCGGGACCGTGCCATTGCCCACCTGCAGGCGTGCTACGCGCAGGGCCAGCTCAACGAGTCGGATCTCGATCGCCGGCTCGATCAGGCGTTGGGTGCCCGGGACCGGGCGGAGCTGAACCGATCCCTGACGGGGCTGGCCCGAATAGCGCCTGCGGCGCTCCGCGCGCCGGCCCCTGGAATTCCGGCCCCCGCCGACAACGTCGGCGCCGGGCTCGCGCAACTCTCCGGTCTCTTCACCTCCTTCGTCGGCCCCGCCGTCGTCAAGGCCGTGGCCACGCCAGGCTCGCGGGTGTGGTGGGAGGCGGCGAGGGCGCTGAGCCTGCAGGTGACCATGATGGTCGCAGGATTCGCCGCCTTGGTGATCGGTCTGGTCCTCGGATTCGAAGGCCTGATGGGCCTGGTGTGGCTGGTCTGGTTCGCCGGCACCCTCGCCGCGAGCGTTCGCGCGTTCAACGGGCAGTCCGGCACCGGCAGGTTCGAGAAGGTCCTGTTGGCCCGTCCCCAGCCGCCGCGTGGTCAG
>DATITN010000362.1:0-17388 GCA_035467795.1 Arachnia sp. | reverse complement strand
GCCAGGCTCGCCTCGCTGGGGGTCCGCGGGGCCCAGGCCCGCACCATCCACTCGGCGGCGCTGCGCCAATGCCAGTTCTTCTGGCCCCAGGCGTACGGGGTGGAGTTTCCCCGGGTGGCGGAGAACACGTTCGGGCTCGTGGCGCGCGCCGCCCACCAGGTGCTCGGCAAGTCGGACACGCCACTGGTGAGGGACCTGGACAGCGAAATCTCGTGGGCCAAGACCAGCAACGTCTCGGCGTCCCGGTACCCGGACGTGGCGCAGAGGCGCTCGGTGGCGGGCGCCTCCGCGGCGCAGGTGTCTGCCGTCATGGCGCTCTACGAGAAGCAGAAGGTTGCGGAGGGCAGCGTCGACTTCAACGACATCCTCATGTGCAACGCGGTCCTGCTGACCGAGCACGAGGAGATCGGCGCCACCATCCGTCAGACCTACCGGCACTTCGTCGTCGACGAGTACCAGGACGTCTCCGCCCTGCAACACCGCCTCATCACGCTCTGGGTCGACGGCAGGCAGGACGTGTGCGTGGTGGGGGACCCCAACCAGGCCATCCACTCCTTCGCCGGCGCGGATGCCTCCTATCTTCTGGGGTTCGCGACGGGGTTCGAGGGCGCTGAGACGGTCCGGCTGTTCCGTAACTACCGCTCCACGCCTGAGGTCATCACCTCCGCCAACAAGGTGTTGCGCGTGCGGCCCGGCGGCCCGGGCGCGCTGACCCCGACGCGCACCTCCGGACCGAAGCCCACCTTCAGTGGACACCCGGACGAGGCGTCTGAAGCCGCGGCGGTGGCGGACTGGCTCAAGCAGCGGCACGCGGCCGGCACCTCCTGGGCGGAGCTCGCCGTGCTCTACCGCATCAACGCTCAGTCCCCGGCGCTCGAGGCCGCCCTGAGCGAACGGGCCATTCCCTACTCGGTGCGCGGCACGGAGAAGTTCTACGACCGGGCGGAGGTGCGCCAGGCGCTGCTCGAGTTCGGCAGGGCCGTCGAGCGCGGGGGTGAGACCGCGGCCCCCGTCGTGCTGGAGGCCGTGCTCGGCTCCTTGGGGTGGCGTCCTGAGGCGCCGGCCGGCCAGGGCAGGCAGCGTGAGCGCTGGGAGTCGCTGTCCGCCCTGCGGGGCATGGTCGTCGACGAGGCCGCCGCCAGGGGCACATGGCCCGCCTCGGAGGCCGTGGAGTGGCTGCGTGAGCGCTCCGCGTGGCAGGCCGGCCCGGTGGCCGAGGCTGTGACCTTGGCCACCCTGCACGCGGCCAAGGGTCTGGAGTGGGACGGTGTGGCCATCGTCGGCGTGCGCGAGGGCATGATCCCGTTCGTGTTGAGTCAGGAGGAGCCCAGCCTCTCCGAGGAACGAAGGTTGCTCTACGTCGGCTTCACGCGGGCGAAACGAGAGCTCCGGGTCAGCTGGGCCGCCGGGAAGGGCAGCGCCACCCGATCGCGATTCATCGCCGATCAGGTCTCGGGTCCCTCCACCGTCACCCGGACGCCCAAGGAGAAGCCCACCTCGGCCCGCTCCCGGACCTGTCGGGTCTGCGGCCTTCACCTCCACACAGCCGCGGAACGGAAGCTAAGCCGGCACTCGGACTGTGAGGTCAACTACGACGAGGGCCTGTTCGAGGCGCTGCGGGCCTGGCGCAAGGCGGCCGCGGACGAAGCGTCCGTCCCGGCATTCGTGGTGTTCACCGACGCCACCCTCCAAGCCATCGCCGAGGCCGCCCCCGCCACTGAAGCGGATCTGCTGCGTCTTCCCGGCATCGGGCGGGTGAAGGTTGAGCGCTACGGGGGCGGTGCGCTGGAGGTTGTTCGCAGCCATCAGGGCTGAGCGCAGCCCGCTGTCCGGCACCCCGCCTGCTTCGTCCACGAGGTGAGGCTCAGCCCCGGGTGCTCGAGCCGCCAGGCCCAGCCGACCCCCACCAGGTCCGTGCTGCCGCGGAGAACGTCACGTACCTGCAGCGCCGCCAAGGCGCTCGCCCAGCTCACCAGCGCCCGGTGGGTGCCACCACCCGCCGGGGAACTGGCCTGGGCCAGGCAACTCGGGCACGGGCCGTGACCGGGGGCGACGAACGGGCCGACGAGCGCGGCCGAGGCGTCCCACGCGACATGCAGCGCGCCAACCTTCGCGGCGTAGACCTCCGCCTCGAGGGTTGGCTGGGTCCCGGGCTGGGAGCAGAAGACCGCGAGCGCACAGCCGGAGATCAATCCGGGGGAGCGGAGGGCTGCCGCCGGCTCGACGGGGATGCTTCGGAGCTGCGCCCGACGCAGGGCGGCCTCGAGTGGACGGGTGGCGGTGGGAGTCCCCACGACGGCGATCTGGTGGGTGTGCATGGGCCCAGCCTCGCCGTCGAGGCTCCTCAGCTCCAGGCCTCGCGGGGCGATGGACAACACATCGTCACAGTCGGACAACACCGTCCCGATTCCGGACAACACCATGGCCGTTCGGGACAACACCTCGGAGGAATCCCCGGGAAGTGTGAGGGCAGCACAATGGGGCGGTGCCGATGGCTGCCGCCCCATTGAGTGCCCGCATCGGGCTCGATCCGGCCTTGCTCAGGCCTTGCCGAGGATGCGGTTGAGGTTGGTGCCGCACTCGGGGCACTTGCCCTTGGCCATCTTGGTGCCCTTGGCGTTGACCACAACCTCGCCCTTGGCGTCGCGCTTTGCCTTGCACTTGACGCAGTAGAAAGAGCCTTCCCAGATCTCCGCCGTCATTTTTCCTCCTTGTTTTGGGTGGTTGCTGCGGTCAGCAACCCCGATCACTCTAGGCGCCGCCCGCAGCGCTCACAATGAGACACACCGTCCGGACGTGGTGGAGCCCGGCAGCTCGATCCGCCTTCCCCTGCGTAACGAGCTACCGGGACTCTCCCGGCAAGTTAAGCGTCACCGGCTCCGCCACGTCAAGGTTGGGCGAGTAATCAGGCCTCCGGGCCTCCGAGAAGTTTGCGCAGCTCGGCGTCGAGGGCGTCCTCAACGGGCTCTGCGGGCGACACTCCGGCGGCGAACGAGAGGGGGTCTGCCAGGTGCGCCCGAGTGGGAAGAAGGTCCGGGTGGCCCCACACTTCGTCGCGGCCGTCGATCCCGCGGCGGTGCTCGACGGCGGCCCACAGGTTCTTCGCGTCTCGCACGAGCCGTGGCCGCAGGTCCAGGCCGAGCAGCTCCGCGAAAACGCTGGTGACCGGGGTGGCGGAGGCGCGGCGGCGGTGGATGACCTCCTCCAACTGGGAGGAGTTGGGCATCCACGGGGCCGTGGCCCGACCGACGACGTGGTCCACCCACCCCTCCACCAGGGCCAGCAGGACCTCGAGGCGCTGCAGGATCTCCACCTGGGTGGGTGTGCTCGCGGGCTGGAAGAACGAGCCCCGCACGGTCTCGCCGACCGCCACCACCTGCTCGATGGACAGGTTCTGCAGGTTCTCGGGCTGGAACTGGCTCGCGATGGCGTCGAAGTCGATGGTGATCTCGCGGGCGAAATGGCCGAGCAGCGCGCTGAGCTGGGGAGAGAGCCAGGCGACGTGATGGAAGAGCCGCTGCCTGGCGGCCTCGCGCAGCAGGAGGAACAGGGTGACGTCGCGATCGCCGGCGTCCAGATCCTCGGTGAAGTGCGCCACGTTGGCGGGGATCATCACCACGTCCGCCGAGCCCAGCAGGTTGAAGCCGATCTCGGTCCCTGTGAGGATGTCGCCGGCCACCTTGGACAGTTCACGCTTGAGCCGGTCCCGGTAGATCAGCGACGCAGACTGCTTCATCATCGGGGCCAGGAACTTGCCCATCGGCTCCAGCTCACCGCCCGATTCGTCGACGGTGCCGCGCTTGAGTGCCTCCGCCAGGCCGTCGATGATCGGCTCGATCACCGCCCTCCAGCCGTCCCCCGTCTCGTCGAGCCATGCACCGCGGGTGATGGCGCGCGCGGGGCGGCCGGTCTCGGGGAAGGTCGTCTGCGGGGTGAGCCACGCCTGGGCGAGCCGCTCGGCGTCGACGATGGCGGCCTTCTCCTCCGGCCTGAGCAGTGGATCAGCGCCCGCGGCCGATGCGAGTTGCTTCGCCGCGGTCAGTGTGGTGCGCCACGCGGCGTCCGGGTCCAGATCCGCGTTGGTCATTCCGAACATTCCGGAACCCGACTGCTGCATCCGCTGGACGTGCGCGAGCAACTCCTCGAGGTTGAGCTGGTCTGCGTCGGCGAATCCCATCGACTCCAGCATTTTGCGTAGTTGCTCGAAGTCGAACGCTCCGAACGGGTCAGGGTTGGACATCAGGAGACCTCCTTGATGCCCATTCTTCCCCATGGTGCAAGCGCCGCGCGACGGCTTGTCGCCGCTTGCTAGGGTGAAGCGGAAGACGATGAAGGGAGTCTCGGTGTCGCGCAACGCAGTGGCGATCGTTTCCTCCCTGCTCTTCGTGATGCTGGCGGCGGCCCTGGTAGTGATTCCGGTTCCCTATGTGGCGTGGCGTCCGGGGCAGACCGTCGACGTCCTGGAGACCACCGACGAGGGCGGCGCCGTGATCGAGATTTCCGGCCTGCCCACGTTCGACACCGCCGGTCAACTGCTCATGACCACCGTGTCCACCACCCGGGTGGACTCCACCCTCAGCCTTCCCGAAGTGGTCTTCGTCTTCATGGCCAACGATTCGGACGCGATGCCCAGGGAGGTCATCTACCCTCCGGGCAAGTCCTCGTCGCAGGTGCAGGACGAGGCCGTGGCGATGATGGACAAGTCGCGCATCAACGCCACCGTCGCGGCACTCCGGGCGGCCGGCGTGGCTGTGACCGAACTGCCCCGGGTGGAAAGCGTGGTGCTCTCCGGCCCCAGCGCAGACCGCCTTCAGCCGGGAGACCTCATCATCGCCGTCGACGACATCGAGATGAAGACCCGTGAGAATGTGATCGCCCAGGTGGCCACCCACGCCGTCGGCGATGTGATCGTCTTCACCCTCCTGCGCGACGGGCAGGAGCTCACCGAGAGCGTCACCTCCAGCGCCAGCAACACGGACGCTCGCCGTCCGGTGGTTGGGATCTCCCTGGACACGGGCTTCCAATACGCGCCCCAGGTGGATTTCGGCGTGGATCAGGGCGTCACCGGCCCCAGCGCGGGGCTGGTGTTCGCGTTGGGCCTCTACGACCGGATCACCGAAGGACACCTCATCGCCGAGGGTGTGGTGGCCGGCACTGGCGAGATCGACCCGGATGGTCGCGTGTCCAGGATCGGGGCCGTGCGGGAGAAGATCAAGGGCGCCGAGCGCGACGGGGCCGCCATCTTCCTCGTGCCCGAGGACAACTGCTCGGACGTCGGCAACCTGGCCACGGACGTCACGCTGGTGAGGGTAGGCACCCTCAAGGACTCCATCGCCGCGCTCCAGCTCATCAACGAAGGAAAGACTGCAGAGGTGCCCACCTGTGGCTGACTCGTCGAAGCTCATCGCCGCCCTCATGGACGTGGAACGACACGTCTCATCCTCAGGGTGGGACCAGCCGGCCCGCCTGTTCGCCCTGGTCACCACCCGCACGCTCCTTGACGTCGAGCCGCAGCTGCGCGGCCGGGTGCCGGAGAGCAGCCCAGACGCGCTGACCGCCATCGAGCAGGACGAGTTCCACGCCACGGAGAACGTGGTCGAGCGCCTCTCCGGCATCTTCTGGCCGGACACGGTCGAGGGCTGTGCGCTGGCGATGGAACGCGCCTTCCTTCCCCCCGAGCACGAGGCCGAGCTGCCTCAGGAACCAGACGCTGCCGCCGAGTTCGTGGCCAACCATCCGGAGAAGACCGACGTACGCATCGTCGTCGGGGTCCTCCGCGATGGGACCCGCCACGGGTTGGCCCGGCTGGTGAGCAACCCAGATGACCTGCTGGGAGCCGAGGACCTCGTCCCCGGCCTGGCAGACGCCCTCGTCAATACCTTCAGGAGTGAGTTGTGAGCGCCACCACCGCCAACCCCGAGGCCCCGGCGGGGCGCGGCCCCATCCTGTGGACCGTCATGATCGTGGGCGGCCTACTGCTGGTGGCCGTCATCGCCTCCCGGACCGTCACCGACTATCTGTGGTTCCGCAGCATGAACTTCCAGACTGTGTTCACCACCCAGCTCGCGGCGCGGGCCGGACTGTTCGTCGTCTTCGGACTGCTGATGTTCTCGGTGGTCTTCTTCAACATGGTGATCGCCTATCGGCTGCGCCCCAAGGTGCGCCGGGCGAACCTGGACTCGGAGTTCCTCATCCAGTTGAGGGACGCGTTGGACCGCAGGTCGAAGGTCCTCATGGCCGTGCCCTCCGTGGTGCTCGGGCTCCTGGGCGGGATGGCGGCCGCCGGGGTCATCGAGCTGTTCCTGGCCTGGTGGAACGCGACACCGTTCGGTTGGGCTGACCCCTACTTCGGTCTGGACGCCAGCTTCTACGTCTTCACGCTGCCCTGGCTGGGGTTCGTGGTCGGGTTCCTTCTGTTCACCATGATCGTCGGGATGGTCGCAGCGGCCGCCGTTCATTTCATGACCGGGGCGCTCACCTCGTCGGCCCTGAGGGGTCGGGGCAACACTGCCGCCGGGCTGGGCGCTCAGCGGCACCTGTCCATCCTGCTGGGGATCGTCATGCTGCTCATCGCCGCCAGCACACTCCTGGACCGCTATGCGCTGAGCATCACCGCCAACAGGATCTTCACCGGGCTCTCCTACACCGACGTGACCACGCGCGTGCCCGTTGCCGCCATCATCGCCGCCATCTGCGTGATCACGGCGATCCTGGCGTTCGTCAACGCATGGAAGGTCCGGTGGAGCGTTCCGGGCGCCTCTATCGCGCTGCTGGTGGTGTCCACCCTCCTGCTGTCCATGCTGTACCCGTGGATCGTGCAGAGCTTCGAGGTGATCCCGGACGAGCAGGAGAAGGAGCGCCCCTTCATCGCCAACAACCTCGCGGCCACCAGGTACGCCTACGGCATCGAGGACGTGGAGATCGAGGACTACGAGGCCACCACCACGGCCGGCGCGGGTCAGCTGCGGCAGGACGCCGAGGCGCTGCCCGCCATCCGCCTCATCGACCCCACAGTGGTGCCGGCCGCGTTCGAGCAGCTGCAGCAGGTGCGCGGCTACTACACCTTCCCCGACACGCTTGACATCGACCGCTACGTCATCGACGGCAAGGCAACGGACTCGGTGGTCGCCGTCCGGGAACTAGACCTGGACTCCGTCGAGTCCGGCGACACCTGGAACAACCGTCGCACCGTCTACACCCACGGCTACGGCATGGTGGCGGCGTACGGCAACCAGCGCGAGGCCAACGGCGAGCCGGTGTTCTTCTCCGGCGGGATCCCCACCGTGGGGACGCTGCCGGAGCACGAGCCGCGCATCTACTTCGGCGAGAAGACCGACTATTACGTGGTCGTCGGAGCTCCGGAGGGCCTGGACCCGGTTGAGCTCGATACCCCGTCGGGCGGCGAGGGCCGCACGGAGTCGCTGTACACCTACACAGGCGACGGAGGCGTGGGCATCGGCAACATCGCGGTCCGCGCTGCCTACGCGCTGCGCTTCGGCGACATCAACCTCATGCTCTCGGACCGGGTCAACGATGAGTCGATGATCCTCTACGACCGCCTGCCGGTGCAGCGCGTCCAGGAGGCCGCGCCGTGGCTGACGGTGGACTCGGATCCCTTCCCCAGCGTTGTCGACGGGCGGGTGGTCTGGATCATCGACGCCTACACCACCACGGACAACTTCCCCAACTCAATGCGCAGCGACTGGACCCAGTCCATCTCCGACTCGCGCACATCGGCCGACAGGTTGCTGATGGGTCAGCAGGTCAACTACGTGCGCAACTCGATCAAGGCCACCGTGGACGCCTACGACGGCACCGTCACGTTGTACGAGTGGGACGAGACCGACCCCATCCTGAAGACCTGGGAGAAGGTCTACCCGGGTGTGGTCACGCCGAAGTCGGAGATCTCGCAGGAGCTGCTGGAACACCTCCGCTATCCTCAGGACCTGTTCAAGGCGCAGCGCGAGATCCTGGGGCGCTACCACACCACCAGCCCAGACACGTGGTACCGGCAGACAGACATCTGGCAGGTGCCCAACGACCCGGTGCGTGCCGGACAGCAGGGGCTCAAGGAGCCGCCGTACTTCCTCACCATCCGCTGGCCCGGCGACGAATCGCCCCACTTCGCCAACACCACCGTGTTCGTTCCTAAGGACCGCGAGAACCTCAGCGTCTACATGTCCGTCAACGCGGACGCCACAACCGAGGACTACGGCCGGATGAGGGTGCTGAAGCTCTCGGACGCCGAGCAGATCGCGGGCCCCGGACAGACATACAACTTCATCGCCACCAACCCGTTGGTTGCGGACAAGCTGTTGCCCTTCAACCGGCAGGGCGCCTCGGCCGCGGCCATCTACGGCAACCTGCTGACGCTGCCACTGGGCGGCGGGCTGCTGTACGTGCAACCCATCTTCACCCAGACCACCGGGACCACCGGCGCCTACCCGGCGCTGCGATTCATCGTGGTGCGCTTCGGTGAGCAGATCGGCATCGGCGAGACGTTGCAGTCGGCCCTTGACCAGGTCTTCCAGGGAGACGCGGGTGCCGATACCGGTGAGCAGCCCACCGAGGAGCCCACCCCCGTCGATCCGTCGCAGCCGACGGTTCCCGCGGACGTGCAACAGCGCGCCCGGAACATGTTGGACGAGGCGCAGTCCCTGTTCGAGGCGGCGGAGCAGGCGCTCCGTGACGGCGACCTCGCCGACTACCAGGCCCAGGTGAAGGCCGCGGAGGCGAAGATCGCGGAGGCCGTGGAGGCGCTCGGCTGAGCCGGCGCGTCAGCGACGCAGGTCCACAACCTCCGCGACCAGCCCGACGGCTGCCAGGGCGGGAACCAACGCGGAGGCGTCTCCCATCACCGCGACAGTCACGTTCCGCGGCGACACCAACGCCCTGAAGGCGGCCGTCGCGTCGGCGGGAGTGACCGCCGCCAGGTCTGAGAAGTGGCGGTTCATGTAGCCGGGGTCCAGACCCGCCGCAGCCAAGGCGGAGGCCTGCGCGACGATGTCGGCCGAGGTCTCGGTGGCAAGGGGGGCCACGCCGATCAGGTACCTGCGTGCGTCGTCGATCTCGTCGTCGCCGAACGCCTCGGCCAGCGCAACGCCCTCCAGCAGCCGGGCGACGGCGTCGCCCGCGACCTCGGTGCGGACGCTGCCGCCGACGGTGAACAGTCCCTCGTCCGGTCCGGGGGAGAAGCCGCCCCCGATTCCGTAGCTGTAGCCGAGGCGCTCCCGCAGTTCGAGATTGAGTCTGCTTGCAAAGGCCCCCGCGACGGCGTGGCCGGCCAGCCGCAGGGACGCCCATCGCGGGTCGTGCCGGGTGACGGTGCGGCGGCCCATCACCACCGTCGCCTGCACTGCCGCCGGCTGGTCCACCACCACGATCCGGGGCTCCCGCGCCGGCGCTGCCGCCACCACGGTGGGCGCAGGTCGCGGCGCCGTCCACGGTCCCAGCGCGGCCTCGGCCTGCGTCGCGGTGAGGTTCCCTGCGACCACGAGGGTCGCTCCGTGGGGCGAGAAGTGGTCCCGGTGCCATCCGTGGGCGTCAGCTGGCGTCACGGCGGCGAGGGTGGCCGGGGTGCCGGAGGCGGGGCGCCCACCGCGATGCCCGGTGCCGAACAGCTCGCGGCGCAGCGCCATCCTCACCGCAGAGGACGGGGAGGCTAGCGTGGACTCATAGCCGGCCACCTGCGCCTCGACGTGGTGGGCCACGTCGCGATCGTTGAAGGCGGGCTCGCTGAGCACCTCCGTGAAGAGGGGCAGCACCTGGGGGAGCCGGCGGGACGGTGCCTGCCCGCCCAGGGTGGTGTAGCGCTGGCGGGCGGTGCCGTGCAGGGTGGCGCCCTGGTCCTCGAGCAGCTCGCCGATGCCGCCGTCCGGGTGGGTGCGGGTTCCCTCGTCGATGGCGTGCAGCGCCACCGTGCCCACGCCCTCCCGATCGGCGGGTTCCGCGGCCAGCGGTGCTGGAATCATCACCTCGAAGGTGGCGATGTGCTGCCCGGGCAGTTCGAAGTGCCACATCGTGAGCCCCGAGCCGAGCTGGCTGATGGTGGGGGTGGGGAAGTGCCAGGGAATGCCGAGGGTGACGTCGGGGCGGTTCATCGGGTGTCCTCGGCTGCGTAGTGGAGCTGGTGGGCCGACGATGGCGCCAGCCAACGTCCGGCCGCTGTGGCGATCTGTTCCGGGGTGAGCGCCAGCACGTCCGCCAGGTGGGTGTTGACCTGGTGCGGCGATCCGTGCATCAGCCAGGCCTCGTTGATGGCGTCCGCCCGGCCGCTGGTGGTGGCCAGTTCCCACAGCCAGTCGCTCTCGTACTGGGCGACGGCGCGCGCCAACTCGGCGGCGGTGGGACCATCGGTCGCGAGACGGCCCACCCCCTCGAGAATGGCCGCTGACATGGCCTCGAGCGGGACTCCATCGGCGGGGCGCCCCAGGATGGCGGCGATCGACGCCGCCGAGCGGTGGGTCAGCGAGGCGCTGTGCACCTCGTTGGCCACGTCGGCGTGCTTGACGAGGGCCCGGTGCAGCCGGGAAGAGTGGCCGTCGGCCAGGATCGACAGTGCCAGGTCGATGGCAGGCTGATCCGCGTGTGAGGCGGGGGGAGTGGGCCAGGAGAGGTAGGCCAGTGAGTGGGGGACCTGCCGGCTCACCGCGACAGTCGAGGCCTGCGCGACGGGGCGCTCCACCATGGGCAGGCGCTCCGGCTTGGGGAAGGCGGGAAGGTCCGCGAAGTACCGCCCGGCAAGATCCAGCGCCTCGTCCGGGCCGACCGGGCCGCACACCACCAGACGCAGGTTGCACGCCCGGTACCAGGCGTCGAAGAACTCGGACACGTCCTCCAGCGATGCGGTGTCCAGGTCCGCCATCGACCCGATGGTGAGATGCCCGTAGGGGTGGGTCTCCGGGAAGTGCTGGGCCGTGAGCAGCTGCAGGAGGTCGCCGTAGGGCTGATTGTCGTAGCGCTGGCGCTTCTCCTCCTTGACCACCTGGCGCTGAGCCTCGAAGTTCTCAGGCGTGATCGCCAGGGACGAGAACCGGTCCGCCTCCATCCAGAGCGCCAGCTCCAGCGCCCCGCGGGGGACCGTCTCGAAGTAGTTGGTGCGGTCCGTGGACGTGGTGGCGTTGACGGTGCCGCCGAGGGACTCGACGGTGGCCATGTGCTCGCCGCTGGCGAGGCTGGCCGAGCCCTGGAACATGAGGTGTTCGAAGAGGTGCGCGAACCCGGTCCGGCCGGGCGCCTCGTCGGCCGACCCGACCTCCACCCACAGGTTCACCGCGACACCCGGCGCGTCCGGATCCGGCGCCACCACCACCTGGAGGCCGTTGTCGAGGCGCGCTTGGGTGAGCTCGTACTGGAGGGCCTCGGTCATGCGCGCAAGGGTAGCCGACGCCGTCGAGGGGTCAGTGCAGCCCGGAATCGGCTGGTCCCGTGGTCCATTCGTGGAATCGGACGACAAGCCCGGGACGTGTCGGGGCACAGGTGAACGGCCCTGCGGCGGCTCGAGCGTCGCGGGGGAACGGGGCGAGGCGGACGAGGCTGAGGGGGTCGCCGTCGAGGCCGGCGCGGATGGTGAGCGCGTCCCCGGAGCGGGAGACGCGCACCCGGACCCGGCGGCCGTGCCAGGCGTCGACAGGTGCGGTCGACCAGTCGGAGAGCGGGTTGGTCACCACCGCACCCAGCTGCGGATGGCCGTCGGCGAACTCGACGCCCGCCTTGACCCAGCAGTCGGCCGCGGACACGACGAACAGGCCGGCCTGATCGAACTGCTCGGAGTATCCGGCGGTGAACACCACCTCCATGGCGCTGTCGGTCGGGAAGGGGGCGACGAGAGCGTGCTCTGAGTCGTGGGTGAAGCCGTAGGACGTGACGCGCCACGCGTCCGAGCCCTCCTCGGCGGTCACCACGAGATCGGGTCCGTCCTCGTGGGCATCGACGGGTGGGGTGGTCCAGGTGCCGGAGGTCCACGGCATTGGCGAGGTGTCCATGGCGATGACGCTATCGGTGGGCTGGTCCACCGGAGTAGGTTTTGTTGCATGAAGTATCGCTATCTGGGCAATTCTGGACTCAAGATCACCGAACTCACCTACGGCAACTGGCTGACGCACGGTTCGCAGGTGGAGGCCGCCACCGCGACAGCCTGCGTGCGCGCGGCGCTCGACCACGGCATCACGTCGTTCGACACCGCCGACGTCTACGCCAACACCGCCGCCGAGGTGGTGCTGGGGGACGCACTCAAGGGCGAGCGTCGGGAATCCGTGGAGATCTTCACCAAGGTCTACTGGCCGGTCGGGCCCAAGGGTGCCAACGACGTCGGGCTCTCGCGCAAGCACATCATGGAGGGCATCAACGGCTCGCTGCAGCGGCTGCAGACGGACTACGTGGACCTGTACCAGGCCCACCGCTACGACATCGAGACGCCGCTGGAGGAGACGATGGTGGCCTTCGCCGACGTCGTCCGGCAGGGCAAGGCCCTCTACATCGGCGTGTCGGAGTGGCCCGCGGACAAGATCCGCGAGGCTGCGCGCTACGCCAAGGAGCTCAGGATCCCGTTCGTGTCCAACCAGCCGCAGTACTCCATGCTGTGGAGGGTGATCGAGGACCAGGTGGTGCCCGCATCCGAGGAGGTGGGCGTCTCGCAGATCGTGTGGTCTCCCGTCGCACAGGGCGTGCTCACCGGCAAGTACCTGCCGGGGCAGCCGGCTCCGGAGGGGTCGCGGGCCACCGACACCAAGGGCGGCCAGGGCATGATCAGCCGCTGGATGCGCGACGACGTGCTCACCAAGGTGCAGAACCTGAGCCCGATCGCCGACGAACTGGGCCTCACGATGGCGCAACTGGCTGTGGCGTGGGTGCTGCAGAACGACAATGTCGCGGCGGCCATCATCGGGGCCTCGCGCCCGGAGCAGATCGCCGAGAACGTCAAGGCCAGCGGGGTGGAGATCCCCGAGGAGCTGATGGCGCGCATCGACGAGGCGCTTGAGGGCATCGTCGAGCGCGATCCCGCGAAGACCACCGTCCCGGAGGCTCGGCCCTGATCCCCGGCCCGCGTCGCTCATCGATTTGGATTGTCCGCGGACAATCCCTATAGTTATCAGAGCGACGCGGGGTGGAGCAGCTCGGTAGCTCGCTGGGCTCATAACCCAGAGGTCACAGGTTCAAATCCTGTCCCCGCTACGAAAAGTGGCCCTGACAAGCAGAAATGCTGTCAGGGCCACTTGCTATTCCAGGCGTGTTCCCTACTCACTCCCCACTGGCGACGCGAAGATGCCCTCCGGTCGGCGCGGACCCGGAGTCCGGGCGCGGGCGTGCCGATCGGCGGCAAGGCCAGTAGCCGGCAACGGGCACCGATCCTCCTTCCTCGTGCGCATTGCTCCGTTCCTCGTCGGGCAGGGCTAATCTCACAGCAAGGTGTGGAAACAATCTCAGCAGAGAAGCAGAGGTGACTTCATGTCAGAGGCCAGCAACAGGGCCGGCGAGTACCCGCCCGTCGTCACGATGTTCGAGTTGTACGGCGGCGGCGCCGTCACGATCGGCGAGAGGGTCGCCGAGAGGCTCGGCCTGCCGTTCCACGGGCAGGCGTTCACCTCCGGAGTGATCGCCGGACAGGCGTCCGGCGACGACGCGGAGAACCGTGCGGTGCTCACGAATGTGCTCGCCCTCCTCGGGGGTGCCTACAGTGCACTGGAGGACCGCGAGATCGTGCGCACCCAAGGTGACAAGTACTCGCTCATCGAGGACAACACCCGGACCGTGAAGCAGTTCGCCCAGGAGGGCGGCGTCATCATGGGTCGCAACGCCACCGTGATCCTGGCCGACCGTCCCAATACCCTGCACGTCCTGCTCACCGGCGACGTCGCCGACCGGGTCAAACGGGCTGCCCAGGACCTGGGCATCTCGGAGGCCGAGTCAGCGAAGCGCCGAGCCCACGAGGAGGACCTTCGTCGGCAGATGTCAAGGACCCTGTACGGCTGGGACCCTGCGCTCCCCGACCGCTACGACATGCTGCTCAACACCAGCCGTGTCTCCGTCGATGCGGCAGTCAACGCCATCGTCGACGCGATCCAGCACCAGACCACCTGACCGGCGCCCAAACAGAAGGGAATCGCCACCATGTCTGCAAGCTCAGTCTCGGCGCCAGCTGTCACGGCCCAGCCGCTCACGATGAAGAACTACCTCGCCTACGCCGCGGGGGACGCGGCGAACAACGTTTCTTTCACCATGGCGGGCATGTTCCTCATCCTCTACTACACCAACGTGGTCGGTATCGAGGGTGGCGTCATCGGCACCATGTTCCTGGTGCTGCGCTTCATCGACGCCTTCACGGATGTCTTCATGGGCCGCATCATCGACATGAAGAAGCCGGGCAGACTCGGCAAGTTCCGTCCGATCATCCTGTGGTTCTCGGTCCCGCTGCTTGTCTCGAGCTGGCTGCTCTACGCCGCGAAGTGGATCATGCCCGACGCGAGCACCACGGCCTACACCATCTACATGTACGCCTTCTATATCCTGATGGGTTCGGTGTTCTACACCGCCGTCAACATCGCGTACGGCTCCATGGCGCCCTCGTTGACGCAGGTCCCCACGGAGCGGGCGAAGCTGGCCAGCTTCCGGATGTACGGTGCGGCCCTCATGATCCTGACGCTGTCCTGGGTCATCGCACCGCAGATCCGGGCGAACGTCGGCAACGCTGACGCGCTGCAGAACTCGATCGCCATCTCCGTCGGCATCCTGTCGATCATCGGCGCGGGGCTGTACCTGTTCACGGTGTGGGGCACGAAGGAGCAGGTCGCCCGCGACCCGCGTCCCGTGACGATGAAGGAGAGCTTCGGCTCGCTCGCCGTCAACCGGCCGCTCCAGGTCCTCTCCGTCGCCGCGGTCTTCTTCCTGCTCGGGACCACCGTGATGGGCTCCCTGGGCGCCTACATCGCGATCTACGTGCAGAACGACGCCAACTCCATCGCCATCCACCCGATGGCCCAGGTGGCGGCGCTGTTCCTTGTCGGCCCTGTCATCCCGGTGCTCGTCCGCACCATGGGCAAGCGCCTCGGGTACGTCGTCCTCGCGTCCTTCATGTACCTCGGCGCGCTGATCCTGTGGCTCGCCCCCCTCGGTACCTACCCGTGGCTCGGGTCGGTGGCGTTCTTCGTCATGGGCATCGCCATGTTCGGCGTGAACACGCTCATGTGGGCCCTCGAGGCGGACTGTGTGGAGTTCGGTGAGTGGAAGATCGGGCAGCGCACCGAGGGCACCACCTACGCGGTGTTCTCGTTCACGCGCAAGATGGGCCAGGCGCTCGGTGGGTTCGTCGGCGGCTGGGCGCTCGGGTGGGCGGGGTTCGTCGCAGCCGAGGTCGCGGCAGGCGGCGAGGTCTCCGACGAGGTGGCCGGCAACATCCGCATGTGGGCCGCGGTCTTCCTGATTGGTTCCACCCTCCTGACCCAGCTCGCGATGTTCTTCTATCCGCTGACGGAGAAGAAGTACCTCGAGATCGTCGGCGAGATCGCCGCGCGGCGCGCCGCCAGGGTCGACGCGTAGGGCTGCCCCCGCCCGGCGAGCGGGTTGTCCTCCACCGCGGGAGCCGGCCCACGTGGAAAGTGTCAGCGCGGGATGGGAGGGTGGTGACATGACGCAGCCGCCCGAATGGATGGATGAGCCACCGCCACACCCGGAGACCCTCCCGCCGGACGACCTCGACGAGGCGTGGGCGGGGGAGCCCGTTGCGCCTGCCCGCCGCCGGCCTGACGCCGTTCGCAGGGAGCCCACCCGCGCGGTGCAACGATCGGCGGCCGGGCTTCGTGACGAGGCTCTTCAGATCCTGAAGGCCCTCACCGGGAGCGCGGAGGCCGACTTCCACCCCGGGCAGTACGAGGCGATCGAAGCCCTGGTGGCGGATCACCGACGGGCCCTTGTCGTCCAGCGCACGGGATGGGGCAAGTCGGCGGTCTACTTCATCTCCGCCCTGCTTCAGCGCAGGGCCGGGTCGGGGCCGGCGCTGATCGTGTCGCCCCTCCTGGCGCTCATGCGCGACCAGGTCGCAGCCGCTGAGCGGGCCGGCGTCCGAGCCTCGGCGATCAACTCGGCCAACGTGACCGAGTGGCGTGACATCGAAGAGCTGCTGGCCGCCGACTCGATCGACGTGCTCTTCGTCTCACCTGAGCGCCTCGTCAACCCGATTTTCAGGGCAGAGCAGCTGCCCCGGCTCGTCGCGACGTGTGGCCTTCTGGTGATCGACGAGGCGCACTGCATCAGCGACTGGGGTCACGACTTCAGGCCGGACTACAGGCGCATCCGTGACCTCATCGCCGACCTGCCCGATGGCGTACCCGTGCTGGCCACCACCGCGACAGCAAACGCCCGGGTTGTCGACGATGTGGCCGAGCAGATGGCCGCCGGAGGGCGTGAGGTGTTCACCCTCCGCGGCGCGTTGGGCCGCGACTCGCTGCGGCTCGGCGTCCTCGATCTCGGCACGCCCTGGCGTCGCCTGGCCTGGCTCAGCGAGCATCTCGCGGCGCTCCCGGGGAGCGGCATCGTGTACTGCCTGACCGTCGCCGCCGCCGAGGACACGGCCGCACTGCTCGCGAAGGCAGGCCACCGCGTCCTCGCCTACACCGGTCGCACGGATCCGGCCGAGCGCCTGGTCGCCGAGGAGGCGTTGAAACGCAACGAGGTGAAGGCGCTCATCGCCACCTCGGCCCTCGGGATGGGCTTCGACAAGCCCGATCTGGGCTTCGTCGTCCACCTCGGTGCGCCGAGCTCACCTGTGGCGTACTACCAACAGGTCGGCCGGGCCGGCCGCGCCACCGAGAGCGCTGACGTGCTGCTGCTGCCGGGCGCCGAGGATCAGGCCATCTGGCACTACTTCGCCACAAACGCGATGCCAACCCAGCGCAAGGCCGACGCGGCACTGGCAGCCCTCGCCGACGCTGATCGACCCCTGTCAGTGGCCGCACTGGAGGCCCGCGTCGACATCAAGCGCGGCCCGCTCGAGCTGCTCCTCAAGGTGCTTGCGGTCGACGGTGCGGTGGAGTCGGTCAAGGGCGGATGGGTCTCGACGGGAGCACCCTGGACCTACGATGCCGACCGCTACGGACGCATCGCCGCCGCCCGTCAGCAGGAGCAGCGCGCCATGCTCGCCTACGAGCAGCTCGATGAGTGCCGCATGGCGTTCCTGACCGCGGAGCTGGATGACCCGCACGCCACGGCCTGCGGTCGCTGCGACTCCTGTGCCGGCCCGTGGTACCCGACGGGGGTGACGCTGACCGCCAGCCAGGGCGCCCAGACGGCACTGGACAGGGTGGGCGTCCCGCTGGCGCCACGCGTGTTGTGGCCCACCGGGCTCGACAGGCTGAGCGTCCGGATCGACGGTCGTCCCGTCAAGGGCAAGATCCC
>DATITN010000361.1:0-14778 GCA_035467795.1 Arachnia sp. | reverse complement strand
GGCGAACACCACCACGTTGCGCCCGCCGGCGATGGCCCGCGACGGGGCGATCATCGTCGGCCGCACCCTCGACGGCAGGGCGAAGCGTAGCAGGTGGTAATCCATCGCCCCCTGCTCGTTGGCGGCGAACACGACGGGCGGCTCAAGGCCCGCGACGCTGTCGGCCGAGACCAGCTCGATGTCGAGGCGAAGGTTGAGCAGCCTCAGCATCAGGGGTCTCCCCGACAGTGCGGCGCGCAGGCTGAGCCTGTCCCGGGCTACGGCTGGCCGCGGGGGCGCACCCGCGGGTGTGCCGGTGCGGAGCATCCCGGATGCGATCTGCCTCAGGTCACGGGGCCAGGTCAGCTTGGGCCGCTGGCGTCCGCGCCCGCTCTGCGCCCAGGACGGGAGCAGGCGGCTCATCGCACATCGCCCAGCGCGAGCCCGGGACCGCGCAGCACCGTGATGGAGGGGGCGCGTCCCACCGTGTTCGAGGCGATCTCGAGGGCGTCGGCGTAGGTGGTGGCGCTGCGGTGCCCGAGGACAGCGGCGCTGCGCCGGTCCCCGCCCACCCAGATCACGTCCGAGAACCGCTCAGCCGCCCGGGCGGTGGCGTACCAGCGATGGAACACGTGAAGCGGGTGCTCGGCGAACTGCTTGCGGTACAGGTCCAGGTACCACTCGTCGTCGATGGCGCGCGCCTCGTAGGTGGCCGCGATCTCAGCCGGGTCCGTGGTCTGCGGCAGCACCGTCGCAAAGAAGTCGGCGGCCGCGGACTGCCGCCGGTTGGAGAACCGCCTCCGCAGCGGATGGAACGCGATCAGCGCCCCTCCCTCGCGGGCGTAGGGGGTGCCCAGGTGGGTGCCCGCCCGGGTCACCAGGGCGTGATGCGCGGCGCCGAGCGGCGAGCCCACAGGGTCTCCCTCGTCGAAGGAGGCGCCCCAGGCCGACGTGACCAGGACATCCGCCTGACCCTTCACCTCCACGGCGTTGGCCGCCCTCCACACGAGGCGGGAGTCCGCCATCACGCGCTCGTAGTCGCCGCTGAGGACGTCGACGATGGAGTAGTCGGCGCGCGGATTGCCGTGCAGCAGTTGGGCACCCTGTCGCGGCAGGGCCGCGACGATCTGGCGGGCGCTCATCAGCGAGAGCTTGTCGGCCAGGTTCCATTCCCATTCGCGGCGGGAGGCGAAGCGCAACGAGCGGCCGAGCAGGGGCTGCCCGAGCACCGCGACCACGGCGAAGGTGCGGATTGCCCCATGCACCAGCGCCTCGACGCCGGCGCAGTACCGATCCTCGCTCTGCGCCCCGGAGAGCCGGTTGATGGTCTCCACGTCCACCAGGCCCGAGACGAACGGGCACCGCTCGCCCGAGTCAGCCCGGGCTGAGACCAGGACCACGAGGTCCGAGGAGGCGACCCGGCTGTTGAACTTCACCGGGATCCCGTCCACGTCGCCGAGATGCACCAGGTCTGGCGAGGTGACGTCGTGGCTGCTGACCAGCCCGTCCGGGAGGAAGGAGGTGGCGACGCGGTCGCCCAGCACCTCGGTGACGGCGGCCGCATTCCACTTCTGCTTGAGACCGGTGGCGATCACCAGCTCCACGTCGTCGACCCCCACCCGGGCGGCGGTCTCGAGGACGCGCTCGACGAGAATGCGCCGGACCTCGAACTCAGGACGCGGCAGCGGGCTGTCGGAGTCCACCACGACGATGGTCAGCCGGGTGTCGGGCTTGAGCTGCGAGGCCAGAGGGTCTGCGCCGAGGGGAGCGGCGAGGGCTAAGTCCACCAGGGCCACCGGGTCCGTGGAGGGCGCGGCGTCGGCGGGGTAGATCACCCTGGTGCCGAGGCCTAGACGCTCCAGGCGCAGGTCAGCGCCGGCCATGGTGAGCAGCGGCGGGGTCTGGTCGTCTACCTCGAGGACAAATCCGGGTCGAGACATCAGTCTTCCTTTCCGTTCACGACATCCTCCAGCGGGGCAGCGGAGACATGGCAGGCCACTCGACGATGGACCAGCCCTTGGCCTTCGCCGCTCGCATGAGGCCGATATCGGGGCTGACGGCCACCGGGTTGCCCACGGTGGTGAGCATGGGGAGGTCCACGTGGCTGTCTGCGTATCCGTAGCACTGCGTGAGATCGATGTCGTGCAGCGACGCGTAGTGGGTGAGCCAGGCCGAGCGGGACTCGCCCACCATGGGCGGGCCGCTGAGGAATCCGGTGCAACGGCCGTTCTCGTCAGTGGCCAGTTCGGCCGCCACGATGGTGTCGAACAGCCCCTCGAACGGTCGGGTGAGGGGCCGGATCACGCCGGTCATCAGGATGGTGGTGTGGCCGGCGTCACGGTGCTCGCGGATGCGCCGGATGGCGTCCGGGGACATCCGATCGAGGATGAGGGGCGCCAGCTTCTCGTCGACGAACTGCTCCAGCGCCGCCAGGTCCGCCCCGGCGTAGCGGCGGTAGATGGAACGCAGGAAAACGCCGCGGTCTCGCCGCTCGGCACCCAGGTAGACGGGCAGCTGGGCCGTGACCCGGGCCACCTCCAGCGCCCGTCTCATCGGGGACAGCTCGGGCAGGCGAGCCCACAGGTAGGTCTCGACGACGTTGGTGGCCATGACGGTGCCGTCCAGGTCGAACGCCGCCACCACGGTGCCGGGCTCCGCCGGCTTCAGCTCCCTGAAGGTGGCAGATCGGGCCTGCCGGCGCTTCCGGGCCGCCTCGAGACGGCGCACTGGATCCGTGATGGCCGGGATGTGCACCTCCTCCAGGTAGTGCGTCCAGGTGTAGGAGGCCGAATCGAACCCGAAGATGTCCTTGTCCTGAGGGTGGAGCGAGTTGTGCAGCGCAAGGGCCGCGTCGTCGACGAAGTGCAGCTCGGACTGCAGGTACTCGCCGTACAGGGTGAGGTACTTGCTGAGGAAGTCCAGCTGCTTGGCGGACCTGTCCAGCTGGGTGGCCCAGGCCCGGGTGTTCTTTCCGCGCGGCGCGAAGCTGAGCAGCTTGTTGGCCGCCGTGACGCCCTTGCCGGCGACCCACATGAACTTCTCGATGGGTTCGGCGCCGGGGAAGGTCCAGGTGGCCAGCGGCGTCGAGCCTTGGCCGAACGTGTAGGGGTGAGCCTCGAAGTAGCTGCGGACGTGCTCGTAGACCCCGCGGAAGGTGAGCGGGTTCCTGGCCCCCGAACTGCCGTGGTAGTACTCCGGCCGGCCCACCTCGGGGGTGGTGGCGCAGACCGCGATGATGCCGTTGACGATGAAATCGCAGGGGATGATGTCGATGACCGCATCCGGGGAGGCCGGGAACTCGGGCAGCTGGCCGCGGCCGTAGGCCAGGATCAGCGGCTCCGCCATCTTGAACCCCTCGATCCAGCCTGGATAGGGGTGCTTCAGGGAGGACTCGACGATGGCGGGACGGTAGATGGAGATCCGGAAGTCCTGCCCCAGGTCCGCCACCACCCGCTCGCCCAGCGCCTTGGCGAAGGTGTAGACGTCAGTCCAGCCCAGGGAGCGGGCGCGCTCGGTGCCGGCCTGGACCAGCTCGGTCTTCACCCATTCCTGGCGGCGCCGCTCGGTGTCGCGGGAGGTGGTCAGGTAGCCGGCCTTCGCGTGGAGCGCCTCGGCCTCCCTGCGGAGCTTCGTCAGCTGCCCCGCCTCACGGGAGCGGGCCTCGATGTGCTCCTTCATGGCCATCGCCGCGACAGTCTCAGCCTCGTAGTCCACGTCGTGGACGTGCGCGGCCTCGGGGATGGCGCCACGCCTGCGACCCGCGGTGTAGGCGGTGGAGCCGTGCACGTAGTGGGGCACCTTGACCAGCGTGCCGTCCTCGTCCGAGCACGCCTCGCGCAGCTTCGTCAGAAGCGCCTTGGTGCCGATGACGTTGGTCATGAAGGCCTGGTCGATGGGCGGATCGAAGGACACGTCGCCGGCGCAGTGGAGGAGCACGTCGAGGTCCCGCGGGAGGTCCGGCACGTTGGGCAGGTCTCCCTCGATGACGGAGACCCGATCGGCCATCAGCTTCTCGACGCCGCCGGCCGCTTCGACGATGGGCTTGAAGATCTTCTTGCCCAGCAGGCCGACGACGCGCTGCTCGGCCGTGACCGAGCCCTTCCTGCGCACCAGGACGGCGGTGGTGGTGTCCGGGCACTCGGTCAGCACCTTCCACAGGAGCTGCTCGCCGATGAATCCGGTGACGCCGGTCATCACGATCTTCTTGCCGGCGAGCAGGTCCGCGATCCGGCCGTTCAGCAGCGGCGGGACGTGCGCGCGGCCCGAGTTGACCTCACCGAAGGTACTCGCGGGAGGTTTGGGCATCAGAGGTCTCCTTCGGCCACGGCGAGTGCCTCCTCGATGGTGAACCGGCCGAGGTAGAGGGCCGTGCCGATGATGGCGCCCTCGATCCCGCGATCCACGAGGCCGCGCAGATCCCGGAGGTTCTCCAGTGTGGCGATCCCGCCGGAGGCGATCACCTTCTGGCCGCTGCGTTGCGCGACGGCGGTGAGCAGTTCGATGTTGGGGCCGGTGAGCATGCCGTCGGAGTTGACGTCCGTGACGACGAAGCGCTCACATCCGGCGGCCACGAGCCGGTCCAGCGTCTCTGGCCAGGGGCCCCCCTCGGTGGTCCAGCCGCGGGCGGCGAGGTTCTCGCCGCGCACGTCGAGGCCGATGGCGACCCGGTCTCCGTACTGGCCGATGATGCGCTCGCACCACTGGGGGTTCTCCAGGGCCGCCGTGCCGATGTTGACCCGCCTGGCCCCTGTGGCCAGCGCCCGTTCCAGGGACTCGTCGTCTCGGATCCCGCCGGAGAGCTCGACGTTCATCTCGAGGCTGCCGACGATGGAGCGCAGCAGCTCAGCGTTGCTGCCGCGGCCGAAGGCGGCGTCCAGGTCCACAAGGTGCAGCCATTCGGCTCCCCCGTGCTGCCATCTGAGGGCCGCGGCGAGCGGGTCGCCGAACTCCTTCTGTGACCCCGCGATCCCCTGCACGAGCTGGACGGCCTGGCCGCCCTGCACGTCGACGGCTGGCAACAGCTGCAACTTCTCCACGACGCCCAACCCTAGCTGAAACGCGGCTACCAGGACCCGAGCCAGTTCGCGATGAGCCGCGCACCGGCGGCCCCGGACTTCTCCGGATGGAACTGGGTGGAGCTCACCGGCCCCTGCTCGACGGCGGCCACGAACGTGGCGTCCTCGTGGCGGGAGAGGGTCACCAGGGCGTCCGGGGGCGGTTCGATCGCCGCGTAGCTGTGCACGAAGTAGAAGCGCTCCGCCGCCAACCCGTCGAAGAGCACGCTGCCCTCCGGCGGGGTCACCGTGTTCCAGCCCATGTGCGGCAGCCGGTGGGCGTCCAGCTCGACGACGCGGCCGTGGAACAGCCCCAGTCCGGCGGTGTCGACCCCGTGCTCGGTGCCGCCGTCGAACAGGACCTGGTGGCCCACGCAGATGCCGAACAGAGGCCGTTCGGCCTCCACCCACTCCGAGATGAGCTCCACTCCCCCGGCGGCCCGCAGCCCCGCCATGCAGGCCGCGTAGGCGCCCACTCCAGGCACGACGAGCGCGTCCTGACGGCGCAGCTCGGCCAGGTCCGAGGACACGACGAGGTCCGCGCCGGCGTTGGCGAACGCGCGGGCGGCGGAGTGCAGGTTGCCCGAGCCGTAGTCGAGCAGACCCACCCGGCGGCTCAGAGCGCGCCCTTCGTGCTGGGGATGCCCTGGACCCGCGGGTCCAGCTCCACGGCGTCGCGCAGGGCGCGGGCCAGGGCCTTGAACTGGGCCTCGACGATGTGGTGGGGGTCACGCCCGGACAGCAGCCTCAGGTGGACGCAGAGGCCCGCGTTGAGGGCCAGCGCCTCCACCACGTGGTAGGTCATGGAGCCGGCGTAGGGCACTCCTGAGCCGCCGATCTGCGCGTACACCTGGCCGTCGGGCTCCCCGGAGCACACCACGTACGGGCGGCCGGCCACGTCGACGACGCAGTCCGCAACCGCCTCGTCGAGCGGCACCACGGCGTGCCCGAAGCGCCGGATGCCGGACTTGTCCCCCAAGGCCTGCTTCAGCGCCTGGCCGAGGCAGATGGCGGTGTCCTCGATGGTGTGGTGACCGTCGATGTGCAGGTCTCCGGTGGCCTGGACGGTGAGGTCGATGAGGGAGTGCTTGGCCAGGGCGGTGAGCATGTGGTCGTAGAAACCCACGCCGGTGCTGATGCTGGAGGCTCCCGTGCCGTCCAGGTCCACGGTGACCGTGATGCTCGATTCGCTGGTGGAGCGTTCGACGGTGGCGGTGCGGGTCACGGCGTGGTCCCTTCGATGGGTGGATTCAGGTTCTGCAGCGCGTCGCGGAGAAGGGCCATCTCGGCCGGCGTGCCCGCGGAGACGCGCAGGAAGCCGGCTGGTCCGGTCTCGCGGATCAGGATGCCACGGTCCAGGAGGTCCTGCCAGAGGCGGTGCCTGTCGGTGAAGTGGCCGATGAGGGAGAAGTTGGCCTCCGAGTCGATCACCGTGAAGCCGCGGCCCCGTGCCCAGGCCTCGAAGCCGCGGGCCTCGGCTGCGAGCTGCCGCACCTGCGCGAGGAGCTCGTCCGCGTGGGCCAGCGCCACCCGGGCCACCGCCTGCGTCTGCGCGCTGAGGTGGTAGGGCAGCCGGACGATCCGGCAGGCGTCGACGATGGCCGACGCCGCCGCCAGGTAGCCCACGCGCCCGCCGGCCAGGGCGAAGGCCTTCGACATCGTCCGCGACACCACCATCCTGGGGTGCCTGTCCAGCAGCTCCAGCGCCGACGGCTTGGCCGAGAACTCCTGATAGGCCTCGTCGATCACGACGATGGCCTCGGTGCCCGAGCAGATCTCGTCGATCACCTCCAACGGCACCACGGTGCCGGTGGGGTTGTTGGGGGTGGCGATGATCACGACGGTGGGCTCGGTCTCGCGGATCGCGTCGAGGACGAGGTCCGCGGTGAGCGTGAAGTCCGGGTGCCTGGGGACGGTGACGTACTCGGTGCAGGTGTTGCGGGCGTACTCGGGGTACATCGAGTAGGTGGGGGTGAACGCCAGCACGCGGCGCCCCGGTCCGCCGAAGGCGGTGAGCAGGTGGGCCATGATCTCGTTGGACCCGTTGGCGGCCCAGATCCGTTCCGCCGTCAGCCCGTGCCCGAGGTAGGCCGCGAGATCCTCGCGAAGCGCGAGCGCCTCACGGTCCGGGTACCGGTTGAGGGTGCCGGCCGCGGTGACGATGGCCGCGGCCATCTCGTGGCGGATCAGCGGGGAGGGCGGGTACGGGTTCTCGTTGACGTTGAGCACCACGGGGACGTCCAGCTGCGGGGCGCCGTAGGGTTCCTGGCCCACCAGGTCCGCCCGCAACGGCAGCTCCTCCAGCGTGATCACTGCGGCCTCCGCACGGTGATGGCGTTGGCGTGCCCCGGCAGGTCCTCGGCCAGCGCGAAGCGCTCCACGCCGTCGGCGATGGCCAGCAGCGCCTCGGCCGTGTAGCCGATGACGTGCACCGTCTTGATGAACGACCGCACGGTCAGCCCGGACGAGTGGCAGGCGCAGCCCGCCGTCGGCAGGACGTGGGTGGAGCCGGCAGAGTAGTCGCCGAGCGACACCGGTGCGTAGTCACCGACGAAGATGGCGCCGGCATTGCGGATCCTGTTGGCCACGGCCTCCGCGTTCTCGGTCTGGATCTCGAGGTGCTCGGCGGCATAGGCGTCCGCCACTGCGACGGCCTGATCGATGTCGCGGACCATCACCACGGCCGACTGCTGGCCGCCGAGGGCGGTGCGGACCCGCTCCACGTGCCTGGTGGCGGCCACCTGCACGGCCAGCTCCTCCTGCACCCGCTGGGCGAGCTCCGCCGAGTCCGTGATGAGGACCGACGCCGCGATGGGGTCGTGCTCGGCCTGCGAGATGAGGTCCGCGGCCACGAACGACGGGGTGGCGGTGTGGTCGGCGATGATGGCGATCTCGGTGGGGCCGGCCTCGGAATCGATGCCCACCAGCCCGCGCACCAGGCGCTTGGCGGCCACCACGTAGATGTTTCCGGGACCCGTGATGAGGGAGACGGGCTCGCAGAGCCCGGCGACGCCGTGGGCGAACATGGCGATGGCCTGCGCCCCTCCCACGGCGTAGACCTCCTCCACTCCGAGGATGTGGCACAGGGCGAGGATGTTGGGGTGCGGAAGGCCGCCGAAGTCCTTCTGCGGCGGGGAGGCCACCGCGATCGACGGCACGCCCGCCACCTGCGCGGGCACCACGTTCATGATGACGCTGGAGGACAGGGGCGCGAGACCGCCGGGCACGTAGAGTCCCACCCGCTCGACGGGGATGTTGCGCAGCCCCACCCGGGCGCCGTCGGCCAGCAGCGCCGGGGCCGGGTTGCCGTCGAGCTCCAGCGCCTCGGCCACGTGACGGCGGCGTCGGATGGCCTCGGCGAACGCGGCGGCGAGCTCCGGGTCCAGCTCCTCGGCCGCCCTGGCCAGCGCCTCGGCGGGCACCCTGAGGTGGGTGGGCACCACGCCGTCGAAGCGCTGGGAGAACTCGCGCAGCGCGTCCTCACCGCGATGGGCCACGGCCTCGACGATGGGCGCCACGACGGAGACCGCGGCCTCCACGTCGAATTGGCCACGCGGAAGGTGGTCACGGTAGGCGTCGTTGACGCCGGTCAGGTCAAGAACTCGCAGCACGCTGCCCAAGTCTAGACCGTGCCGACGGGCTCCTCCGTGGGCCGGTCCACGCGGGGCTCCGGCCAGAACGCGGCCATCAGCATGATGGGCGTGATGGCGGCGAAGGGCGCCACCAGCAGCGCAGACATCGATCGCAGCGCCAGGTCCACTCGCACCACGTCGCCGGCCTGGGCCGCGGCGAGTCGGTCCACGAAGCCTGACTCGCCCACGAGTAGCCCCGTCTGCCACGCCGTCAGGGCGGCCGCCAGCGCCGCGATCAACGGGACACCGATCACCACCCAGCCCTTGGGGTGCAGGATCACCCAGCCGACGGCCCCCAGGACGAGCCCGACGACGCCGGTGAGCACCGTGAACGTGACGTCCGCCGCCACCATCGCCGTCTGGCTGCGCTCGTTGATCGAGGCCGTCATGTCGTCGTTGATGGTGAAGGCGGGCAGGGGGGACAGCCACGACCACAGCAGGCCGGCGATCACGCCCAGCGCCACCGCGGCGGCGAGGTAGAGCGTCAGGCGCCAGGCGGTGCTGTCCCACAGCTCCGAGAACCTGCCCCTGCGGGAGATGATCAGCACGTCCTCGGCCATCAGTCCTGCCTTCCGACGCCGACGCAGCTGGGCCCCAGGACCGCCTTCAGGTCCGCGAACAGCGCCGAGGTGAGCTCCACCCGGAAGCCGTCGCCCAGCCTGAAGGTCTTGACCTGGTCTCCGGTGCGCAGCTGCAGGTGCACCTCCGCGGCCCCCGGGTACTGGGAGAGGATCTCCTTGATCCTGGCCACCACGCCGGGGGTGCAGCGCACGGCCGGGAGGGTCAGCGCCAGCGGCCCGACGTTGCCCTCTGCGCTGACGTGGGGCGAGACGAGGTGCTGGGCGCGCATCCGGCCGCGGTCCTCGCCGGATTCCACCGTGCCCTCCACCGCGACAATGGTGTCCGGCGCGAGGTGGGCGGCCACCTGGTCGTAGACGCGGGGGAAGACCGTCACCTCGATGGAGCTGGTCAGGTCCTCCAGCACCACCTGGGCCCAGATGTTGCCGGCCTTGTTCACCCGACGGTTCACAGACGTGATGAGGCCGCACAGCTTGGTCTGCCCGCGGAAGCCATCACCTGCCGCCGCCGACGCGATGGGGCGGTCACTGTTGGCCTGCAGCACGTGTTCGAGGCCGTTGAGGGGGTGGTCCGAGACGTAGAGGCCCAGCATCTCCCGTTCGAAGGCGAGCCTGGTGCGGCGGTCCCACTCCTCCACCTGCGGCACCTGGGCGTGCAGGGCGGGACCGGCCGAATCGTCGGGGAGGCTCAGGCCGAAGTCGAAGCCGTCCTGGCCGTTCTCGGCGTTGCGCTTGACGTCGATGATGGAATCGACGGCGGTCTCGAAGACGCCCATCAGCGCGCGCCGCGCGTGGCCGAGCTCGTCGAAGGCCCCCGCCTTGATCAGCGACTCGATGGTGCGCTTGTTGCACATCAGCAGCGGGGACTTGTCCAGGAAGTCGTGGAAGTCCGTGGCCGGGCCCTTCCGCTGACGCTCGACGATCCAGGCGCTGACAACCTTGTCGCCCACGTTGCGCACCGCACCGAGGCCGAATCGGATGTGGTCCCCGACGGGGGTGAACGCGGACTCGGAGGAGTTGACGTCCGGGGGCAGGACCTGGATGCCCATCCGGCGACACTCGGCGAGGTAGAGGCCGGACTTGTCCTTGTCGTCGCGGACGGACTGGAGCAGGGCGGCCATGTACTCGACGGGGTGGTTGGCCTTCAGCCACGCCGTCCAGTAGGAGACCAGGCCGTAGGCGGCGGAGTGGGCCTTGTTGAACGCGTAGTCCGAGAACGGCAGCAGGATGTCCCACACGGTGCGCACCGCGTTCTGCGAGTAGCCCCGCTCCTGCATCCCGCCGGAGAAGATCTCGTACTGGGCGTCCAGTTCGGACTTCTTCTTCTTACCCATGGCGCGGCGCAGCATGTCCGCGCTGCCGAGCGAGTATCCGGCCAGCTGCTGGGCGATGGCCATCACCTGCTCCTGGTAGACGATCAGGCCGTAGGTCTCCCCCAGGATGGGCTCCAGCGCCTCGGCGAGCTCCGGGTGGATGGGCTCCACCGGCTCGCGGCCGGTCTTGCGGCGCGCGTACCTGTTGTGCGAGTCGGCGCCCATGGGGCCGGGGCGGTAGAGCGCGCCCACGGCGGAGATGTCCTCGAAGCAGTCCGGCTGCATCTGACGCAGCAGGGCTCGCATGGGTCCGCCGTCGAGTTGGAACACCCCCAGCGTGTCTCCGGCCTGGAGCAGCGCATAGGTGGCGGGGTCGTCGAGGGTGAGGGTGTCGAGGTCCACGTCGATGCCCTTGTTGAGCTTGACGTTGCGCACCGCGTCGTCGAGCACCGTGAGGTTGCGCAGACCCAGGAAGTCCATCTTGATCAGCCCGAGGGACTCGCATCCCGGGTAGTCGAACTGGGTGATGATGGCCCCGTCGGCCTCCCGCTTCATCAGCGGGATGATGTCGATCAGCGGGGAGGCGGACATGATGACGCCGGCGGCGTGCACGCCCCACTGGCGCTTCAGCCCCTCCAGCCCCATGGCTGTGTCCACGACGGTGCGCACGTCCGGGGAGCCCTGGTACAGCTCGCGGAACTCGTTGCCCTCGTTGTAACGCTTGTGGTTCTCGTTGAAGAGGTCCGCCAGCGGGACACCCTTGCCCATCACGTCGGCGGGCATGGCCTTGGTGATCTGCTCGCCGATGGCGAACGGCATGTCCAGCACCCGCGCAGCGTCCTTGACCGCGGCCTTGGCCTTGATAGAGCCGTAGGTGACGATCTGAGCCACCTTGTCCGAGCCGTACTTCTCTGTGACGTAGGCGATCACCTCGCCGCGGCGGCGGTCGTCGAAGTCGATGTCGAAGTCCGGCATGGAGACGCGCTCGGGGTTGAGGAAGCGTTCGAAGAGCAGGCCGTGCTCGATCGGGTCCAGGTCCGTGATGCGCATCGCGTAGGCCACCATGGAGCCAGCGCCCGAGCCTCGGCCCGGACCGACGCGGACGCCATTCTCCTTAGCCCAGTTGATGAAGTCCGCCACCACCAGGAAGTAGCCGGTGAAGCCCATCTGGGTGATGATGCCCATCTCGAAGTGCGCCCGGTCCGCCACCTCGGCGGACACACCCCCGGGATAGCGGGCGGCGAGCCCCCGCTGGACCTCCTTGAGGAACCAGGTGTCCTCGGTCTCGCCGTCGGGGCAGGGGAACTTCGGCATGTAGGTGCCGGAGCCCTCGTCGAACGTGGTCTCGATGCGTTCGGCGATGGCCAGCGTGTTGTCGCAGGCCTCGGGGAGCTCGTGGAAGAGGGCGCGCATCTCCGCGGGCGACTTCATGTAGTAGCCGTTGCCGTTGAACTTGAACCTGTCCGTCTGGGCCTTGCGGGAGCCTGCGGAGACGCACAGCAGCGTGTCGTGGGCGTCGGCGTCGTCGGCGTGGACGTAGTGCGAGTCGTTGGTGGCCACCAGCGGCAGCCGCAGGTCCTTGGCGAGCCTGAGCAGGTCGTGGCGGACCCGCGTCTCGATCTCCAGCCCGTGGTCCATCAGCTCGACGAAGAAGTTGCCCTCGCCGAAGATGTCGCGGAACTCGGCGGCGGTGGCGAGCGCGTTGTCGTACTGGCCGAGCCGCAGGAACGTCTGCACCTCGCCGGAGGGGCAGCCGGTGGTGCCGATGAGGCCCTTCCCGTACAGGTTGAGCAGTTCCCTGTCCGCGCGCGGCTTGTAGAAGAACCCCTCCAGCGAGCTGCGGGTGCTGAGCCGGAAGAGGTTGTGCATGCCCTCCTGGTTGGAGGCCCACATCGTCATGTGGGTGTAGGCGCCCTTGGAGGCCACGTCGTCGCCGGTGCCGTCTCCGAACTGGACCCGCTTGCGCTCGGAGCGGTGGGTGCGGGGCGTGAGGTAGGCCTCGAGCCCGATGATGGGCTTGACTGCGAAGTTCTTCGACGCCTTGTAGAACTCGTAGGCGCCGAACAGGTTGCCGTGGTCCGTGATGGCCAGCGCCGTCATGCCGAGCTTCTCGGCCTGGGTGAACATGTCCTTGACACGGGCGGCGCCGTCGAGCATGGAGAACTCTGA
Organism: Arachnia sp.; assembly: GCA_035467795.1. Lineage (GTDB taxonomy): Bacteria > Actinomycetota > Actinomycetes > Propionibacteriales > Propionibacteriaceae > Arachnia. Next base: position 2,053 of record DATITN010000361.1, on the reverse strand, counting down.
GTGGTTGTGGAGGTGAACGAAGGTATCGGCCATCTGTCATCTCCTCCATCCGTCAGCGGGCGACGGGACCCCACCATACTCGCCCCTGGCCACGCTGGCCGTGTGGCGCGGCCGGTGGGTCACGCCACCGCGCCCAGCACCTGCACGGCGACGATCTTGGCGATGATCCCCAGCGCGAACAGGGCGGCGTATCCCGCGTCGATGCGCCCGTCGCTGACCCGCGAGGTGGCGAACGACAGGATGGCCGGCTGGCCGACGTAGCCCGCGAAGCCCCCGGCGGCGCGGGGGGCGCTGAGCCCCAGGATCCTGGCGCCCGCGAGGAAGACGACGGCTGAGAACGCGACGATGATCGCCGCCAGGAGCCCGGCCCTCAGCCCGGTGGCGGTGAGTGCCTGCTCGGCGAACAGTGGCCCCGATGCCAGGCCGACGCTGGCGAGGAACAGCAGCAGGCCCAGTTGCCGGATGGTGAGGTTGACGGTGAGCGGCATGGCCCAGATGAGCGGGCCGGTGCGGTGGGTGGCGCCCAGCACCATGCCCACCAGGAGAGGGCCGGCGGCCGAACCGAGAGAGAACACGGCCTCTCCGGGCATGGGGACGGCGAGCGCCCCGACGAGCAGGCCGGCCACCAGTCCCAGGCCGAGCGCGAGGGCGTCCACCTCCGCGACGCGGCGCTCGGAGTCCCCCAGGTACGTCGACAGGTCGTCGAGTTCCTCCTGGGGAGCCACGGCCAGGACCCGGTCGCCGAGCTGCAGGACCAGGTCGTCGCGGGCGAGGAGGTCCGAGTCGCCGCGGCGAACCCGGGTGATCACCGCCCCGAAGCGCCCCGGGAGGTTGAGCTGCGCCACGGTGCGCCCCGCCACCGACGGCGAGGACACCACGAACCGCGTGAAGTCCACGAAGGCGCGGTCGTCGGTCAGCTCCCGGGACAGCCGGTGGCCGAGGTAGGAGATCGCCTCCTCGACGGCGGCCTGTGCGCCCACCACGAGCACCTGGTCCCCGGCCTGCAGGTCCTCACCGGGGGCCAGGACCCGGGTGCGGGCGTCGCGGACGAGGTAGCTCATCTTGATGCTCTCGTCCGCCCAGCCGGGCACGCCCCGCTGGGAGGTGGGCCTCTTGACGTGCACGGACTCGGCCACGATCGCGTCGGCCGAGGCGGGTGCCGGGTCGTTGGGGCCGGGCCACTTCCGTCCCACCACGAGCGCCACCACGAGGATGGCCAGGATCACGCCCACCGGGTAGCCGAGCGCGTAGCCGACGGCTGCGTCGGGGCTGCCGGTGGCGGCGGTGGCGGCGGCAAGGGCGGGAGTCGAGGTGAGGGCGCCCGCGATGAGCCCGGCCACCATGCCGGTGCCGAGGCCCAGCCAGGACCCGATCAGCGAGGCGAGGGCGGTCACGGCGCCGATGGCCGCCACCGCGAGGACCATCAGCGGGAGTTGCCGCCGGAGGTCCGAGAAGAACGTCTCCCCCGCCGCGATGCCCACGGTGTAGACGAACAGGGCGAGGCCGAGTGTGGAGACCAGGCCCAGGCCGTCGCCGAGCGCCGGGTCCAGAGCACCCACTGCGAGCCCGACGAACAATGCTCCCGCGGCGCCGAGCTTCAGTGGCCCGAAGGGGATCATGCCGACAGCGGCCCCCAGCGCCACGACCAGCATGATGGTCAGCAGGGGCGACGACGCGAGCAGGCCCAGCACGGTTGACTCCTCCCCACCCGTTCACACGCCCGGGCAGTCAGCAGGCTAGCGCTTCACCACGCGCCGGCGGCTCAGGGCTCGTTCAGCCAGGTGAGGTGCGAGCCGTCCTCCGCGATGTGGTGAACCAGCTGCCCGTTGAACTCGGCGCCGTACTCGGCCGTGATGTGCGCCTGGAAGGCGTCGTCGTCGAGGTACTGCTCGAAGACGAACCAGCGGCGCGGGTGGTCCTCCCGGGTGAACGGGAGGAACGCCACGTTGCCGGGCTCCTGGCGGACCTTCGCGGTGAGGCCGGCCATCAGCTCGGCGACCTGATCCTCGTGCCCGGGCAGCGCGGTGAATTCGGCGAACAGTGTCTTCATCTG
>DATITN010000360.1:0-4334 GCA_035467795.1 Arachnia sp. | reverse complement strand
CCGGATCGACGGCGGGGCGTGGCGGCCGGCGCAGTTGGCGGCCGACGGCGGCATCACCTCTGGCGGAGTGGCCGAATAGACCAATCCGCCGGGCCTGGGGCGCCGAATCCCTGGTGAAGGTCTGATCGGTCTGATCCCCTGCGGAAGGAACCCCGATGTTTGCCCGTATCCGTCCAGCCAAGCTCGGCGGCTTCGTCGCCGCCATCACGTCGCCCGCTGGCCATGACTGCCTGCGGGACCCCGGCCAGCCCGGCGGCCCCTCCGGCGTCCGCGCCGCCAGTGAGCAGCTCTCCCACGCTAGTCTCAATCCCAAGCAGGACGTGACAGGTTTCGCCTAATGACCAAGGGTCCAGCAGGACCAGATGCCAAGTCACGGACAGGGGACCGAGTGATGGGGATGCCAACCATTGGGCCCGGTGCGGGAGGCGAGTCCTCCCGGACCGGGCCGGCTCCGGCCGGGCGCGAGGTGGACGCCGAGCACCTGGTCGACCTGATGGCGCACTCCTCGCGCGGTCACGAAGATGCCTTCGCCGAGCTGTACGACCTGACCTCTCCCAGAATCTACGGGGTTGTCCTCCGCGTCCTACGCTCGGCCGACCATGCCGCCGAAGTCACCCAGGAGGTCTACGTGGAAATCTGGCGCCAATCCGCGCGCTACGCCCCCGACAAGGGCAGCGTCCTGGGCTGGATGACGACCATGGCTCACCGCAGGGCGGTGGACAGGGTGCGTTCGATCACCAGCGAAGTGGCCCGCGACCAGCGATACGCCGTCGCCGGTTCCGGCCGCGAGGTAGATCAGGTGTGGGACGGTGTTGAGCAGAAGCTGGATGTTGAGCGGGTGCGAAAGGGCATGGCGTCCCTCACCGCGATCCAACAGGAAGCGCTCCATCTTGCTTATTTCGGTGGCTACACCCACGTCCAGGTGGCTTCCATGCTGAAGCTGCCGCTGGGCACTGTGAAGACAAGAATCCGCGACGGCCTGATCGGGCTCCGCGACGCGCTGGGGGTGGAAGCATGAGCGAAATCCATGGCGCCGTGGGCGCCTACGTGATGAATGCGTTGGACCCCTCCGAGCTGGACGAGTTCGAGGCACACCTGGCCGACTGTGACACCTGCCAGCGTGAGGTCGTCGAGTTCCGGGAGACCGCGACCCAGCTGTCCATGTTGTCGCGGTCGGTTCCCCCACCGGCATTGAAGGATTCCGTGATGGCGGCGATCCAGGGGGTGCGGGTGCTCCCACCCGATGCCCCGGTCACGCCCACTCAGCTGGAAGACGGCCCGAAGCAGACAGCCGCACAAGGACCCCGGCCGCCGCAGCGGCGGGCGGTGGCTGACAATTCGGTCGACGAGCTGGCGCTACGTCGGCAACATCGCACGACTCGGGTACTTTCCATCGCCGTCGCCGCGGTCACCGTTGTCGCCCTCGTTCTGGGCGGCTGGGTGGTCTCCCTCACCCAGGGCCAGTCGCCCGTCGCCAGTGTGACCATGGAGACCGAGCTGCTGCGGGCGCCGGACATGCGCGGCTACACCATCGACCTGAAGGACGGCGGGCAAGCAACGTTCGTCGCCTCGAAGAGCCTGAACCGGGCCATGTTCTCCAGTGCCGACCTGCCCGTGCTCCAAGCCGGCCAGACCTACCAGCTGTGGACCCTCGCCGGTCCGCTGACGGCGCCCACGCGGGTCACCCCGGACGCCCTGGTGGGCGGCGGCAATCCGGTCAAGCAGTGGTTCACCGGCCCGATCGGCCAGTCCGACGCTTTGGCCATTAGCATCGAAGACGCGGGGGGAGCCTCAGCGCCGACCAACATCCAAGGCGCCACAACCCTCTGACGAGGAGGCCCACGCGGCCATGTCCAAACCTGGAGCCGGCCCTCCTGGCGTCCGGGGCTAGCAGTAGCAGCGTGAGGAGTACGCGACTTGCCTCGCGCCACCGGTGACGAGCATGGGCAGCCCCTCCGACACCGGCATCGGGAAGCGCGACCAAATCGCAAGAGACCGTCTCGGAGCGGGTCCTCGTCCGGAGGAGGCTCGGCTGTGGACGACGTCGGCGAGGCACCAACGCCGAGCCCTCAGACCACTGCTCGAAGCCTGGCAGTCGACCAGGCCTGACGGGCGCGCTCCGGCGGCGGTCCGCTTGCGCGTCCAGGCAGTGCCGTGCTCCAGGCCACCCCGTGGTCTCGGCCCAACCTCAACACCGATCACTCCCTCACTCTGGACGAGAGGGGTCAGAATCCGCCTCGGCGCCACGGGGCTTAGCCTTCACTGGGGGTGGTTTCCAGGCACGGTCGCAACACTCCCGAGATTGTGGGGTCGTGTTGTCATCATCATCGCGTCCTATTCACCGGGACCGCCTCCCGTAGCCGGGTCAGCCGAGCGTTCCTGTTGCGGTCACCCCGTGATACGCCGCTACCGTTGTTCATGAACGTCCTCCTCTCTGCGATGGGACAACAAGCCCGTACAAGCGCATCAGGAGGACGTTCCCTACGCCAGCCGACTCGCTGCAACGCATTCCTATGCCGCGATCTTCCGGTGAGGCCAGCCAAGTGTTGACATCGTGGCCGTTGAGACCGAGCCTTGGCGCGTGGGGAGAGTCGTCATTGCGTGCTACGTGCCCAAGGCTGGCCGGGAGAGTGAGTTGCGCGACCTGGCGCGTACGCACGTGCCCCGTCTGCGAGCGGAGGGGCTGGTGACGGACCGCGACCCGATTATCGCTGTGGCCGCTGACGGCACCGTCGTTGAGGTGTTCGAGTGGTCCTCCGCGGAGGCGATCGCGGCCGCTCACACCAACCCCGTGGTGCTTGCCATGTGGGAGGAGTACGACCGTGTCTGCGCTTACCGTCCGATCGGAGAAGTGCCCGAGGCCGCGAGCCTCTTCTCAGAGTTCGCGCCGCTGCCGTAGGCGCGGCAGAAGGCCACACCTACGACGAGAGGAAGCTCGGCTGACCTCACCTTGGTTTCCTGCTCATGCCGCGGTTCTTACGTTCGTTTGGGGCGCGGGTGGGTTGGGTCCGCAGGGCTGTTTCGGAGGTAGCGATCGAGGCGTCGCCAGGCGGGTGAGGCGGAGTTGATCATGTCCTGGATGAGCACGGGGACGGGAGAGTTGGCCGCCGGCGCGGGGGGTGGCTGCTCGGCGTAGCGGTCGCGGGCGATCTCAGCGATGCGATCGGCGAGGGAGGCCAGGCGTGGGTCGTCGGGGTTGAGGTCTCGGGCTTGGTCGTAGTCGCGGTAGACCTGTTGGACCTCCGGCAGGGACTTGGCTTGGTGTTGATCGGCCAGTAGTGCCTGGGCTGCCTCGGGGTCGGTGGCGAAGGCGAGCATCCAGAGGTCGTGTTCCATCTGGACCCACGGTGCGCTCAGCCCGATCTGGTGAAGGAGCTCCAGATAGGGAGCCACGCCCGGTGGCATTCCCACCGGGTCGATGACCGTGCGCAGGCGCCGGCGCGTGTCCCGGAGTCGGGCGATGCGTTGTTCCAGGTCGCGGTCGATGCTCTCGATCGCGGCGGCTCGATCTTCACGATTCGCGGTGAGCAATGCAGCGATCTGCGCCAACGGAATGCCGGCCTCAGCCAGGCCGCGCACCTTCACCAGGGCGATCGCGTCAGCGGCGCTGTAGCGGCGGTAGCCCGAGGCATCCCGCGCCGGCTCAGCTAACAGGCCAATCGAGTGGTAGTACCGCACGGTCTTGGCCGCAACGCCGGTATGGCGGGCTAACTCTCCGATGGTGAGCATTGGTGCCTTCTGCTTGACCTTCCAGTCACTGGAAGGTTGCACACTCGGGATATGACAGACAACTCCACCACGCCACGGATAGGTCAGGCCGACCACGATGCGCTGCGCGCGCTCGCCGACGAGGGCAACGAGAAGGCGCTCGACCGACTTGCCGACCTGGCGCACGCCCGCAACGACGTAGACGAGCTCAACGAACTCCTCGATGAAGGCAGCGAATTCGCCGGCGACTACCTCACGACCAGAGCCATCGCCGCACGCGATCTCGGCGAACTGCAACGGCTCGCCGACGAGGGCATCGAAACCGCCGAGCAAGCCCTCGACGCCCTCCTCCAGTAAACGCCCGCTTCTGCCGCGCCGGTCGTTGTCAGCGCTCTTGGTGTGCCTCAGATTCCGCCGCTGGTGGGCGGGTGGCGGACATCGCGGAGTTGCGGGACGGGCGTCTGGGGCGAGGGCGGTGTGGCGCGGCGTGGCGTCACGATCCCGGTTTCGTAGGCCGCGATCACGGCCTGCACGCGGTCCCGGGCACCGAGCTTCGTCAGGATCCGGGCCACGTGTGTCTTCACCGTCGTGAGGGTCACGAACAACGCCGCTGCGATCTCGGCGTT
>DATITN010000359.1:0-2311 GCA_035467795.1 Arachnia sp. | reverse complement strand
CCGACCTCGGGCTGGCCCCGGTGGCGTGGCCCGGTGAGCAGGTGGGCAGCGTCGTCGAGGTGGCCGACGAGCAGCGGGTGCTGGGCCGGATCATCGTCGGCGACACCGTCAAGGAGTCGGCCGCGGCCGCCATCCGCGAGCTCAAGTCCCTGGGCCTGCACCCGGTGCTTCTCTCGGGCGACAACGAGCGCACGGCGCGCGCTGTGGCCGCGCAGGTGGGCATCGAGGACGTCCGCGCGGGCGTCACGCCTGAGGGCAAGGTTGCGGCCATCAAGGAGCTGCAGGCGGCCGGCCGCCAGGTGGCGATGGTGGGCGACGGCGTCAACGACGCCGCGGCCATCGCGCAGGCAGACCTCGGGATCGCGATGGGCACCGGCACCGACGCTGCGATCGCGGCCGGTGACATCACCCTGATGCGCCACGACCTGATGGCCGCCGTCGACGCCGTCCGCCTCTCGCGGGCCACGCTGCGCACCATCAAGTCCAACCTGGTGTGGGCGTTCGGCTACAACACCGCGGCCATCCCGCTGGCGGCGCTCGGGATGCTGACTCCCATCATCGCGGGCGCTGCGATGGCCTTTTCCAGCGTTTTTGTTGTGCTCAACAGCCTACGGCTCAAGGGATTTCGGAGCGTCAACAGGCGCTGACTAGGCCCTGTGGTCGCCTGTGGCCGAGAATGCCGGCAACCAGAAAAAACCCAGTACTGCGAGTGCATGCGACAGGCACCCGATCGGGTACATTTATCACCGACGCGATGGTGTCACCAAAGACCGCTCGGCCGCTGCCGCCCCCCCAAGGGCAGCGGCCGAGCTCTTTTTCTGCCCTGGCGAGGCGTCGGCGAGGGTAGGTTGGGGCCATGGGTACCCGCATCGAAACAGACTCCATGGGCGAGGTCCCGGTGGCCGAAGACCGCTACTGGGGCGCACAGACGCAGCGCAGCCTGCACAACTTCGACATCGGCCGCGACACCTTCGTATGGGGCCGCGCCATGATCCGCGCGCTCGGCGTGCTGAAGAAGGCCGCCGCGCAGGCAAACGCTGAGCTCGGCGAGCTGGCTGCAGACAAGGCCGAGCTCATCGCACGGGCCGCCGACGACGTGATCGCGGGCCGCCTGGACGACCACTTCCCGCTCGTGGTGTTCCAGACCGGCTCCGGCACGCAGTCCAACATGAACTCCAACGAGGTCATCTCCAACCGCGCCATCGAGCTCGCGGGCGGTGTCCTCGGATCGAAGGCACCGGTCCACCCCAACGACGACGTCAACCGCGGCCAGTCCTCCAACGACACCTTCCCCACCGCCATGCACATCGCGGTGGTGACGGAGCTCAACGAGCGGCTCTACCCGGCCATCGCCCGGCTGCGCGACGTGCTCGCGGAGAAGGCGGAGCGTTACGACGACGTGGTGATGGTGGGCCGCACCCACCTGCAGGACGCCACCCCGGTCCGGCTGGGCCAGGTGTTCGGCGGCTGGGTGGCGCAGCTGGACTTCGCCGTCGAGGGTGTCCGGCACGCGGATTCGCGGGCGCGGGATCTGGCCATCGGCGGCACCGCCGTCGGCACCGGGCTCAACGCCCACCCGGACTTCGGGCGCCTGGCGGCTGAGAAGATCACCGCGGAGACCGGCCTGGAGTTCCAGCAGGCGGAGAACCTGTTCGCGGCGCTCAGCGCCCACGACTCGCTCGTCGAAGTCAGCGGCGAGCTGCGGGTGCTGTCGGGAGCCCTGATGAAGATCGCCAACGACGTTCGGTGGTACGCCAGCGGCCCGCGCAACGGAATCGGCGAACTGAACATCCCGGAGAACGAGCCGGGCAGCTCGATCATGCCTGGCAAGGTGAACCCCACCCAGTCCGAGGCGCTGACGATGGTCGCCGCGAGGGTCTTCGGAAACGACGCCACGGTCGGGTTCGCAGGCAGCCAGGGCAACTTCCAGCTCAACGTGTTCAAGCCGGTGATGGCGCACGCGGTGCTGGAGAGCATCCGGCTGCTGGCCGACGGTGCCCTGTCGTTCACCGAACACTGCGCCGTCGGCATCGAGCCGAACCTGCCGCGCATCGAGCACAACCTGTCGACCAACCTGATGCTGGTGACCGCCCTGAACCGGCATATCGGCTACGACAAGGCGGCGAAGATCGCCAAGCAGGCGCACAAGGAGGGGACGTCGCTGCGGGAGTCGGCCTTGGCCAACGGGGTGAGCGGCGAGGACTTCGACGCGTGGGTGATTCCGGGGGACATGACGGGGAAGTAGCCCTCACCCGTACCAGCACCCTGGGCGGCACCCGCCGAGGGAGCGATGGGGCTGCAACCTGCTATC
>DATITN010000358.1:0-3243 GCA_035467795.1 Arachnia sp. | reverse complement strand
GCCTGGCCGTCAAGGGGCCCCAGCCCGCCTTCGTGGTGCCCGGGCGTGATCAGCGGTCGTCCGCCTTCCACCAGGCGCGTACGGTGGTGCGCCGGGCCGAGCGCCGCACCCTCACCCTGTCCGAGTCCGAGCCGGTACGCCCCGAGCTGATCAAGTACCTCAATCGGCTCTCCGACGCCGTCTACGCCATGGCCCGCCTGACGGAGACCTGGGCGGACCGCGACCGGATTGAACGCATGGTCCGCACTGCGGTAGCGGCCGCCCTCGACAGCCCCGAAGACCGCGCAGTCCTGTCCGACGATGCCTGCCTGGGCCGCGCGAAGGAGTTGGCCGAGGCCGCCGAACGTCGGGCGGCGCAGCTGAACGTGCCCATCGTGGTGTCAGTCGTCGACGCCGCCGGCAACCCTGTGCTTCTGCACCGGATGACGGGGTCGCTGCTGGCCTCACTGGACATCGCCGCCAACAAGGCCTGGAGCGCGGCCGCGTTCAGGACGTCCACGTCCGAGCTTGGCCGGCTGGCTGGGGATGGTGGACCGCTTCCGGGGCTGGCCGACGGCAACGCGGGCCGCGTCGTGCTGTTCGGTGGCGGCGTGCCGCTCTTCGACGGGCCGACCCTCGTGGGGGGCTTCGGTGTCTCCGGCGGCACCGTCGAGCAGGACTGCGACATCGTGCGTCACACACTCAACGAAGTCATGGGAGAACAATCATGAAACTGGATCCTGCCCTCATCGAAGCGACGATCCGTCGGGTGCTGGCCAAGCTCCCGGCTGACGGGGACACCACCGGCGACGGCGTCTTCGCCGACATGGACTCGGCTGTCGCGGCCGCTGCCAACGCCTCCCGTGAGTACCTCACCCGGTCGATGTCGGATCGGCGCCGCTACGTCGCGGCCGTCCGTGAGGTCATGCTGCGCCCCGAGAACCTGGACTACATGGCCGTTGAGGCGGTTCAGCAGACGGGGATGGGCGACGTCGCGCACAAGTACCTCAAGAACAAGCTGGCGGCGGAACTGACCCCGGGCGTCGAGGACCTGGTCACCGAGGCTTACTCCGGCGATGACGGCCTGACCACCGTCGAGTACTCCGCCTTCGGAGTGATCGGCGCCATCACTCCCACCACCAATCCCACGGAGACCATCACCTGCAACAGCATCGGGATGCTGGCCGCCGGCAACGCCGTGGTGTTCAGTCCGCATCCGCGGGCCCGGGACCTCTCCGTCTGGCAGGTCAAGCAGATCAACCGGGCGCTCGCCGCCGTCGGCGCCCCGGAGAATCTGGTGGTGACGGTCGCCGAACCCTCGATCGAGAACACCACGGCGATGATCGCGCACCAGGACGTGCGCATGATCGTGGCGACAGGTGGTCCCGGCATCGTCAAGACGGTGCTCAGCTCGGGGAAGAAGGCCATCGGCGCGGGCGCGGGCAACCCCCCCGTGGTGGTCGATGATACGGCCGACATCGACCGCGCGGCCAAGTGCATCGTCGACGGGGCCAGCTTCGACAACAACCTGCCCTGCACCTCAGAGAAGGAGATCGTCGCCGTCGACGCGATCGCCGACCTGCTGAAGTTCTCCATGGTCAAGCACGGCGCCTATGAGCTGAACGCCGACGAGCGGGCCCGCGTCGAGGGCGTCATCCTCACCGACCGCGGCACCCCGGCCGTTGAATGGATGGGCAAGCCGGCCTCAGCGATCCTGAAGGCCATCGGCGTGGAGCCCCCTGCGGGCGTGCGACTGCTCGTGTGCGAGGCGGACCGGGACCACCCGTTCGTGGTGCACGAGCTGATGATGCCGGTGATCGGCTTGGTCCGCGCGCCGGATGTGGATGCGGCCATCGACCTGGCGTGCGAACTCGAGCACGGCAACCGGCACACGGCCATCATGCACTCGCGCGACGTGTCTCATCTGACCAGGATGGCCAAGCGCATCCAGACCACGATCTTCGTCAAGAACGGATCATCCTTCAACGGCATCGGCATCGGCGGCGAGGGCTACTGCACCTTCACGATCGCGGGTCCCACAGGTGAAGGACTCACCCGGGCCCGGAACTTCGCCCGCCTGCGTCGGTGTGTCCTCGTCGGCGACCTGAACGTCCGGTGACCATGGCGCCGATCAGGATCGCGGTCACCGGCGCGGCCGGACAGATCGGCTACTCGCTCGTGTACCGGATCGCCGCAGGCGACGTGTTCGGCGACCGGCAGGTCGAGCTCCGACTGCTGGACCTGCCTGAGGCCATGCCCGCGCTGGCCGGCGTGGCCATGGAGCTGGACGACTGCGCCTCCCCCGTCCTGGCGGGGGTGGAGATCGGCGACGACCCCCGCCGCCTCTTCGACGGGGTCAACGTGGCGATGCTTGTGGGCGCCTCACCGCGCAAGGCCGGGATGGAACGCTCAGACCTCCTGCAGGCCAACGGCGCGATCTTCGCGAAGCAGGGCAAGGCGCTGGCTGCCGCTGCGGCTGGCGATCTGAGGGTCGTGGTGACCGGCAATCCCGCCAACACGAACGCGCTGATCGCCCAGCACAACGCCCACGGGGTTCCGCCCGAGCGCTTCAGTGCCCTGACCCGGCTGGACCACAACCGTGCGGTCTCGCTCCTGGCCCGGCGGACCCGACGGCGGGCCGACGAGGTCACCAGAATGACAATCTGGGGCAACCACTCCACCACCCAGTACGCGGACGTCTACCACGCCCGGATCTGCGGGCGTCCCGCAGCGGACTGGGTCGACGACGGATGGGTGGCCTTCGACTACATCCCCGAGGTGGCCCGTCGGGGGGCGTCCGTCATCGCCGCCCGGGGGAAGTCCAGCGCGGCCTCGGCGGCCAACGCGACCATCGAGCACGTGCGCGACTGGTTCGCGGGGACCCCGGCGGACGACTGGACCTCGATGGCCGTGGTCAGCGACGGCTCCTACCGGGTGCCGGAGGGCCTCGTGAGTTCCTTCCCTGTCACCACCCACGACGGCTCCTGGAGCATCGTGCAGGGCCTCACCCACAGCGCCTTCTCCCGCGCGAAGATCGACGCCTCGGTGGCGGAGCTCCGGTCCGAGGAGGCCGCGGTGACCCGGCTGGGCCTGATCTGAAGCCCGGCTCAGGCCTTCTTCGCAGTGGACTCGTTGGTCGACAAGGCCGCGACGAATGCCTCCTGGGGCACTTCGACGCGTCCAACCATCTTCATCCGCTTCTTGCCCTCCTTCTGCTTCTCCAGCAGCTTGCGCTTGCGGGAGATGTCGCCGCCGTAGCACTTG
>DATITN010000357.1:0-4138 GCA_035467795.1 Arachnia sp. | reverse complement strand
CGACGCCGGGCTCGTTGGAGAGCTGGCGGACGATCACACCGGTGGCGGCGTTGGCGATGTTCTGGGACAGCTCGTCGAGGTCGACGGTGGGGCTGAGCAGGCCGAGGTCGCGGAAGCCGCGCAGGTCGTCGCCGAGCATCGCGAACAGGGCCACCGAAGGCGCGTAAGCCTCGGGGCTCGGCTCCCAGGCGGGGACGGGGCGGGTGATCATGAGGTGGCTGAGCTCGGCGTTCTCGAGGGCCCAGCGGACGAAGGTCCCCTCCAACTCGATGGCGCGGGTGACCGGGTCGGTCTGGGTGGTCGCGGGCCCGAGCCTGTCGCGGTGGGCGGCGACGGCGTCGTGGCACGCCTGCCACCCCCGGCGGAAGAGCTCGTCGTAGAGGGCGTTCTTGGAGTCGAAGTAGGTGTAGAGCGACGGGGTGCGCACGCCGAGCCGTCGGGCCACCTCCCCCAGCGACAGGCCCCCAACCCCGTGTTCGCCCATGAGGCTGACGGCGATCGTGACGATCTCGTCGCGGGTCTCACTGTGGCGGAGTTGTCGCCTCCCCGTGCTGTCATCCATGGCATTCCTCCTTATACCCAAAGGTATGCCTAATGCTATTAGGATGCAAGGGGAGGGTTCTTCCTGACGCTGCGGCTCGCGGGGAGTAGCGTCGATCCCACACAGAGACGTGGGTGAAACGTGTCCGACCTTGTCGCCGTCCTGGCCTTCGTGGCCTGCGCCGCCGCGATCTTCTTCGCCGGCGGACGGCTGTCGCGCTACGGCGAGCGCATCGCCCAGCTGAGCGGGTGGGGCAGCGCGTGGGTGGGCCTCATCCTCATGGCATCTGTCACGTCCCTGCCCGAACTAGTCGTGGGCGTCAGCTCGTCGGCGCTGGTCGGGTCGGCCGACCTGGCCGTGGGTGACGTTCTCGGCAGCTGCGCACTCAACCTCCTCATCCTGGCCAGCCTGGACGCCTTCGTGCCGGCCCGCCGGAGGCTCTTCGCCCTCGCCTCCCCGTCGCACGTCCTGGCCGCGGCTCTCGGGATCGTGCTGCTCGCCACCGTCGGCGTCGGCCTCCTGATTGACGATTCGCTGGCGCTCACCCCGTGGATCGGGCTTTCATCGCTGGTGTTCATCTCGCTGTACCTGGGTTCGGTGAGGCTCATCTTCCGCAACGGGCGAGGCCTCCCCCCGGACCCCAGCGTTCAGCCACCGCTCGACGAGGACCTCTCCCCCGGGGACGCCGTCACGGCTGGGCTCGGCCTGCGTCAGGTAGTAGCCCGCTACTCGCTCTACGCCGGGATCGTCGTCGTGGCGGCCATCCTGCTGCCACCCGCAGCAGAGGCGATCGCCCGGATGTCGGGGTTGGAGGAGTCCTTTGTGGGAACCGTCTTCGTGGCGCTGTCGACGTCGCTGCCTGAGCTGGCCGTGTCCCTCGCCGCGATTCGGATGGGCGCCATCGACCTGGCGGTGGGCAACATCCTGGGCTCGAACCTGTTCAACATCCTCATCCTGGCGATCGACGACGTGGCCTACACCGACGGGCTCCTGCTCGCCGACGCTTCGCCGAGTCACCTCTTCACGGTGTTGACCACCATCGCGATGTCGGCGATCGCAATCATCGGGCTGACGTACCCGTCGGCGCGAGGCAAGCGGTTCCTGCTGGCGGGCGACGCGGCGCTCATGCTCGTCGTCTACGCCGGCAATGCTGCGATGCTGCTGACCCTCTCACCGCACTAGTCCCGGTTCGTCGACCGCCGCGGGAGTAGTGTCGACGGTTGGGAGAGAGCACCATGGCCACGCCACCGACATCACCACAGACCGGCGCCTCGGGCGCAGCGCGGTTCGTCGCCTACGTGACCGTCAGCCACGTCGTCACCTACCTTCTGGCCGGGCTGGTGGCATCGCGTGTCTTCGACTACGAGGCGATCTTCGAGCAGCCCGTCATCCGCGACTACTACCTGCCCTACGCCTCGCCCGACGTGACGCTGGCGTGGGGGCTGCAGGTGGTTCGCGGCGCACTGTTCGGGTTGGTGCTGCTGCCGTTCCGACGATTCCTGGCCGCCACCAGATGGGGCTGGCTGTGGCTGTGGCTGCTCTTCGTGGTGATCGGCATCCTCGGCACCCCGGCGGCGGCGCCGGGCTCGTTCGAGGGCGTGATCTACACACAGATCCCACTGTGGTTCCACGCTGTCGGGATGCCGGAGATACTGCTGCAGACGCTGGCCTTCAGCTTCCTGGTGCACCGCACCCTGCGCTCCGCCGAGCATCCGCTCCCCGGATGGGCGAAGACACTCCTCAGCGCGGCCTCGGTGGCTTCCATCTCGTTCCTTGGGTACACGGCCGTGTCGCTGGCGTTCGCGTTCTCGGCTGGAGTCGGCTTGTCGTCCGGGTCCGACCTGCGCGTCCTCGGCCAGTTCGTGGCGCCGCTCGTGCTGACCATCGCGGCCGTGCTCGTCACCGTCGACCGGTGGTGGCTGCCGAAACACGCCGCGCTGTACGTCGCATCGGCAAGCGCCCTGGCCCTCTACCAGTGGCTCGTTCTCGGTTCCGCCGGGTGGACCTACGTGCTGCTTGCGCCCATCCTGCCTGTCCTGATCTCGGCGGCGATGACCCGGCCCAAGGCCCCTCCGGCCTCCGGCGCGTCGGTCATCCCAAGCCGCGCCTAGGCGAGCATGCGGGTGCCACTAGGGGGTGACTTCGTAGCGGTAACCCAGTGGGCTGTCCCAGTAGAGCTGACAGGGTCTGCGTTGCTGGACGCGCCAGTACCCCGCAGTCTTCGCGCGATGGATCCCCCGCCCCAGGGGCGCGGTGTTGCCGATCCGTGTCTGCCCCGGGTCTACCGGGGGTGTAGGGCTCGGTGTGGTCAACGTCGAGGCCCTTGCTGCGCCGGGTTGAGTAAGGGAATAGTTCGCGGTCCAACGCGATGAGGATGGCCTTCTTCAGCCGCACCGACGGCACGTACCGGTCTTCGGCGGCCATCTCGGGCAGGTCGATCACCGGCTGCACCGACACCTCCACGCCCGGCAGCAGCTCGGCCAGCAGCGCCGTGGTGATGTGCCCGGCCCCCTCGATCCGCGCGGCACCGGTGAGATGCCCGACGGCGTCGGCGTGGAGATGGACTGCGAGCTCGAGCTTGGGGCGAAGCGTCGCCAGCGGGACGGTGATGGTGCCACACAACGCTCCACGACAATGCGGATCATGGCGCTGCCCCTGGGAATCGACGGGGTGGGGGCTCAACGGGGGCGCCGTCACCTGAGGCCGCGTCGTCGAGGAGGTTGGGCTGCGCGGCCCGCTGCAGCAGCGCCAACGCGTAGGCCGGGTTCGCCAGCACCCCCAGCGCTTTGGCCCGGAGCGTCGACTTCGTGGCATCCGGGTGCTCGACGGCCAACACGTCAGCCATCCGGTCCACCGCGGCGTCCAGGTAGCGGGCATCCAACACGTCCAGGCGGCCGGTCAGATTCATCACCCCGTCGAACAACCCCCACACATGCACCCCGCGCGCCGCACGCGCTGCCTCCTCCCGCTCGGCCGCCCGTGCGGGGTCTGCCTCCAGGATCAGCTTCCGCAGCAGATTGAACGCAGCGGTCCAGCCCAGCGCCTCCTGCCGGCCAACCCACCGATCGGTCACTGAATCAGCAACCACCGGGGCCAGGTCCAGGCACATCTCGGCGGCCTTGCAGGCCCGGGCCGGTTCGATCTCCAACTGCCGCATGGCCTCGAACATGCCTGCATGGCGGTGCTTCAGGTTCAACGCATCCGCGAGCTTGGACACGGCCACGAGGGGCGTGCAGCGCAACCGGCCGGCCACCTCCAGCGCCACGAACTCCGACACCCGCGGAGTGGGGCACCGCGACAACGGGCAACCTGGCCAATCAGGACCGCTCGTCACTGAAGTGACGCACAATCGAACCTCACACCGCACTCCCCAGGGGGTAGACATGCAGGTCGATCCACACACCCTTGACGACGCCGTCGCCAAGAATGCGTTCACCGGGGTCATCACCATCGACATGGGAGGCCAGCGCACTCTCGAGCGCTGCGAGGGCTTCCTCCACCGCGCGTTCCGCGTGCCGATGACCGCCTCGGCGCGGATCGCGATCGCCAGCGGCAGCAAGGCGTTCACCGCCCTCGCGGTGATGCGCCTCGTCGAGG
>DATITN010000356.1:0-14370 GCA_035467795.1 Arachnia sp. | reverse complement strand
GTAGCGGCGGTGTTCGGGCACCAGGGTGGCGACTGCGGCGAGGATGGGTGCCTTCACGGACCCGACGTCGGTCACCACCGCGTCAGGAAACTTGCCGAGCACCTCGGCCACCAGGGCGGGGATCACGCCGGGCGGGGTGGCCACCACCACGATGTCCGGGTTGTCCGTGGACTCATCGCTGATGCGTCCAGCGCCGAGCCCGGCGGCCACCAGGGAATGCGAGGAGACGATGTCCCACAGCATCACGTCGTAGCCGGCGCGGGTCAGCGCCAGGCCCAACGACGACCCCACCAGGCCCGCGCCCAGGATCAGCACCCTCCGCGTCATGCGCTGCCGCCGAGCTCGACGGGGATGTTCGCCGGCCGGGGGCCCTGATAGTCGGGTCCGTAGGCCCCGGGGGCGGGGCGCCGCTTGCGCATCGGCGCCGCGACCCCGGGCGCCAACCGTCGGGAGGTGATGAGGAAGCCGGTGTGCCCCGAGGTGCCGTGGCCCGGCCGGATGGCGAGCCCCTCGGCGTGCCAGTCCCGCACCGTGGTCTCGGTGGCGTGCGGCTCGGTGAATCCCCCGTGGGCGCGGAACGTGTCGGCCACCTTGCCGAGCTGGGTGGCCGTGGCCACGTAGCAGGTGAGCACGCCACCGGCGACGAGCCGCTCGCCCACGGCGTCGATGCATTCCCACGGCGCGAGCATGTCCAGTACCGCACGGTCGATCGGTTCGTCGTCGATGGCCTCCACGAGGTCCCCGACGGTGAGCCTCCAGGCGGGGTGCGGCCCCCCGAGGAAGGCCTCGACGTTGCCCCGGGCCACGTCGGCGAACTGTTGGCGGCGCTCGTAGGAGTGCAGCGAACCCTCAGGCCCGATGGCGCGCAACAGCGCGATCGACACCGCGCCTGATCCGACGCCGGCCTCAAGCACGCGGGCGCCCGGGTAGATGTCGGTCCACATGAGGATCTGCGCGGCGTCCTTGGGGTAGATGACGGCGGCGTCGCGCGGCATCGAGACCATGAACTCGCTCATCAGCGGACGGAACGCCAGATACTGCTGCCCCCCGGCGGAGGTCACCGTCACGCCCTCAGGTCCGCCGATCAGTTCGTCGTGGCTGACTGCACCCTTGGTGGTGTGCCAGACCCCGCCGTCCTTCAGCAGGATCGACTTGCGTCGGCCCTTGCCGTCGGTGAGAGTCACCCGGTCCCCCGCCTTGAGCAGACCAGTGTTCACGCCGGAGAGGTTCATCTGACTTCCTTCAACTCACGCCACACGCTGGCCAGCTCCGGCCACGTGGTGGTGGACAGCCCACGCGAGGAGACGTGCATGCGGGGGTGCGGCGGCAGGTCCACCATCGACGGCACAGCGTAGACCACCGCACCCGCGGCCAACGCAGCAGTGGTGCCGGGGACGGAGTCCTCCAGCGCGACAGCATCCGCGGCGGCCACGCCCAACCGGGAGGCGGCCGTCAGGTAGCCCTCCGGATGCGGCTTCGCCCGCGACACCTCGTCGACGGTCACGATGACCTCCACGTTGCCGGGCAGCCGCTCGCGGGCGGCCTCGAGGATGATGCGGTCGCTTGCTGTGACGATGGCGCACGGCACGCCCGCGTCGGCCAGTTCGGCCATCAGCTCCCGCGCCCCGGCCATCCACGGCAGGTCGTGGGCGCGGATGTGGGCGGCGATGCGCTCGTGGAGCTCCTGCCACACCGAGGCGGCCTCCTCCGGGATCCCCATGTCGTCGGCCATCATCTGCGCGGTGATCATGGCGTGCTGACCGTGGCAGGCAAGCATCATGTCCTCACCCCACTCGACGCCGTAGCCGGCGAGCATCTCCCGCTCGGTGGCGGCCCACAGCGGCTCGGTGTCCACCAGGGTGCCGTCGAAGTCCCAGAGGACCGCCTTCGGCTCAGCCTGCATTGAAGTACTTCGCCTCGGGGTGATGCACGACGATGGCGTCGGTGGACTGCTCGGGATGCAGCTGAAGCTCCTCGCTCAGCTCCACGCCGATGCGCGACGGATCGAGCAGCGCCACC
Organism: Arachnia sp.; assembly: GCA_035467795.1. Taxonomy (GTDB): domain Bacteria; phylum Actinomycetota; class Actinomycetes; order Propionibacteriales; family Propionibacteriaceae; genus Arachnia. The sequence goes on along the minus strand of DATITN010000356.1, from coordinate 12,351 downwards.
AGCTTCGCGCGGTCCTCGAGGTCCGGGCAGGCGGGGTAGCCGAAGGAGTAGCGCGACCCGCGGTACGCCTGGTCCCGGATGGCCGCGTTGATGTCGGGGCTGGCGTCGAAGCCGAGGTCCTCGCGGATGCGGCTGTGCCACAGCTCCGCCAGCGCCTCGGTGAGTTGCACGGAGAGTCCGTGCAGCTCCAGGTAGTCGCGGTAGGCGTTGGCCTCGAAGATCCGTTGCGTTGCCTTGGCGACCTCCGCCCCCATGGTGACCAGCTGCATCGCCAGGACGTCCGGGCCGTGCGCGGCGGCCTCCTCCTCGTCGCGGAAGAAGTCCGCCAGGCACAGCCGCTTGTCGCGGCGCTGCCGCGGGAACGTGAACCGCGCCACCTCGCGCGCCGGATCCTCCGGCGACCCGACGATCAGCGTCTCCCCCGCGGAGTGCACCGGGAAGTAGCCGTAGACCACGCCGAAGTTGGCCAGGTTGTCGGTCTTGATCCGGTCCAGCCACATCCGCAGCTGCGGCATGGCCTCGGTCTCGACGAGCTCCTCGTAGGACGCCCCGTCGCGCAGCGGCTTGAGCCCCCACTGCCCCAGGAACGTGGCCCGGTGGTCCAGCCAGGCCGCCACCTCGGCCAGGGCGATGCCCTTCACCACGCGAGTTCCCCAGAACGGGGGGGAGGGCACGTCGACCCCACGGGCGACCTCCGAGCGGACCCCCAGCTCCGGCTCAACGACCTCCACAAGGGAGGTCTTGGCGTAGCGGCGCTTCCGCGGCTCCGGCAGCGCCGCGCCAGGAATCCCCTGCTTGACGGCCATCACGGCGTCCATCAGCGCAAGGCCCTCGAAGGCGTCCTTGGCGTAGCGCACCTCGCCGTCGAACATGTCGCCGAGGTCGTGCTCGACGAAGGTCCTGGTCAGCGCAGCGCCGCCGAGGAGAACCGGATACTTCTCCGCCAGGCCGAGGCGGTTGAGCTCGGCGAGGTTGTCCTTCATCACCAGCGTGGACTTCACCAGCAGTCCGGACATGCCGATCGCGTCCGCCCCGTGCTGCTGGGCGGCCTCGACGATGGCCTGGATGGGCTGCTTGATGCCGATGTTGATCACGGTGTAGCCGTTGTTGCTCACGATGATGTCGACGAGATTCTTGCCGATGTCGTGCACGTCGCCGCGGACCGTCGCCAGCACCAGGGTGCCCTTCCCGGCATCGTCGTCGGCCTTGTCCATGTGCGGCTCGAGATAGGCCACCGACTGCTTCATCACCTCGGCGGACTGCAGTACGAACGGGAGCTGCATCTGGCCGGAGCCGAACAGCTCCCCCACCACCTTCATGCCCGCCAGGAGGTCCTCGTTGATGATGTCCAGCGCGGCCTTGCCCTGGAGGGCCTCATCCAGGTCCGCGGCCAGGCCCTTGCCCTCGCCGTCGATGATGCGGCGCTGCAGCCGCTCGGCCAGCGGGAGCGCGGCCAGCTCGGCGGCACGGGAGGCCCGCACCGAGGCGGCGGTCACGCCCTCGAACAGGTCCAGGAACCTCGTCAGAGGATCGTAGTCACCGTCCCGGCGGTCGTAGACCAGATCCAGCGCGACCAGGCGCTGCTCCTCGGGGATGCGGTCCATGGGGATGATCTTGGCGCTGTGCACGATGGCCGAGTCCAGGCCGGCGACGACGCACTCGTGAAGGAACACCGAGTTGAGCACCATGCGCGCCGCTGGGTTGAGGCCGAAGGACACGTTGGACACGCCCAGGGTGGTGCGCACCCCGGGATAGCGGCGCTTGAGCTGGGAGATGGCTTCGATGGTCTCGATGCCGTCGCGCCGGGTCTCCTCCTGGCCGGTGGCGATGGGGAACGTGAGGCAGTCGACGAGGATGTCGCCCACGTCCATCCCCCAGTTGTCCACGAGGTCGTCGATGAGGCGCGACGCCACCCGCACCTTCCATTCGGCCGTGCGCGCCTGGCCCTCCTCGTCGATGGTCAGCGCCACGACGGCGGCCCCGTGCTCGCGCACCATCGGCATGATCCGGCCGAACCGGGAATCCGGTCCCGAGCCGTCCTCGTAGTTGACCGAGTTGATGATGCTGCGCCCCGCAAGCCGCTCCAAGCCGGCCTGCAGCACGGGCGGCTCGGTGGAATCGAGGACGATCGGAAGGGTCACCGAGGTGGAGAGCCGGGCGGCGAGCACGGCCATGTCGGCCGCGCCATCGCGCCCCACGTAGTCCACGCAGAGGTCCAGCACGTGGGCCCCGTCGCGGGCCTGCGCCTTCGCGATGTCCACGCATTCGTCCCAGTTCTCGGCCAGCATGGCGTCGCGGAACGCTTTGGAGCCGTTGGCGTTGGTGCGCTCCCCGATGCTGAGGTAGCTCGCGTCCTGCGCGAAGGGCACCTCGATGTACAGCGACGAAGCCGCCCGCTCCGCCTCGGGCTGCCTGGGCGCCACCTCGCGGCCGGCGTAACGCTCAGCCAGCAGCCGGATGTGCTCGGGCGTGGTGCCGCAGCAGCCCCCGATCACGGCCAGGCCGAACTCCTCGACGTAGGCGCCGAGTGCGTCGGCCAGCCCCTCGGGGCCCAGCGGGTAGCGGGCGCCGTCGGCGGTCAGCTCCGGGAGCCCGGCGTTGGGCATGGCGCCGATGGCGATGCCGGCGCGCCGGGACAGGTGCCTGAGGTGCTCGCTCATCTCCGCAGGACCGGTGGCGCAGTTGAGCCCGATGCAGTCCACGCCCAACGCCTCGAGCGTGGTCAGCGCCGCGCCGATCTCCGAGCCGAGCAGCATGGTGCCGGTGGTCTCGACGGTGACGTTGATCAGGATGGGCAGCTCCACCCCCATGCGCTCACGAGCGCGCTTGGCGGCGATGACTGCCGCCTTGGCCTGGAGCAGGTCCTGGCAGGTCTCGATCTGCACCGCGTCGATCCCGCCGCGGATCATCGCCTCCACCTGCCGCTGGTAGGCGTCCCGGATGTCGGCGAAGGCGATGTGGCCCAGCGTGGGCAGCTTGGTGCCCGGGCCCATGGAGCCAAGAACGAAGCGGGGCCACTCGTCGGTGCTGAACTCGTCCGCCACGCCGCGCGCGATCCTGGCCGAAGCCTCAGCCAGCTCCTCGAGGCGGTCCACGATGTCGTACTCGGCCAGGGCCGCCAGGTTGGTGCCGAACGAGTTGGTCTCCACAGCGTCCGCGCCGGCCTCGAAGTAGGCGCGGTGCACGGAGGCCACCACATCCGGGCGGGTCACGGACAGGATCTCGTTGCAGCCCTCAAGCCCGAGGAAGTCCTCGTCGACGGACAGCTCGCCGAAGGACTGCAGCATGGTGCCCATCGCCCCATCGGCGACGAGGACGCGACGGTTCAACAGGTCAGACAGGGTTTTCGGCACCCGCACAGGCTACCTGCCCCACTGTAGGGTGGAACAATGCAGTTCACGCCGCTGGAGGGTCTTCGGGAGCCAGCCGTCGTCATTGCCTTCTCGGGCTGGAACGACGCGGGCAATGCCGCCAGTGACCTGATGCGCCACCTCATCGACGCCTACCCCGGCACGGACGCGGGCATCATCGACGACGAGCGGTACTACGACTTCCAGCACACCCGACCCGTCCTGCAGCGCGCGGTGGATGGGCCATGGGTGGAGTGGCCCGCTGTGCGGATCCGGGTGGTCCATCACCCCGAGCGCGACATCGTGGTCATGCTGGGTCCCGAGCCCAACCTGCTGTGGCGCACGTTCGCCACCGAGCTGATCGGGCGGATCAAGCAGATCGAGCCGGAGATCGTCCTGTTCCTCGGCGCGATGTTGAGCGACACGCCTCACTCGCGCCCGCTTCCGGTGGGGCTCTACACCTCGGATCCGATGGTGGAGCGCACGTTCCACATGCAGAACAACGACTACACCGGGCCGACCGGGATGATCGGCGTGGCGAGCCAGTTGATGATCCACGAGCGGATCCCCGCGGCGTCGCTGTGGGTCTCGGTGCCGCACTACGTGTCCACACCGCCCAACCCCAAGGCCCAGGACGCGCTGTTGACCGAGCTGGAGGGCGTGCTCAAGATCTCTGTGGACCACAAGAGCATCCCCGAGGAGGCCGTGCGCTGGTCCTCAGCCGTGGATCAGCTGAGCCAGCAGGACCCGGACATCGCCGAGTACATCGAGCAGCTCGAGGAGGCCCGGGACCAGGAAGAGGTCAAGGAGGCCACCGGCGACACGATCGCGGCCGAACTGGAGAAGTTCCTCCGCCGCCAGATCGAGGACGAAGAGTCCGACGGAGCCTAGTGGGCGCAGGCCGCCACAGCGGCCTCGCGCAGCTCGCGCACCATGACATCGGGATCCGGCGCGCTGTAGACGGCCGATCCGGCCACGAACGTGTCCGCCCCGGCCTCCGCGCAGCGCCCGATCGTCTCGGCGCTGACGCCCCCGTCGACCTGCAGCCAGATGGGGCGATCCCCGATGAGCGCCCTGGTCCGGCGGATCTTGGGCAGCACCACGTCCAGGAACTTCTGCCCCCCGAAGCCCGGCTCCACCGTCATCAGCAGGACCATGTCCACCTCGCCGAGGATGTCGGCGTAGCCCTCGATGGCGGTCGCGGGCCTGAGCGCCATCGAGGCACGGGCGCCGAGCCGTCGCAGCTCCCGGGCCAACCGGATGGGTGCCCCGGCCGCCTCGATGTGGAACGTGACGGACTCCGCGCCCGCCTCGGCGTAGGCCGGCGCCCACCGGTCCGGATCCTGGATCATGAGGTGGATGTCCAGCATCTGGCCGGTGACCTTGCGCAGCGCCTCCACCACAGGCAGGCCGATGGTGAGGTTGGGCACGAAGTGGTTGTCCATGACGTCGACGTGGATCATGTCCGCGCCGGGGATCCGGCCGATCTCGACGGCCAGGTTCGCGAAGTCCGCGTTGAGGATGCTGGGCGTGATGCGCATGCCCGACAGCCTATCGCCCGGTCATCCGCGCAGGAGCGCGAGGTACATTGCGTCGGTGCCGTGCCGGTGTGGCCACAGCTGCACGTCCTCGCCCAGCGCGCAGTCGGGCACGCCCGGCAGTGCGTCTGCAGCCCGGAGGCGGCGGACGTGGGGCCGTTCCCGCAGCACGTCGTCGACCACGTCGACGGTCTCCGCGCGGTGCGGCGAACACGTGACGTAGGCCACCACCCCGCCTGGAACGATGGAGTCCAGCGCGTGCCGCAGCAGCGAGCGTTGGAGCTCGCCCAAGGCGGTGACGTCCTCGGGGCGACGGCGCCAGCGCGATTCCGGGCGGCGCCGCAGCGCCCCGAGTCCGCTGCACGGCACGTCCACCATCACGCGGGCGAAGGATCGGCCCCAGGCCGGGTTGGTGCCGTCCGCGGCGATGGTGACGTGCCCGGTCGGATAGGCCGACAGCGCCTGGCGCACCAGGCGGGCCCGGTGCTCCTGCGCCTCGCTCGCCAGCAGCCACTCCCCCGCCTCCACGGCCAGCCCAGCCAGGAGCGCGGCCTTGCCGCCCGGGCCGGCGCAGGTGTCCAGCCACGGCCCGTCGGGGGCCTCCGTGCGGGCCAGAGCCCACGCCACCAGCTGGGACCCCTCGTCCTGAACCCCTGCGCGACCCTCGCGGACCACGGCCTGATCCGCCGGTGCCCCTTGGGCCACGGCACCGAACGGCGAATACCTGGTGGGTGTGGCGCCGTCCAGCTCTGCGGGGGTGGCGAGCCCGGGCCGCACCACCAGCGTGGGCCTGGGGTTGACGTTGTTGGCTGCCAGGGCCTCCGGCAACTCCTCGGAGGGCAGGAGGTCGGCATAGGCCTCGACGATCCACCGCGGATGGTGGCCCGTGATGGCCAGCGCCCCGATCTCGTCGGCGTCGGCAGACAGCTGCGCGGTCCACTCGTCCAGGCTCCGGGCGGCGATCTTGCGCAGCACCGCGTTGACCACTCCCGTCACGCGCTGCCCCACCGTGGAGCGGGCCAGGTCCACGGTGGCGCCGACGGCGGCGTAGCGCTTGATGCCCATCGACAGCACCTGGTGGGCCCCGAGCCTGAGCAGGTCCACCACCGCCGGCTGAAGCGAGGACAGCGGGCGCCCCGCGGCGGCCTCGATGATGGCGTCGTAGGTGCCCATCAGCCGGCAGGTGCCGGCCACAAGCTCGGTGACCAGGGCGGCATCGCGCGAGTCGAGGCCGGCTACGGCGAGCCGCTTGGCCAGGGCGAGGTTGGCGTAGGCGTCCTCGCCGGTGACCTGGCGCAGCACATCGAACGCGACGCGACGGGCGTTCACGCGAGCACCGTCGACTCGACGCCGCCACGCGCCCAGTCCGCAGCCGGCATCCGGCGCTTCCCGGGGGCCTGGACCTCAAGGAGCTCGAGCGCGACCGACCCGGTGCCGACCAGAACCTGCCGTTTCGTGGCGAATAGCTCGCCTGGGCCCAACGCGGGGGCATCCGGCGCGGGCGCGGACCGGTAGACCTTGAACCGCTGGCCGTCCAGCTCGCACCACGCCCCGGGGTCCGGCGAACAGCCCTGGATGAAGCGGTGGATCTCCCTGGCCGGACGGCTCCAGTCGATCCGCGCCTCCTCGACGCTGATCTTGGGCGCGATGGTGACACCGTCGGTGAGCTGAGGCGTGGGGGCGAGCCCCGCCTGGACAAGGTCCATGGCGGTGACCAGCTGGCGTGCGCCGGTCTCGGCGAGCAGTGCCAGGATCTCCCCGGCGGTGCCCTCAGGCATCGGCAGCGACTCCATGAGGTACACGTCCCCGGCATCGAGTTCCTTGACGATCCGGAAGCAGGTGGTCCCGATCTCGTCGTCGCCGGCCATGATTGCCCGTTGCACCGGGGCGGCGCCGCGCCAGCGCGGCAGCAGCGAGAAGTGGAGGTTGACCCAGCCGTGGAGGGGAATCTCGAGCGCGGACTGCGGCAGCAGCGCACCGTAGGCCACCACCGCGCAGGCGTCGGGCCCGATCGCCCGGAGGCGGGCCTGGAAGTCCTCGTCGCGCGGATGTGTGGGCTTCAGCACCTCGATGCCGAGCTCTGCGGCCCGTGCCGCCACCGGTGAGGCGGTCATCCGCCGCCCGCGACCCGAAGGCGCGTCCGGGCGCGTCACCACCGCCACCACGTCGTGGTCCGACGCCACCAGCGCGTCCAACGACGCGACCGCCACCTCGGGGGTCCCCGCGAACACGAGCCTCATCTGTCCTCCAACGTCTCAGGGTCGACATGTATGCCGAGCAGCCCTCGCTCCTTGCGCGCCGAGCGGATTGCCGCCGCGCTCTTCACCCGGACGGTGAGGTCCCTCGCCCGCTCGACGGGGACCCGCAGCAGCGCCGCCCACCTCTCGGGCCCCACCTCTGTGGGACCGAGGATATCGACTCCCGCCCAGTCGTCGTTGTCCAGGAACTCACGCACGCCCTCAGGCTCCCCGACGATCCGGGCCAGCTTCACCGCCGGGCTCAGCCCCGCCTCGGCGCGGTCCTCGAGCTCGCGCGAGGCAAAACCCGCCAGATCCGCCCGCACCATCGCCTGCACCGCGGGGTGCGGCGACGGCCCGACGATGAGCATCGACCCGCCCTCGCGAGGGCCCCGGGCAAGCGCGGCGGCGTTCGCCCATCGCCGCACCGACTCCTCCGAGGCGCGCAGCTCAGCCCGGTTGAGCGCCACCTCGGCGTCCAGGATCAGCACACCCGCGTAGCCGGTGGGCGCGATCGGTTCGGCCCCCGGCGTCGACACCACGATGGCCGGCTCGTCCGGGGCCTCATCGCGGATCCGGTCCGCCGAGCTGTTGAGCGCCAACACGCCGGGGAAGGCCCGGGCCAGTTCTTCGGCAGTCCTCGCGGCCCCGGGCAGCGGGGTGCGGAGAGCCGACGTGTGGCAGTGGGGGCAGGACCAGCGCACTGGGGTGTGCCCGCAGAGCGCACACTCCGGCACGCCGCGCTGGCGCTCCCGCATCGGCCCGCCGCACTTGCCGCAGACTGCGCGGTTGAAGCAGCGGGCACAACTCAGCGCCCCGGCATAGCCGCTCATCGGCACCTGCACCAGCACGGGCCCTTGCGCGAGATGGTCGCGGAGGAACCGGAACGCCACGGACGGGATCCTCAGCCGGGCTGCCGACGGGTCGCGCTCCCGGTCCTCCTCGGCCACCGCCCGCACCGGCGTGGAGACTCGCCGCGCCTGTGCAGGTGGCAGCGAGAGCTCCCGCAGCCAGCCCCGCTCCACCAGCGCCTGGGCGTCGGTGGAGCGGCCGTGCCCGGCGATCAGCAGGGCGGGTCCCTGGCGGGCGGAGCGGACGACGGCGACGGCCCGGGTGTGCGGATGGGGGGCGCGCGGTTCGGCGTGGGCGTCGTGGCCGTCGTCGACCACCACCAGCAGGCCGAGGTCACGCATGGGCGCGTAGACGGCGCTGCGGGTGCCCACCATGATGCGCGCCTCCCCCCTGGAGGCCGCCAGGAAGGCGCGGTACCGGGCGGATCGTCCACTCTCAGCGGCGAGGGTGCCGACGGAGCCGTGCCCGAACACCGCGCGCAGGCGGGCGGCCGCCACGGCGAGGTCGCGCATGGTGGGGACCACCACCAGGGATGAACGGCCGGAGCGCAGGGTGGCGTCGACGGCCTCCGTCACCCCGCCGACCAGGTCCCCCACTCCTCCGAAGACGGCCGCCACCTGCCACAGCACCCTCGGCGAGCGGCCCTCCGCCAGCGCCTCCAGCAGGGCCTGTCCGTCGGGGTACCCGGGCAGCACCGTGGCCTGCTCCAGGGGCTTGGGCTCGGACCAGGCGCGCTGGGGTGCCTTCTCGGTGGCGGCGTGCCGCGGGGGGATGGCCAGCCGTGCCACATCGGGCCAGGTGCCTGCGTAGTGGTCCGCCACGGCGCGGATCAGCCCGTAGAACTCGGGCGTCACGATGGGCTCGGAGGACACCACCTTGCCCAGCTTCGCCAGCGCGGACACCTCGGACTCGTCGGCCAGCTCGATGAGCCATCCGTCCCGGGTGGTGCCCGCGAAGGGCACCTTCACCCGCGACCCGGGCACGGCCGCCTCCGCGAGCGCCTCGGGCACCTCGTAGTCGAAGAGCCGGTCCAGGTGGGCCAGAGGCACGTCGACGGCGACCCGCGCCACCCGCGGGGGCATGTCAGCCCTTGACGGCTGCGGCCAGGGCCCCGGCGCGGTCCGTGCGCTCCCACGTGGCGGTGGGGAGTTCGCGCCCGAAGTGGCCGTAGACGGTGACGTTGCTGTAGATGGGGCGCAACAGATCCAGGTCCCGCACGATCGCGCCGGGGCGAAGGTCGAAGGTGGCCAGCACCGCGTCGCGGATCCGGTCCTCCGGCACCACGGAGGTGCCGAAGGTGTCCAGGTAGAAGCCCACGGGGTGCGCGGTGCCGATGGCGTAGGCCACCTGCACCTCACAACGCTCGGCCAGGCCTGCGGCCACCACGTTCTTCGCCACCCAGCGCATGGCGTAGGAGGCCGAGCGGTCCACCTTGGAGGGGTCCTTCCCGGAGAAGGCGCCGCCGCCGTGGCGGGCCATGCCGCCGTAGGTGTCGACGATGATCTTGCGGCCGGTCAGGCCCGCGTCGCCCATGGGGCCACCGATGACGAACTTGCCGGTGGGGTTGACCAGCACCCGCCGGGGGGCGTGGAATCCGTAGCGCTCCAGCACCGGCTCGATGACCTCGCGGGCGATGTCCGGCTGGATGCGCTCGAGGCTCACGTCCGCGCTGTGCTGGGAGGACACCACCACTGTGTCGATGCCCACCGGGGTGCCGTCGTCGCCGTACTCGACGGTGACCTGGGTCTTGCCGTCCGGGCGCAGGTAGTCCAGCACGCCCGTCTTGCGGACCTCGGTGAGCCGCTCGGCGAGGCGATGGGCCAGGTCGATGGGCAGCGGCATCAGGGTGGGGGTCTCGGTGCAGGCGAACCCGAACATCAGCCCCTGATCGCCGGCCCCCTGGAGGCTGATCAGGTCCTGCTCGGCTCCGGTGCGATGCTCGTAGGCGTCGTCGACGCCCTGGGCGATGTCCGGCGACTGCGCCCCGATGGCGACCGTCACGCCGCAGGAGGCGCCGTCGAACCCCTTGCGCGAGGAGTCGTAGCCGATGTCGAGGATCCGTTGCCGGGCCAGGCCCGCCACGTCAACGTAACCGGTGGTGGACACCTCCCCGGCCAGCACGACGAGACCGGTGGTGACGAGTGTCTCCACAGCGACGCGGGCGACGGGATCCTGTTCGAGCAACGCATCGAGGACGGCGTCGGAGATCGAGTCCGCGATCTTGTCGGGATGACCCTCGGTCACCGATTCGGAGGTGAACAGACGGCTCATTGCGAGCACTCCTAGCGCGGCGACAAGCCGCATCGTGGGGTTGTCAACGGCGGCAACAAGCCGCCCCCTGGAGGTGGTGCGTGCAGGTCAGGACGCGGAGTCCGGCTCCGGCGCGGCTTCGGCGAAGGGATCCACGAAGGAGAACGCCGGGTCGGCGTCTGCAGTGCGGGCGGCCTCTGCCTCGGCCTCGGGGTCGATCTGGGTGAACTGCAGCATGCCCTCGTTCATCTCACGCAGGGCGATGGACAGCGGCTTCTCCTCCGGCGCGGCGGCGACCATGGGGCCGACGTTCTCGAGCAGGCCCTCGCCGAGCTGCGAGTAGTAGGCGTTGATCTGCCGGGCGCGCTTGGCCGCGAACAGGACGAGCCGGTACTTGGAGTCGATATTCTCCAGCAACGAATCGATCGGCGGGTAGGTGATGCCTTCTGGCTGACTGTTCAAGGTGTTCCTTCTGAAAGAGTGCGGCCCGATCACAGGCCCATCAAGCTTACCAAAGCCGCCACGGTTTCCTCGATCTCGGTATTTTCGATCACGACATCGGCCTCCGCCTGGGCCTCCAGCTCCAGTTTGGCTGTGTTCAGCCTACGCTCCTGCGCCGCCTCGTCCTCGGTGCCGCGCCCGCGCAGCCGGGACACCAGCTCGTCCCAGGTGGGTGGGGTGAGGAACACAAGCCGGGCCGACGGAAGGTTGCGCTTGACCTGGCGGGCCCCTTGGAGGTCGATCTCCAGGACGACGGGGCGGCCGGCCGCGACCGCCTCGACCACCGGTCGGCGGGGAGTCCCGTAATAGTGCGTGCCGTGAACCACGGCCCACTCCAGCAGCTCGCCCGCCTCGATCAGCCGCCGGAACTCGTCCTCGTCGACGAAGTGGTAGCTGACGCCGTCCGTCTCGCCTGCTCTGGGCGGGCGCGTGGTCAGGGACACCGAGTAGAACAGGTCCGGGTGCAGGGCCCGCAACCGGGCGCACACCGTGCCCTTGCCGACCGCGCTCGGGCCGGAGATCACCCAGACATTCGAAGCGGCACTCACCCGCCCGAGCTTAGGGCAGCCGCGCGCTACTTGAACAACTCGTTGAGGCGGTCCACCTGGTGCCGCCCGAGCCCACGGATGCGTCGGTTGGGGGCGATCTGCAGGTTCTCCATGATCTCCGAGGCGCGGGTGATCCCTACTCGGGGCATGGCGCGGAGCAGGTCCACCACCTTGATGCGAGAGAGCGTGTCATCTCCCACCGCCTTGTTCAGGGCGTCGGTGAACGAGACCGTGCTGGTCTTCACCTGCTCCTTCAGCTCGGCCCGTGCACGCCTGGCCTGAGTGGCCGCCTCTCGGGCGGCTTCGAGCTGAGCACTGCTCAATTGAGGAATCGCCATCGGAAGTCCCCTTCACGTCAATGACCTTGACAACCCCAGTTTGGGGCCCTCCGTGAAATGTACCGCTCAGCAGCTCGTCGCGACGCGAAATTGCCGACGAATCAGGTCAGCGCGGCGGTCGATTCGAGCAGCCGCTCGAGGCGCCCGGACAGGGCCGCCTCCCCTGCTCCGATGACCTCGCGGCTCGCCGTGGGCAGCACGTGGCCCAGCGCCGCCCCGAACGTGGCCCGCAACCCCTCGATGGTGCCCCCCTGGGCGCCGATGCCGGGCACCAGGATGGAGGCGTTGAAGTGGTCCAGGCGGCAGCCGAGCTCCGCATGGGTGCCCCCGACCACCAACCCCACCGCGTGGTCTGCCGCGGGGTTGAGCCCCGCGACCGTGTCCACCACGTGCTGGGCGACGCTGACGTCCCCGCTGCGCGCCAGCTGGATGGGTGCCCCGTCGGGGTTGGAGGTGCGGGCCAGCACGTAGAGCCCCTGACCGCCGGCGACGGCGGCGTCGATGGCCGGCCGGAGCGCGCCCACCCCCAGATCGGGGTTCAGCGTGATCGCGTCGGCGCGGGTGGGGGCGTCGTCGCCCAGGAACGCGGCGGCGTAGCCGGCCATGGAGGATCCGATGTCGCCGCGCTTGACGTCGAGGATGCTGAGCGCACCGGCGTCGCGGATGTCGCCGAGTACCCGCTCCAGGACCGCGACCCCGCGCGATCCGAACGCCTCGAAGAAGGCCGACTGCGGCTT
>DATITN010000355.1:0-1912 GCA_035467795.1 Arachnia sp. | reverse complement strand
TCGGCCCGGAATCGGCCCGAATGCGGCCCGTTTTCGGCCCCGCAAACTTTGTGTCTAAACTGAGGGTCGGCTCCTCGCGTGGCGCCATCTCGGCCAACTCCCCCAGGACGGAAACGTAGCAAGGGTAACCGGGCTCTGGTGGGTGCGCGAGGAGTCTTTTTCATGCCCGGGCAGCAGCCGGGACAGCCGGGCGCCAGTCGGGACGTTAGCAATGGTAACGATTTCGCGTCATCTCGTAAGATGAGATGGCGCAGTTAACGCCCCCGTTCCGACAGTGCCAAGGAGGCACCCAATGGCTGAAATACCCGGAAAACCATTTATCTGGCCGGAAAAGTCACCGCATCCGCTCAGCGCTGAGGCGCTGGCCAGCGTCGATGCCTGGTGGCGGGCCGCCAATTATCTTTCGGTCGGGCAGATCTACCTGCTCGACAACCCGTTATTGCGTGAACCGCTCACGCGGGACCACATTAAACCTCGTCTGCTGGGCCACTGGGGAACCACCCCGGGGCTCAACTTCCTTTATGCCCACCTGAACCGCGCCATCCAGGAGCGGTCGATCAGCACCCTCTACGTCACCGGCCCCGGCCACGGCGGCCCCGGCATGGTGGCCAACGCCTACCTCGACGGCACGTATTCCGAGATCTACTCCGGCGTCGACCAGAGCGAGCAGGGCGTCAAGGCCCTGTTCCGCCAGTTCTCGTTCCCCGGCGGCATCCCCAGCCACGCCTCGCCCGAAACCCCCGGCTCGATCCACGAGGGCGGCGAGCTCGGCTACGCGCTCAGCCACGCCTACGGCGCCGCGTTCGACAACCCCGACCTGCTGGTCGCCGCGGTCGTCGGCGACGGCGAGGCCGAGACCGGCCCGCTGGCCACCAGCTGGCACTCGAACAAGTTCGTCGACCCGCTTCAGGATGGCGTCGTGCTGCCGATCCTGCACCTCAACGGGTACAAGATCGCCAACCCCACCGTGCTCGCCCGCATCCCGGAAGAGGAACTCCTCGACCTGATGCGCGGCTACGGCCACAAGCCCTACATTGTCGCCGGCGGCTTCGACGGGGAAGACCCCATCCTCGTGCACCAGCGCATGGCGGTCACCCTCGACGAGGTGCTCAACGAGATCGCCGCGATCAAGGCGCGCGCCCTCGCCGGCGACACCGAGCGTCCGCGCTGGCCGATGATCATCCTGCGCACGCCGAAGGGCTGGACCTGCCCGCCCGTCATCGACGGGGTGCAGGTCGTCGACTCCTGGCGTTCGCACCAGGTGCCGCTCAGCAACGCCCGCGACACCGACGCGCACACCCGCCTGCTCGAAGAATGGCTGGCCTCCTACCGGCCGGACGAACTCTTCGACGACGCCGGCGCCCCCGTGGCAGAGGTCTCGTCGCTGGCCCCCGCGGGCGACCTGCGGATGAGCGCGAACCCCGTCGCCAACGGCGGGCTGCTGCGCCGGGCGCTGAAGCTGCCCGACTTCAAGAAGTACGGGGTGGATGTCCCCTCCCCGGGCGCCACCACCGATGAGGCCACCAAGGTTCTCGGCATCTGGCTGGCCGACGTCATCCGTGACAACCCCGATAATTTCCGCATCTTCGGACCCGATGAGACGGCCTCCAACCGCCTCGCCCCGTCCGTGTACACGGCCACCGACAAGCAGTGGAACGCGGAGTACCACGAGGGCGACACCAACCTCGCCCGCGCCGGCCGCGTGATGGAGATGCTCAGCGAGCACCAGTGCCAGGGCTGGCTGGAGGGCTACCTGCTCACCGGCCGTCACGGCCTGTTCAACTGCTACGAGGCGTTCATCCACATCGTCGACTCGATGTTCAACCAGCACGCGAAGTGGCTCAAGGTCACCCGCGAGATCCCGTGGCGCCGCTCCATCTCGAGCCTGAACTACCTGCTCAGCTCGCACGTC
>DATITN010000354.1:0-5642 GCA_035467795.1 Arachnia sp. | reverse complement strand
TGTGCCAGGAGGCCGGCTGCCCCAACATCTACGAATGCTGGGAGGACCGCGAGTCCACGTTCCTCATCGGCGGGGACCAGTGCACCCGCCGCTGCGACTTCTGCCAGATCGAGTCCGCCAAGCCGGAAAGCTACGACCCGTCGGAGCCCCTTCGGGTGGCCGCGTCCGTGAAGAAGATGGGCCTGCGCTACGCCACCGTCACCGGCGTGTGCCGCGACGACCTCCCCGACGAGGGTGCTTGGCTGTACGCGGAGACCATCCGCCAGATCCACGCGCTCAACCCGGGGGTCGGCGTCGAGATGCTGGCGCCGGACTTCTCCGGGCGCGCCGAGCTGCTCGGGCAGCTGTTCGACGCCCGCCCCGAGGTGTTCGCGCACAACGTCGAGACGGTGCCGCGGATCTTCAAGCGCATCCGTCCCGGCTTCCGCTACGACCGCTCGCTCCGGGTGCTGACAATGTCGCGGGAGGCCGGCCTGGTCACCAAGTCCAACCTCATCCTGGGCATGGGCGAGACCCGCGAGGAGATCAGCCAGGCGCTGCAGGACCTGCACGACGCCGGCGCCGAACTGATCACCATCACCCAATATCTGCGCCCCAACGCCACGCTCCACCCGATCGACCGCTGGGTCACGCCGGAGGAGTTCGAGGACCTGGCGGATGAGGCGCGAGGGATCGGATATTCTGGCGTGCTGTCTGGTCCTCTGGTCCGCTCCTCGTACAGGGCGGGACGCCTGTACCGGACGGCGATGGACGCGCGCATCACAATCGGCTGAGACGGAGACACACGATGGCCAGCGAGAGAGCCAAGGCGCTAGCTGAAAAGCAGAAGGCCGAGCTGAAGGCCGCCAAGGCGGCCAAGAAGAACTCCACAGACCCCAAGGACTGGGGCTGGTGGAAGCAGCTCCGCGAGACCTACAAGGTCACGGTCAAGTACGACACGGTGCTGCCGTGGCTCATGCTGGCCGGCTTCGTCGTGCCCTGGGCGGCGCTGCTCATCCTCGGCTTCGTGCTCAACTCCCCCCTCATCTGGGGCATCGTGGGCGTCTCCGCCGGCATGCTCGGGGCGCTGTCGATCTTCACCTGGCGGGCGCGCAAGGCCGTCTACCGTCGCTTCGAGGGCCAGGCCGGCTCCGCCGAGGTGGCGCTGCAGATGCTGCCCAAGCAGTGGATCTCCACCCCGGTCATCACCGCGACCCGGAGCCTCGACGCCGTGCACCGCACGCTCGGCCCCGGGGGGCTGGTGCTCATCGGCGAGGGCGAGCCCGGCAGGCTGAAGCCGCTGCTGGCCAGCGAGAAGAAGAAGCACGAGCAGGTGGCCTACGGCGTGGACGTCACCATCATCCAGATGGGCAAGGGTTCGGGCCAGGTGCCGCTGGACAAGCTCGCCGATCAGATCAAGAAGCTGCCCAAGAAGCTGTCGCCCGCCAAGATCACCGAGGTCAACCAGCGCCTCCGCGCTCTGGACGCCATGCGTCCCAAGGCCCCCATCCCGAAGGGCCCCATCCAGACGAAGGGCGCCCGGTCCGCCATGCGCGGCCGCTGACGCGTGGCAAACCTGGTCAACCTCGAATCCGTCACCCACGGCTTCGGGACGCGCATCCTGCTGGACTCTGTCTCGCTCGGTGTCGGCGCCGGTGAGGTGATCGGCGTGGTGGGCCGCAACGGCGACGGCAAGACCACCCTGCTGCGCATCCTCACCGGAGACCTGGTGCCGGACTCCGGGCGGGTCACCGTCACCGGCAATGCCTCCATCGGCGTGCTGACCCAGGCCACCGTCGGGCAGGACTCGCAGACGCTGCGGGACTGGATCCTCGACGGGGAGCCGGATCACGTGTGGGCGGCGAACGCGGAGAAGCGCACCGTCGTCGAGGCACTGCTGGCGGACATGGAGCTGGACCGCCGGCTGGACACGCTGTCCGGCGGCGAGCGCCGACGGGTGGGGCTGGTGGCCGTGCTGCTGGGCCACCACGACCTCATCGTGCTCGACGAGCCCACCAACCACCTCGACGTCGAGGCCATCGCGTTCCTCGCCACCCACCTTCAGGCCCGCACCAGATCCGGGCTGTCCATGCTGGTGGTCAGCCACGACAGGTGGTTCCTCGACGCGGTCTGCACGCGCATCTGGGAGGTCCACGACGGCGTCGTCGACGGCTACGACGGCGGCTACGCGGCCTACGTGCTGGCGAGGGTGGAGCGGCAGCGGCAGTCGGCCGCCAACGAGTCGCGGCGCAAGAACCTCGCCCGCAAGGAGCTCGCCTGGCTGCGTCGCGGTGCCCCGGCCCGCACGTCGAAGCCGAAGTTCCGCATCGAGGCCGCAAACGTGCTCATCGCGGACGAGCCCGAGCCGCGCGACAAGCTGGCGTTGCAACAGTTCGCCGTGACGCGCCTGGGCAAGGACGTGTTCGACCTCATCAACGTCACCTACGCCATCCCGGACCGGACGCTGCTGGACAAGCTCACGTGGTCGATCGGGCCGGGAGACCGGATCGGGTTGGTGGGCGTCAACGGCGCCGGCAAGACCACGCTCCTGGATCTGCTCGCGGGGTACCGGGAGCCGGACAGCGGCAAGGTCAAGCGCGGAAAGACACTGCGGTTGGGCTTCCTGACGCAGACGGTCGGTGAGCTGGACGACGCGGACCGGGTGCTCGATTCGGTCAAGCGCCTCAAGGAGGAGACGAAGCTCGCCACCGGGCGCGAGGCGACCGCGTCGTCGCTGCTGGAGGAGTTCGGCTTCACCGGAGACAAGTTGGTGGCACGGATCGGGGACCTCAGCGGCGGCGAGCGGCGCAGGCTGCAGTTCCTCCGCCTCCTGCTCACCGAGCCCAACGTGATGATCCTCGACGAGCCCACCAACGACCTGGACATCGACACCCTCACCATCATCGAGGACTACCTCGACAGTTGGCCCGGCACCTTGATCGTGGTCAGCCACGACCGCTACTTCCTCGAGCGGATCACCGACTACACCTACGCGCTGCTCGGCGACGGGTCCTGCGCGCTGCTGCCGGGTGGGGTCGAGGAGTACCTGGAGCGTCGCGCGAGGGCCAAGGCACCCGCCCCGTCGTCCGGCCAGGCGTCGCCAGGGTCGCCGTCGGACGCCGCGGCGGAGCGCCAGAAGAAGAAGGACCTGGCCCGGATCGAGGGACAGTTGGAGAAGGCTGCGGCGTTGATCGAGAGGCTGCACGCGGACATGGCCAGCGCCGGGACGGACTTCTCGCGGTTGGCGGCCCTGGACGCCGAGCTGCGCGACGCGGAGGCCCGGCACGAGCGCCTCGAGGAAGCCTGGCTCGAGACGGCCGACTGACCCACCGTCGGG
Organism: Arachnia sp.; assembly: GCA_035467795.1. Lineage (GTDB taxonomy): Bacteria > Actinomycetota > Actinomycetes > Propionibacteriales > Propionibacteriaceae > Arachnia. Next base: position 2,326 of record DATITN010000354.1, on the reverse strand, counting down.
CCCTGAAAAGCGTCGGGGGCGCCGCCTAGGGTGGCGGGCATGTATCGCACCCTCGCCGTCGCCGGATACCGGTCGCTGCGCGACGTCGTGGTCTCGCTGGGCCGCGTCACCGTCGTCACCGGCGCCAACGGCTCCGGTAAGTCCAGCCTCTACCGCGCACTCCGGCTGCTCGCCGGCTGCGCCCTCGGGGACGCCGTCGGCTCGCTGGCCCGCGAAGGGGGCCTGAGCTCCGCGCTGTGGGCGGGCCCCGAGTCGCTGGCGGGGGCGCGCCGGGGCCACGCCGTCGAAGGGACAAGGCGCGCCGGGCCGGTGTCGCTGCGGCTCGGAGTCGGCTCGGACGCACTGTCCTACCTGATCGACCTCGGGCTGCCCGTCCCCGGCCAGTCGGCCTTCGACCGCGACCCTGAGATCAAGCGCGAATCCGCCTGGGCCGGGCCCATCATGCGGCCCGGCACCATGGTGGCCAAGCGCCTTCGCGCCGGGGTCATGATCCGCGACGACGGGCCGTGGACCGAGCTGCCCTTCCACCTCCCCACCCACGCCTCGATGCTGGCGGACGTGCCCGAGCTGCGCCCACTCCGCGACGACCTCGCCGCCTGGCGCTTCTACGACGCGCTCCGCACAGACGCCGACGCCCCGGCCAGGCAGCCCCGCGTCGGCACCCGCACCTGGGCACTCGCCTCGGACGGCTCGGACGTGGCCGCGGCGCTGCAGACCATCGTCGAGCGGGGGAAGGAGCCCCTGCACGAGTCGGTCGAGGACGCGTTCCCCGGCAGCAGGGCGGGGGTCGAGATCCGCGACGGCGTGTTCGACCTCACGCTCCAGCAGCCCGGGATGCTGCGCCCCCTGCGCGGCGCCGAACTCTCCGACGGCACCCTGCGCTACCTGATGTGGCTGGCGGCACTGCTTGCGCCCAGCCGGCCGCCGTTGATGGCCATCAACGAGCCGGAGAACAGCCTCCACCCCAGCCTGATCTCTCCCCTGGCCAGGCTGATCGCCCGCGCCGCCGTCGACGCGCAGCTCGTGGTGGTGACTCACTCCCGGCAGCTGCTGGAGCAGCTCACCGAGGCCGTCCCCGCTGAGCACCTCGAGGTGGTGGAGCTCGGCAAGGATCTCGGCGAGACGATCGTCGAGGGCCAAGGACTGCTCAGCCGGCCGTCGTGGGAGTGGGGCCGACGGTGAACCCGCCGCTCAGCGGCGGTTGACCACAACGGTGCCCAGCAGCAGGTCCGTGTGCGCCCGGCGCTCGGCCCCCACCACGATGGCCGGCACCACCATGCACTTCATCGCGGTCCGCGCCACCGGGCGCCACCACCCGAGCGGCTGCCCGTCCAGGCGCGTGATCCCGATCCGGGCGATCAGCTGCCCGAACGACCCGCCCGCCAAAGCGGTCAGCACGCTGGCCTCCACGAAGTAGACGGCCAGGATCAGGAACGATTCCCCCTGGTAGCCGGTCATCACGTCCATCCCGAAGAGGCCGATCGCCACGATCATGCTCGCCGCCCAGTCCCCGATCATGGCGGCCACCCGCGCCCGCCACGACGCCAGCGACCCGGCGCCGGACTGCGGCAGGCCGAGGGTTGATCCGGGGTACTCAGCGGGGGTGGTCGTCACGGGCGGCAGCCTAGCAGCGGCACACGGAACCGGGTCCGGCGTGTTGCCCGACTCCACGCACCCATCCGCCCTGGGGCGGGAGTAGATTCCGGGCCATGGCACATCCCGCCGCGGAGGCCCGCGGCCTCGTCGTCCATCGCGCCAAGAACGAGATCCTGCACGGGCTGGACCTCACGCTGGCCCCCGGCTCGGTCACCGGCCTCTTCGGTCCCTCCGGCTGCGGGAAGACGACACTGATGCGTGCCATGGTGGGTGTGCAGAGGATCACCTCCGGCACGCTGAGCCTGCTGGGTCTGCCGGCCGGGGACCCGCAGCTCCGCCGTCGCGTCTCCTACACCAGCCAGTCGCTGAGCATCTACCGCGACATCTCGGTGCGCGCCAACGTCCTCTTCTTCGCCCGCCTCCACGGCGCCCCCGACCAGGCCGCGGACGACGCGATCGCCTACGTCGAGCTGTCCCACCTGGCCGCCAGGCGCGTCGACACCCTCTCGGGCGGCGAGGCCAGCCGGGCGTCCCTGGCGTGCGCGCTCGTCGGGAAGCCGGAGGTGCTGATCCTGGACGAGCCCACCGTCGGCCTGGACCCGCTGACGAGGGCGTCGCTGTGGGAGCACTTCCGGATGCTCGCCTCGGGCGGGACCACCCTGCTGGTCTCCAGCCACGTCATGGACGAGGCCACCCGCTGCGACTCGGTCCTGCTCATGCGCGAGGGCCA
>DATITN010000353.1:0-5983 GCA_035467795.1 Arachnia sp. | reverse complement strand
TGAGGCCGAGGGCGATCGACGACTTGCTGACCTGCCGCTCCGATGAGGCAATGTAAACGCTTTTCGTCACGGGGACACCTTATCGTCCTTTCCGGGACACCCCGGCGCGTGATCCCATCGGGAAAGGGAGCTTGAGCATCCGCCCGTCTTGCTCAGCCGGGCTGCTGGTGCGGTGAGCCGGGACCCAACCCGCTGGGTGAGCCAGCCGGCGCGAAGCGCCAGCTGCATCGAAGCCCCTGGGACCCGGTTCGAGGACTTGCGCCGGCCCCCAGCCCGCTGGGTGAGCCAGTCGGCGCGAGGCGCCAGCTGCGTCGAAGCCCCTGGTGCGGTGAGCCGAGACCCGAGGCGCGGGCGGCCGTTGTCCACCGTCGGAGCGAGCGTGACGGTTGGGCTGTTGTCGGGTAGCGAGGCCGCCCGTGCCTCGTCTCCCGTCTCCCCGCACGGTCCCGCTCTGGCCCTGCCGGACCCGGGTGTGGACCGGCAGGGCGGCCCTGGCTCGGGTTGGTCCTGGGCGGCATGCCAGTCGGGCTACCCTCGCGTTGGCACCGCTGCGCAGTGCCGCCCTGCTGTTCCCCACCCTTGTGCGCGGTGCCCCTTGCCAGGTCCCCGGTGGGTGGACCGGGCGCGCGCGGACCGCCGCACCCGCGTCGAAGCCTTAGATGTCACGTCTGAGGTCGTACTCGACGCCAGGCGTACCAATTAGGGTGTGGGCTTGTTCGCTCCCCGCTGGGTGAGCCAGCCGGCGCCGAGCGCCACCCGCGTCGAACGGCACGATCCTCTGAGGGTCAACTCATCCGCTGGCTGAGGAGCGAGGAGCGCAGCGACGAGCCTCGAAGCTGTGCAACGTGACCTTGTCAGCCCACGTTTCTTAGGCTTCGAGGCCGCTGCGCGGCACCTCAGCCAACGGTGGGGCGGAGCGCCGCACCCGCGTCGAAGCCCGTGGCACCCGGTTCGGGGACTCGCGCGGGGCCCGGCTCGATCAGCGATGCACTGGCCGAAGGCGGACACTTCGCGATGGGAGACCTACTTGACCCGGATGAGCGAGGCCTCCTTGCCGGCCGGGTTGTCATAGGAGACCACCATGAACCCCAGCGGCTTCTGGGCGGCGAATGCCGTCAGGTCCTTCGTCACCGGCAGGCTGATCTTCGCGCCCGCGGCCACGGCAGCGTAGAGCCCGTCGCTCAACGCCTTGGCCTCCGGGTTGTAGATCGCCCTGCCTGCGAACTGGTCGAACGCGTCACCGTAGAACGACACGACGGTGTAGCTGAAGGCGCCGGCCACGCCGAGGTCGCTGGCGAGAACGGGCAGGAGCACCGTGCTGGAGTTGGTGGGCGATACCGCAGCGAAGCCCGACAAGGAGATCGCCCCAGTTTCGAGGTCGTAGATGAACACCCAGTTGGCCCCGTTGTGGTCGCCGGTGAGGATCGCCCCGGCGTCGTAGCTGAACAGCACCACGTCGTCGATGCCGTCCCCGTCGGTGTCGATCGGGATGTCGAACTCGATGCTGGCCGCGTTGCTGTAGCGGTCGTGCGTCGACACGGCGAACACCAGAAGGTCGTCCGTTCCCAGGTCGAAGGACTGGACGCCTGCGGCCTGGAGGTCGAAACCGCCGCCGATGCGCTGATCCTTGCGGTCCTCCAAGCCCCACGTGTAGACGTCAGCGTCGCCGGCGGTGACGGCGCCCATGTTCGACACCGCCAAGGTGGCCTGCGTCTTGGGGCCATTCAGCGAGCCGCTCACAGTCGCCGAGACCTTGGTCGAGGGCCGCGGTACCAGGAGGGCGCCCACCCGCAGGGTGTCGGCGCTGCTGGTGAGCACCACGTTGCCGGAGACCTCGGCGAGGTTGGCTTGGGTGGCGCCGACTGAGGCGGGCACATCCGTGGCCTTCACCGAGAGGGTCACCCTCACCGTGGCGGTGCCGCGTGCGGGCACCACGACGCTCTTCCTGTCGAAGGTGACCTTGGCGGGCAACGACTCGGTCGTCTTCTCGTAGCCGACGGTGTACGTGCGCGCCGAGGCGCTCCTGTTGACGAGCGTGACCGTCCTGGTCGCGGTGAAGTCCCTGGCCAATTCGGCGAAGCCGAAGCTGAGCGTGGACTCCCGGAAAGCGCCCTTGCCCTTCGCCGAGTCGCCGTAGGCGAAGGTCTCGGCGTTCACGAGGCCGGCCGGGTCGACGAGGCCTCCGCCGAGGGTCAGGCGGTAGCCCGCCACCTCGGCGGGATCCGCCGTCGAGACGAGTGCGGCCGAGACATCCTGACCGGACCACTCCGGATGGGCCTGGACACCCAGCGCCGCGACCCCCGCCACGTGCGGGGCCGCCATCGAGGTGCCCGAGAGGACCATCGCGCCAGACCCGGTCCCCACGGCGGCCGAGGATATGGACACGCCAGGGGCGGTGACACTCGGCCTGAGCGCTGAGTCGCCCATCCGCGGCCCGCCTGAGCTGAACGAGGCGTAGCGCTCGAACCCGGGATTGGCGAGAACCATCGCGGTCATGGACAGGGAATCGCCGTCGGCTCCAACCAGCACGGGGCCGTCACTGCTCGGCACGCCGAGGAACGGGATGGTGACCAGGTACTCCTCCGAAGGGCCACCGTCGACGTCTGGGACCTCGGTGATCGGCCCCTCGAATGGGGGAAGGGCGTCGGTGTCATTGATCATGACGACGGCGTCGGCGCCTGCCTGTTGGCCGTACGCGGCGCGCGCCACGCGGGCGCAGTCTCCGCGCGTGGTCACCGCGATCTGGGGCGCGGACTCCCCGGCGATGATGCCTGCGTCGGTGTAGTCGCTGAGTGCGCAGCCGAGCGCCTCGTTCTCTGCGGTCAACGGATCATTCTTCAGGACCACCACCTCGAACTCGCCAGCCGGGAGGTCCGATCCATTGGCGTTGATCGCCTCGATGGTCGTGCCGCCGCCGAGGTTCAGTTCGGCGCCTGGGAAGGATTCCGTGGAGTCGTTGGCCGCGACGCTGATCACACCGTTGCCAGCGCCGGGGGAGCCTGTGAGGTAGGGGCTGGGGCCGGAGTTGCCGGACGCGGCCACCACCACGATGCCGTCGGCAGCCGCGTTGCTGGCGGCGACGGAGGCGGGGTCGTCCTTGGTGCCGTAGCTCGCGCCCAGCGACATGTTGATGACGTCCATCTCGTTGTCGACGGCCCAGTCGATGGCCTCGACGGTGACCGCTGTCGAACCGAGGCAGCCGAACACCTTCAGCGCGTACAGGTCGATCTCCGGCGCGACGCCCGGGCCCACCAGGAAGGAGTCTGCGGAGGTCGTCGGACCGTAGGGACCCGTAAAAGCGGTGCCGTCGGCGTTTACTCCGCCGCCCCCGGCGGTGCCGGCGACGTGGGTGCCATGGCCACCACAGTCGATGGGGTTGGCGTCGGGCTTGGGAATGGAGTTGGCCGGATCGTCCGCGTTGTAGGCGTCGCCGACGAAGTCCCACCCGCCCTTGACCCGTGGAGCGGCTTCGCCGATCCAGGCGGGGTTCGTCGTGTTGGCGGCCGATGCGGCCGCGAAGGCCTCCGGGGTGCCCGGGCCGCCGAAGGTGGCGTGGGTGTAGTCGATGCCGGTGTCGATGATGGCCACCTTGATGCCATCGCCGGTGTACCCGTTGTCCTTCCACACCTGGTCCACGCCCAGGTACGGCACCGAGGTGACGTTGGTGGGCTCGTAGGTCTGCACGCGGTGGACCGCCTTGACCCCAGGCAGCCCCGCCAGGGCAGCTACGTCCTTGCGCGCGACTGACACCTTGATGCCGTTGTAGGCGGACTGCACCTGGGAGCGGACCTGGGCCCCCAGCTTGGTGAGGGCCGGCTTCAGCGTGTCCTGCTCAGCCTTGCGCTGGGCCTTGAGGGAGTCCCGCTCCGCCTTGGTGAGGGGCCGGGTGGCGGCTGCGTCCACGACGGCGACGGGGTCCGACGCGAGCTCGACCATGACGGTCACCTTGGCCTCGCCATCGGCTGAGGCGGGCACGAAGTCCGAGGAGATCTGGCCGCCGTCCACGCGCTCGAACCGGTCCAGGGGGTCCTCCGGGGTCGCCTGTGCTGTCGCGGGGACTGCCAGGGCAAGCAGTGCGGTGAGGGCTACGGCGCCGACCTTTTTCATGCATTCCGCCAAATCACTAGGGAAGATAGTGCTGGCCGTCACACTATTGAGCGCCCCACCGCACGGTCAATGAACGAAGGTCACCCCTCGACCTGAGCTTGAGGTGTTGCGCGAGGTGTCCTGACCCGTCGCCTTCACCCGTCCGCCAAGCCGAGGTTCCGGCCGTCGGGTTCGGCGAGACCAGGTCAACGGGGGGCGCATAGGCTCGGGACTCATGCGCCTCTCCGTCCTCGATCTTCTCCCCGTCCGCCGCGGCCAGAGCACCGGCCAGGCGCTCCGCGCCGGCAAGGCCCTGATCGACGAGGCCGACCGCCTCGGCTACACCCGCTACTGGGTGGCGGAGCACCACAACGCGACCTCCGTGGCGTCCACGTCCCCCGCCGTCGAGCTCATGTACCTCGGGCAGGGCACTTCCAGGATCCGGCTCGGCTCCGGTGGCGTGATGCTGCCCAACCACGCTCCGCTCGCGATCGCTGAGCAGTTCGCGCTGCTGGCTGCCGTCTACGGCGACCGGATTGATCTCGGCATCGGCCGCGCGCCCGGCACGGACCCCGTCACCTCAGCCGCCATCCGCGGCCACCTCGGCGGCGGGCAGTTCGTCGACGCCGCGGGCCGCCCGATGGATCCTGTCCAGGAGTTCCCGCGCAACGTCACCGACATCCTCGCCCTGCTCAGTCCCCAGGGCGCCGAGATCCGCCTCCGGCACGGCCAGACCTACACGCTGCGTGCCGCGCCCACGCTGGAGGCGGTGCCCCAGGTGTGGCTGCTCGGTTCCAGCGACTACTCGGCTGAACTGGCGGCCTCACTCGGGCTTCCCTACGTGTTCGCGCACCACTTCTCCGGCCGCGGCACCCAACGCGCCCTCGACCTCTACCGCGGTGGCTTCCGGCACGGCGGGCACGAACCCCGGCCGCGCACCTTCGTCAGCGTCAACGTGTGCGTGGCCGACACCGCCGACGAGGCGTGGGAACTCTCCGAGCCCCATCAGTACCTGATGGCCTCACTGACCACCCGCGGAGGCATGGACCCGCAGCCGCACGTCGGCGACGAGGTGCGGGCACTGTTCACCGACGACCTCCGCGCCGTCGTCGCGCCTGCCGTGGCCAGTTGGGCGGTGGGCGACGTGGCGCAGGTCCGCGACCAACTGCTGGCTACCGCCGAGGAGTTCGGGGTGGACGAGATCATGGTGCACCCCGTGGCAGGTGCCCGCATCGGGGACCCGCCCGACGCCTGGCCGGCGAAGCTGCGCGGCCTGGAACTGCTGGCTGCCGCGCTCGAGATCTGAGCGCTCAGCGGGTGGTCTCCGGGGGGCGGGTGTAGCCCGCCGCCTCAAGGTCCTCCGTGAGGTGATCGACGATCAGCAGCTCGTCCTTGATCAACCCTGCGCGGTAGGCGCCGCGCGCCACGAGATTGGCTGCGACGGGGGCGGTGAGCAGTTGCAGCACCACCACGAGGAGGCACAGCCCTGCAGCCCACCACGTGCGCAGGCTGAGCGCGATCCCCACCGTGACTGAGAGCAGCCCGAGCACCTGGGGCTTCGTGATGGCGTGCATCTTGCCCGCCACATCGGGGAAGCGCACGAGCGAGACGGCGGCACCAAAGCACAGCAGGGCGCCGGCGAGCACGAAGAGAGAGGCGACAAGGTCGAAGATCTGGTCCGTCACGGTGTCTCCTTCCGGGGCCGCTGCCTCGCGCTGTACTGGCGTCTGGTGGCCAGTCTGTCCGCAACCATCCGGGCCACGGACACGGCGCTGGTGAACCCCAGCATGGAGAGCAGCACGAGGATGGCTACCTCGGTGGGGCTGTCCGACCAGACGGTCCAGAGCCCGAGGGACGCCACCACGACGGCCACGATCAGGTCTGCCGCGACGGATCG
>DATITN010000352.1:0-1625 GCA_035467795.1 Arachnia sp. | reverse complement strand
GCCAGAGCCGGGTTGGGCACCGTGCCCACGCACACCACCTGTCCCTCGCCGTGCCGACGGCGGGTCACGGCCGCGAACTCGCCGAACCGGCGGTGATCGTAGCGGGCGAGCACCTCGGCGTCGGTGGGCAGGTAGCCGTCCAGCCACAGCGTGCCGCTCGCCCCCTCCGACAGCGCCATGCCCTCGGCCACCAGCGGAAGCGGAGCGTCCAGGTTCGAGAACTCCTCATAGGTCACCCCGGCCGCCTCGCGGAGCCGGTACGGGGCCACGGCGAGCCGTGCGCGCGCCTCCAGGTCTCCGTAGCCGGTGCGGGGCCCGACGACGAGCGTGCCGCCCATCTCCGCGTAGCGCGCCATCCGCGCCAGGTCGTGGCCGCTCGCCACGAACTGCGACGCGGCCACCAGCACCGGGTACTGCTCCACCAGGTCTGCCGCCGGCATGGCCCGGAACTGCTCGGTGTTGAGGAAGCGCACCTGGGCGCCGGCGTCGACGGCGCCGCGCTGGAACGCGCCGACGATGTCGTGGTAGGCCGTCCGGCGCGGCGTCCCGCCGTCGTCGTTCAGCGGCGGCGTGAACTCGTAGTGCTGCTTGGTGGCGGTGTCCCACAGGATGGCCACCTCGGCGTCCGGCACGTAGCCGTCGAGGTGCCCCCCGACTTCCGAGAGGATGCTGCCCAGCTCCGCCACCTCGCGGTAGACCCGCCCGGGCACCTGCGAGTGGGGCAGGACGCCGCCCCAGTAGGTCTCGGTGCCGAAGTGGAGGGTGTGCCAGTGCCAGTACTCCACCATCGCCGCGCCGCGGGCCACGAGCGCGAGCCCGGCCTGGATGAGCTGGCCCGGATAGGCGGGATAGTTGGCCGAGGCCCACTGGATGGCCTGAGCGTTGGTCTCGGTGACGAGGAACCGACGCTGTTGAAGCCCGTAGGAGCGGTCCGCCAGCTCGAGCAGCCCGTGCACGCCGGTGCGCACCCACGGCTCGGGGCGCTCCAGCTCCGAGTCCCACGCCAGGTGGTCCTGCATGGCGTAATAGGCGTTGGCCGCCGCGACATCCAGGCCCGCGCTCACCTGGGCCTCATCGATCGTGGGCCTGTCGAACGCCACACAGGTGGTGACGAACTGGTCCTCGCGGGCGTACTCGCGCACGATGTCGCGCTGCCAGCCGATGAACTCGGTGGTGCACTCGTTCTGGAACGTGCGCCAGGCGAGGTCGTACTGCGGCTGGGCGTTGCCGTCGGGCCGCCACAGCTCGACCCAGTGGTTGATGCGGTGCGACCAGTAGGTGAGGCCCCACTCCTCGTTGAGCCGCTCGACGTTGTGGTAGCGCTTCTTGAGCCAGTCCAGGAAACGCACGAACGTGCCGTGGTTGTGCAGCGCGATGACACCGGGCTCGTTGTCCACCTGGTAGCCGATCACCGCGGGGTGGTCCGCGTAGCGGGCGACGACCTTCCGGATGACCCGCTCCGCGTGGAACAGGAACGCTGGGTGGGTGATGTCGATCTCCTGGCGGGCGCCCCAGGGCTGGCGCTGCCCCGTGCGCGGCTCGCCCGCTATCTCGGGGTAGGCGTGCGCCAGCCACGGAGGGGCCGCATAGGTGGGGGTGCCGAGGATCACCCCGATGCCACGCGC